>DATKNX010000180.1:0-13750 GCA_035541085.1 Gemmatimonadales bacterium | reverse complement strand
ATGCCGGTGGACGGACCCACGCGCTGCACGTTGAGCACGACCAGCGGGACCTCGGCCATGGAGGCCAGGCCGATCGCCTCGGCCTTCAGCGCGATCCCGGGTCCCGACGACGCGGTGAGCGATTTCACGCCGGCGTAGGAGGCGCCGATGGCCATGGTGATCGACGCCAGCTCGTCCTCGGGCTGCACCATGACGCCGCCGAACTTCGGCAGCTCGCGCGCCAGCCACTCCATCACCTCGGACTGCGGCGTGATAGGGTACCCGGCCATGAATCGGCAGCCCGCCACGAGCGAGCCGAAGGCGAACGCGTCGTTCCCGGAGACGACCATCAGCGTCTCGGGCTTCCCGGGCCGCACCTGCACCTTGGCGTGATGCCCCGCCGAGACCTCCACGCCGGCGTCGAGCGCCGCGAGGTTGGCGGCGACGACCTTCTCGCCCTTCTTCGCGAACCGGCGCTCGATCGCGCGCGCGAAGGCGTCGCGCGGCAGGTTCAGCGCGCCGGCCAGGACGCCCACGCCGACGATGTTCTTGGCGAGCGCGCTGCCGCCCTTGTCGATCGCGAGCTGCTCGAACGGGACGCGCGTCACCCCGGCCTTGAGCCGCTCCGGCAGCGGGATCTCCGCGGCCGGCGTCTTGTCCATCTCGTCCACGAAGATGAGCGTGTGCTCGTCGGGCACGAGCTCGGCGCTGAACCGGCCGTAGTCCGCCCAGTTGAACGCGATGAGCACGTCGAGGTCGTCGCCCTGCGCCATCACCGGGCGCGCCGAGAGCCGCACCCGCACCGACGATTCGCCGCCCCGGATCTGGGGGCCGAAGGCCTTCACCAGCATCCCGAACAGACCCTCGCGGGCCGCCACCTGGATCAGCAGCTCACCGGCGGACACCACGCCGTCGCCGCCGGCGCCGGCAATGCCCACGATGAGGTCGTCGCGCTGCATCGTTTCCGTCCCTCCCGATACCCGGGCCGAAGCCCGGAAATGCAAACGCCGCAATGTAATCCGGTTTGACGCGGCAGACAAAGCGCGCTTGTTTCCTATGCCATGACCGCGCCGCGATCGACAACCCGCGTGACCGGCAGCGTCCACGTGGACGCCTTCCCGCGCGACGCCTGGCTGCTCGCGGCGCTCGAGCGCGAGAAGATCCTCACGGCCGATGTCGCAGAGCAAATTCGGCGCCAGGCGCCCGAGTGGGCGGCGACGCTGGTGATCCAGCACGGGTGGGCGACCGGCGACATCGTGGTCCAGAAGGCGGCGCGGGCCGCGCACGTGCCGGTGGCGGACCTGGCGCACATCGAGCCCGCCGCCCTGCACTTCATTCCGGAGGCCGTCGCTCGTCAATACGCGGTGCTCCCGCTGTCGGCGACCAACCGGGTCATCCGCATCGCGACCTCCAATCCGTTGAACCTCGACGCCGAACAGGCGCTCGGCTTCGTGGCGGGGCGGCAAGTCGAGTTCCACTACGCGCTGCCCACGGAGCTGCTGCACCGCCTCGGTGAGGTGTACCGGCCCGAGCGCCCGATCGAGCGGCTGGTGGAAGGCCTTGGCACCGCGCGGACGGTCGAGGTCTCGGCGGACGCCGCGCCCGGCTCAGCCTCGGGGGTCGAGGCGCCGGCGGCGCGTCTCGTGGATGCCACCATCGCGGATGCGGTGCACGAGCGGGCCAGCGACGTGCACTTCGAGCCGTCCGAGCTGGGACTCGTGGTCCGCTACCGCATCGACGGCGTGCTCAAGGAGGTCGCGCGGGTGCCGCACGACGCGGCGGGCTCGGTCGTGCGGCGGCTCAAGGTCATCGCGAACCTGGACATCGCCGACCCGCTCCATCCCCACGAAGGGCGTGCCGCCGCCCGGGTGGACGGCAAGCCGTGGGACCTCAGGGTCTCCACCGCGCCGGTGGGACGATTGGGCGAGAGCGTGCTGCTCCGGCTCCGCGATCCCGACGCGCCGGTCACGTCGCTCGGCGAGCTGGGCCTGTGGCCGGACGAGCAGGCTGCCCTCGAGGAACTGGTGGCGAGCCGCGACGGCGCGATCCTGGTCGTCGGGCCCACCAACAGCGGCACCACCACGACGGCGTACGCCGCCTTCAGCCGCGTGCAAGCGAGGGCCAGCAGCGTCGCGACGGTCGAAGCGCCGATCGAGCTCCGCCTTCAGGGCGTCAACCAGATCGAGGTCAGCGCGAAGAGCAAGTTCACCTTCGCGGAGGGCCTGCGCTCGGCGTTGCGGCAGAACCCCGAGGTGATCCTGGTCGGCGAGATCCGCGATTCGGAGACCGCGGAGGTGACCTGGCAGGCGGCGCGGTCGGGGAGGCTGATCCTCGCGATCCTGCGCACCAAGGACGTGGCATCCACGATCTCGCGGCTGCGCGAGCTCCGCCTCGATGACCGCGTCATCGCGTCGTCGCTGCGCGGCATCGTGAGCCAGCGCCTGATCCGGCGGCTGTGCGACCGGTGCGCGCAAAAGGCCGACGTCGCCACGCTGCCGCCGCCCAGCCGGCCGCCGGGCGATTCCCCCCTGCTGGTCGCCGTGCGGACGCCCAAGGGATGCTCCGAGTGCGGCTTCACGGGATACCGGGGGCGCGCGGCGATCCACGAGACGCTGACGATCGACGCCTCCATCGCGGGCTCCATCGCATCGGGGGCGCCGGTCGACTCGGTGGTGCGGGCCGGGCAGCGCTACGGGATGCGCACGCTCTGGCAGGCCGGGCTGCGACGCGTCTGGACGGGCGAGACCTCCTATGAGGAGCTGTCGCGGGTCGTAGGCGCGCCCGCGCTCGAGCTCGAGCCTGCCGCCGTTCGTCCCGCCGCGACGGCGCCGGTCCGCGCCCCGGCGCCGGCTCCCGCGCCCCCCAAGCCGGCGCCGGCACCCGTACCCAGGCCGGCGCCCAGGCCGGCCACTGAGGAAGTCCGGGCACCGGTCTCCGCGCGGGCCGAGTCCGCGCCGGGGCCGGCGGAAGGCGCGGCAGCTCCGCCGAAGCCCCCGCTGGTGCTGATCGCCGACGACGATCCCGCGATGCGCACGCTGGTGATGACGATCATGAAGTCGCAGGGATTCGACGTCGCCGAGGCGCAGGACGGACTGGATGCCCTGGACCAAGCGCAGCGTCTCAATCCGGCCATTCTGCTGCTGGACATGGACATGCCCCGCCTGGACGGCTTCGGGGTCCTCGAGGCGCTGCGGCGCCGCCTGGCCGGGCGCGCCGTTCCCGTCGTGGTCGTCACCGTGCATGACGATCCTGCGACGGAGGCCCGCTGCATCGAGTTGGGGGCCGAGGATTATCTGACCAAGCCGATCCAGCCATCATCGCTGGTCGTCCGCGTGCGCGCCGTGCTGCGGCGCGCAGGAGCCGAGGGCTCGTGGCCAAGATCCTGATCGTCGAGGACAACCCCGACAACATGAAGCTGTTCCGCGCGGTCCTCACGATCCGCGGACACCAGGTCGCGGGGCTCCCCGGCGGCGAGCAGCTGCTGGAGACGATGCAGCGCGAGGCGCCCGCGATCGTGCTGCTCGACATCCAGCTCCCCGGGGAGGACGGCTTCCAGCTCCTGGAGAAGCTGAACGCCACGCTGGCCGCCGCGCGCCCGCCGGTGGTGGCGCTCACGGCCCACGCGATGAGCGGCGACCGCGAGAAGGCGCTCCGGGCGGGCTTCAGCGGCTACCTCACCAAGCCGATCGACGTCGCCACCTTCGCCAGCTCGGTCGAAGCGTTCCTCGGCGCCGCTTGACGCCGGCGCATCCCTACGCGTCGGTGGGTGCCGTGCAGCGCGCCGTGGTCGCCTGCGAGCGGTGCCGGCGGCTGCGTCGCTATTGCCGCGACGTGGCCCGCGAGAGGAAGCGTGAGTTCAGGGACCAGACCTACTGGGGCCGGCCGGTGCCCGGCTTCGGCGACGAGCGCGCCCGGCTCCTCGTCGTGGGACTCGCGCCGGCCGCGCACGGCGGCAATCGGACCGGACGCATGTTCACCGGCGATGCGAGCGGCGACTGGCTGTACGAGGCGCTGCACCGCTTCGGCTTTGCCAGCCAGGCGGCATCGGTCTCCCGCGACGACGGGCTGTCGCTCGAGGACTGCTACGTGACCGCGGCGGTGCGCTGCGCGCCGCCGGGGAACCGGCCCTCGCCCTCCGAGACGGCGGCGTGCCGCCCCTACCTGGCGGCGGAGATCGCCCTGCTCACGCGCGTCGAGGTGGTGGTGGCGCTCGGGCACTTCGCCCACGACGGCTGGCTCGCGGCGTCGGGCTGGGCGGCGCGGCTCGCGGCGGGCCACCGCCCGAAGTTCGCGCACGGTGCCGAGACCCGGCTGCCCGACGGCCGGCTCCTCATCGCCTCGTACCACCCCAGCCGGCGCAACACCAGCACGCGCCTCCTGACGCGGCCGATGTTCCACCGCGTGTTCGCGCGGGCCCGCCGCGCGCTCGGGACGCCGCGATGAAAGGCCGGCTCCTCCTGCCGGCCGCGTGCATCGCGGTCGCCGCCGTCTGCCTGTTCGCGCGCCTCGGCTCCCTGCCGCTCGTCGCCCCCGACGAGGGCCGCAACGCGGAAGTGGCGCGCGAGATGAAGGACGCCGGCGCGTGGCTCGTCCCGACCTACGACGGCCTGCCCTACCTCGACAAGCCGGCGCTGTACTTCCGGATGGTCGCCCTCTCGATGGACGCCCTGGGCGAGAACGAGACCGCGGCGCGGCTGCCCGCCGCGCTCGCCGCCGCCGGCGTCCTGGCCCTCGCGTGGGCCTTCAGCCGGCGCGCGTGGGGCGAGCGGGCCGCCGCCCTCTCCGTCCTCGTGGTGGGCACCACGCCGCTCGTGATCGCGTTCGCCCGCATCGTCATCCTCGACATGGTGCTGGCCTTGTTCGTGATCGCGGCGATCCTGGCGGGCTGGCACGCGGAGGAGCTCGAGGAGCCGGCGCGCGGCCGGTGGTACGTCGGCGCCGCCGCGTGCGCCGCCGTCGCGGTCCTGGTCAAGGGACCGGTGGGCATCATCCTCCCGCTCCTCGTGCTCGTGGCCTTCGACCTGCTCGACGGCAACCGGCCCGCGCTGCGCCGCGTGTTCGCGCCGCTCAACGTGCTCGTCTTCCTGTTGATCGTGCTGCCGTGGTTCTTCGGCGTGGCGCTCGTGCGCCACGACTTCCCGTACTACGGCCTCGTCGAGGAGTCGTTCCACCGCTTCACGAGCCCGGCCTTCCACCGCACCGCGCCGTTCTGGTACTACGCGCCCGTGGTGCTCGCCGTGCTGTTCCCGTGGAGCGTCCTGCTCCCCGAGGCCGCGGCCGCCGCGTGGCGCGCGCGGGCGCGCTGGACGCGCGCCGACCGCCTGCTGATCGTCTGGGCCGTGGTGGTGGTGCTCTTCTTCTCGATGTCGCAGTCCAAGCTGCCGGGCTACGTGCTCACGGCGGTCGTGGCCCTGGGGATGCTGACGGCGCGCGTGCTGGACCTCGCGTGCGAGCGGCCCGGCCGGGCGCGGGGGCTCGTGCTGCGCGGCGCCGCGGCCCTGGCCGTCATCGCCGCCGCGGGCGCCGTCCTCCTGGCGCTCGCGCGCCACGCGCCGGGCGGCCTGCCCGCCCGGCTCCACGCCGGCGGCGAGATCGAGGGCCTCGGCCTCGCGCTCCGCCCGATGCTCTGGCCGCTGGCCGCGCTGGCGGCGCTCGCCGCGGCCGGCGTGGCGCGGCGCGACCTGCGCCTGGTGGGCGCCGCGTTCGCGCTTCCGCCCCTGTTCCTCCTGACCGTCGCGTTCGGCGGCGCCCGGGCCTACGCCGAGGGAGATTCCGGCCGCGCCCTCGCGCGCAGCATGCCCGCCCTGCCGCCCGGGACCGAGCTGGCGTGCCTGGAGTGCCTGCCGAACGGCGTCCCGTTCTACCTCGGGCGCACGATGACCCTCGTCACGCGGGACGGCAGCGAGACGACGAGCAACTATGTGACGTTCCTGCTGCGCCGCTCGGAAACCTGGCCGCCCGGCGTCGTACGGCTCTCGGACATCGGCGCGTGGATCGCGTGGCGCAGCCGCCCGGCGTTCATCCTCGCCGACGCCGCCCACCGGGCCACGCTCGACTCG
This sequence comes from Gemmatimonadales bacterium, assembly GCA_035541085.1. Taxonomy (GTDB): domain Bacteria; phylum Gemmatimonadota; class Gemmatimonadetes; order Gemmatimonadales; family JACORV01; genus Fen-1245. The sequence goes on along the minus strand of DATKNX010000180.1, from coordinate 7,712 downwards.
CTCGCCTCGCGCGCCGCCGGCCGCGTGTCCTCCGTCGCGCCGGGCTGGTGGGGCGCGGCGATTCCCGCGCCCCCGGGGCCCTGAGATGTGCGGCGTGTGCGGCGTCGTGTCCCGGGGCGGCGCCCTCGACGCCGCCGCCCGCGAGCGCTCGGTCGAGGCGATGCTCGACGCGCTCGCGCACCGCGGCCCCGACGACCGCGGCTTCGCGACCCGCGGCGACGCCACGCTGGGTGCGACGCGGCTCGCCATCCGCGGGCTCGCCAGCGGCCAGCAGCCGGTGCTCGACGCTTCCTCCGGCATCGTGGCCGTGTGCAACGGCGAGATCGACAACCACGCCGAGCTGCGCGAGTTCCTGCGTGCGCGCGGCCGGGCGCCCACGCTCGAGACCGACGTCGCCGTGATCCCCGGCCTCTACGCCGAGCTGGGCGAGGCCTTCGCCGAACGCCTCGTGGGCGCGTTCGCGATCGTCGTCTGGGACCCGCGCGAGCGGCGCCTGCTGCTGGCCCGCGACCGCGCGGGGGAGCGCCCGCTCTTCTTCGCCGCCGGGGCCGACGGCGTGCGCGTCGCGACGGAGATCGCGGCCCTCGCCGCCGAGCCCGCGCAGCCCCTGAGCCTCGACCCGGGGGCGCTCCGCTCCTTCCTCCGCGTCGGCTACTTCCGCTCGCCCGCCTCGCCGTTCCGCGAGGTGCAGAAGGTGGGACCCGCCGAGCTCGTGGTCCTGGACGGGGGCGGCGCGCGGCGCCGCCGCTACTGGCGCTGGTCGATCGCGACCGAGCCCAAGGTGCCGCCCGCTGGCGACGCCTTCGATGCGGTCTTCCGGCGGGCGGTGCAGCGCCAGAGCGAGGTGGACGTCAGGTACGGCGCGTTCCTGAGCGGCGGCATCGACTCCTCGCTCGTCGCCGCGGTGGCGCGGCGCGAGCGGCCCGACTACCCGCTCCAGGCCTACACCCTGCGCTTCGCGGAGCAGTCCTACGACGAGGGGCTCTTCGCGCAGCAGATCGCCGCGCGCCTCGGCATCGCGTGCGACGCCGTGTGGGTCAAGCCGGAGGCGTTCCCCCCGGTGCTGGCCGAGCTGATCGCCCACGCCGGCGAGCCGCTGGCCGACCCGGCTTGGGTCCCGACCGCGCTCCTGGCGCGGCGCGCCGCCGAGGATGTGAAGGTGGCGCTGGTGGGCGAGGGCGGCGACGAGCTGTTCGGCGGCTATCCGACGTACATCGGCGCACTTGTGGCGCAGCGTTACGCCATGCTACCCTCCGTAGTCGTACGGATGTGCCGGCGGCTCGTCGAGGCTTGGCCTCCGAGCGACAAGAAGGTCAGCATCTCCTTTCTTCTCAAGAAGTTCGTTGCCTCGGCAGAGCTGGACGGAGTGCGTCGGCACGCCGAATGGACTTCGAACGTCGGGCCAGCCCTCCTCGCCCGTCTGGGCGTGGGCGAGCCGGAGGCCCGGAATGAGTCGCTGGACGGGGTCGCGCTGCTGGACGCGGTGCAGCGCCACGATCTGGAGACCTCGCTGGCGGAAGGCCTGCTGACCAAGGCCGACCGCGCCAGCATGAACTCGGCGCTGGAGCTTCGGGCGCCGTTCCTGGACCAGGCGGTGATCGAGTACGCCGCCACGCTGCCCGAGGCCGACCGGGTACGCGGCGTGACGACCAAGGTGTTCCTGAAGCGGTACGCGACCCGGTACCTGCCGCGGAGCATCGTGCATCGCCGCAAGCGAGGCCTGTCGGTGCCGTTGTCGGGCTGGCTGCGCGGACCGCTGTACGACTGGGCCGCCGAGCGCGTGGGATCCTCGCGCCTCGCGGAGGTGGACGTCCGGCGCGACGCCGCGCTGGGCTTGCTGGCCGAGCACTGTTCGAGGAAGGCGGATCATGGCCGGGCGCTGTGGACGCTGATCGTGCTCAGCGAGTGGCTCGACTGGGCCCACCGGAGGAATCCGGTCCGGGCCTGATCGCGCACGTCCGCCGCGCCCTGCTCGTGACACTCGTGGCAGGGACGATCGCCGCACCCCCTTCCCTGCGCGCCCAGCAGGACACCGCCGCCGCGCGCTCCGACACGACGCGCATCACCTACCGCACCGAGAACCTGGTGTTCGTCGCGGCTGGCCGCGCGGCGGGCCTGATGGTGGGCGACACGCTGGAGTTCGTGGCGAACGACCAGAGCGTCGTGGGCCACGCGGTGGTCCTGAGCGTCGCGCAGGCGACGGCGAGCGCCCGGCTCGTCGGTCCCGCCGTGCGCGTCGCCGTGGGCCAGCTGGTCCGCTTCGCCCCGCATCCGCCGCCGCACGCCGTCGCGGCCGCACCGACGCCTCCGCCCGATACCGGGGTCGCGGCCCCCGCGCCGCCCGCCGAGAGCGCGGCCGCCGCCGTGGCGCCGCCACCGGCCGAGAGCGCGCCGCCGCCGCCGGTGCCGCCGCCACCTCGACGCACCGGGCCGTACGCCCGTTGGCGCGGCAACTTCCAGCTCGACCAGAGCGCCAACTCGGCCGGCGGGCCGCAGTCGCTCACCACGTACCAGACGTCCGGGAGCGTGGCGCTGAGCGGCCCCCTGACCTCGTGGCTGAGCTTCGCCGCGCGCGGGACGACGCGGTTCCGGAACGGCGCCCCGGAGCTGAGCACGCTCGGACTCACGGGCAGCTCGACGCTCGTCTACCTGCTCGAGGCGCGCGTCGCGCCGCCGGGTGGCTGGTGGAACCTCTCCCTCGGGCGCTTCCTGCCCGCGGACGCGCCGGGCATCGGCTACCTGGACGGCGCCCGCCTCGAGGTGCAGCCCTCGGGCGGCCAGCGGATCGGCGTGCTCGCAGGCTACGCCCCGGACGTGTTCACGATGGAGCCCTCGTCGCAGGTGGCCCGCGCCGGCGCCTACTGGGGGTTCACGGGCCAGACGCTCTCGGGCTCGCTGAGCGGCGCCACCGAGTGGCAGTGGAGCCAGATCCGGCGCACGTGGTTTTCGGCGCAGACCTTCTGGAGCCCGTCGCCCGGCACGTCGTTCTCGCTGATGACCGACGTGGACCACGGCGCGGGGTGGGAGAACTTCCGCGGCTTCCGGCTCACCGATCTCTCGGCCGCGGTGAACACGACCCTGCCACTTGGCTTCCGCGGCGGCCTGGCGTACCAGACGCAGCTCCCGATGGAGCTGTTCTCGATGGTGGCCCTGGGCGACACATTCCCGCTGCCGGGCCGGCTGACGGAGCTGACCGCGACGCTGGGCCACGGCCTCGGCTCCTCCTCGCTCGAGCTGACGGCGGGCTACCTCAAGCGGACCGCGGACCCGAACCCGACGTGGCGCGGCACGCTGATGTTCTTCAGCCGGCACGTCATGATCGCGGCGATGGCGCAGCACGGCGACCTGTTCGACTTCGGCTCGCTGGTGACGCGCATCCCGATCCCGCTGGGGAACTCGCCGCTGACGGCGGCCCTCGGGTTCGCCTCGAACGTGGTGATCACGCCGGGCGGCGGGCAGACGCTGTGGCGGTACGGCGTCCAGCCGGAGCTGGGCTACCGGCTCGGCGGCGGGTTCTACTTCTCGATGAGCGGCGACATCGGCCAGTACGCGGGCCTGACGAGCACGTACCTTCGCGCGGGGGTGTCCTATCAGCTCTGGTAGCGCCGTGCGCGCCGGATCCCGGTCCGGCCCGACCATCTCGCGCCAGGTGGACCGGTTGATCCTGCTGGTGGGCCTCGCTTCGGCGGCCGTGGGCGTGCTGTTCCTCGTCCGCAGCGGCCGCTACTACACGCTCCCGCTGTGGGACCGGCCGGATTCGCCCCTGCACGACGCGCTCAAGCCCTCGGGGACGCTCGGCCACCCGTTCGCGTGGATCGGCGCGGCGGTGATGCTGGTGGGCGTCTTCCTGTACTCGACGCGCAAGCGGCTCGGATTCATGCGGGGCCGCGGGCCGATGCGCACCTGGCTCAACCTGCACATCTACCTGTGCCTCAGCGGGCCGTTCCTCGTGGCGCTGCACACGGCGGGCAAGCTGCGCGGCCTGGGGGTGTACTCGTTCTGGTCCATGATGGTGGTCGCGGCGAGCGGCATCGTCGGCCGCTGGATCTACCAGCAGTTCCCGCGGACCATCAAGGGCGAGCTGATGTCGCTGGAGGAGATCCGCAGCGAGCAGGCGGAGCGGCGCGCGCGGCTGGCGGCGGACTTCGACCTCCAGCCCGCGCAGCTCGCGGCGATCGACGCGGTCACCCAGCGCAGCGTCGGCCGCATCCGCGCGGGGACGGGCGGCGGGCTCGCGGCCCTGCCCTTCCTGCTGCTGGACGACCTGGTGCGGCCGTTCCGGCTGGCGGGGCTCCGGCGGCGGCTCAAGCGGGAGCGCCACCTCGCGCGCCAGGAGGCGCGCGCCGTCTTCGACCTCGTCGGCCGGCAGGTCGCGACCGCGCGGAAGGTGGCGTTCCTCGACACCTTCCGCAGCCTGTTCGGCTACTGGCACGTCGTGCACTTGGTGTTCTTCGCCGCGATGCTGGTCCTGCTCGTGCTCCACGTGGCGTCGGAGCTGTACTTCGGCGTGCCGCTGGTGGGCACGTAGTGCGGCACGCCGCACCGCGCATCGCCGCCGTGACCCTGCTGCTCGCCGCCCTGGCGGCGCCGCCGCTGCGCGGCCAGGGCCTCGCCTCGCCGGGCCCGCTGACGACGGCGCACGCGCGGATGGACGACCTCGCCCGCTGCCTCGACTGCCACGACGCGGGCCGCGAGCTGAGCGGGCGCAAGTGCCTGGCGTGTCACGGGTCGCTGGCGCGCGAGATCGCCGCCGATCAGGGCTACCACGCGGTCGCGACGAAGCACGGCACCGCCCTCGCCTGCCGCACCTGCCACAGCGAGCACAACGGGCGCCCGTACCAGATGGTGAAGTGGCCGGGCGGGCGGCAGGCGTTCGACCACCACCAGACCGGCTGGGCGCTCGCGGGCGCGCACGCGAAGCAGCGCTGCGACGACTGCCACAAGGCGTCGTTCGTCGTCGAGGCGTCGGTGCGCTCCGACACGTCGCTGACGGTGGCGCACACCTACCTCGGGCTCGGCACCACGTGCGCCGCGTGCCACCTCGACGAGCACCGCGGCCGCGTGAGCGAGCAGTGCCAGAACTGCCACGACGTGGACGCGTGGAAGCCGGCGGCCGGCTTCGACCACGGCCGCACGAGGTTCCCGCTCTCCGGCCTTCACGCCACGGTGACCTGCGACAAGTGCCATGCCGCGCGCGTCGAGCTCGCCCACGGCCCCGGCGGCACGACCGATTCCTCGTTCACCGACTTCCGGGCGGCCAAGCCCGACTGGGAGAGCGGCTGCATCGGCTGCCACACCTCTCCGCACCGCGCGGGCGAGATGGTTGGCCGGTGCGAGCAGTGCCACGTCACGACCGGGTGGTTCGTGCTGGCCGCGAACGAGCGCCGCTTCGACCATACCGGGACGGGCTTCCCCCTCGAGGGCGCGCACGCGACGGCGCGCTGCGAGGACTGCCACCTCGCGACGGCCCGCTCGCCGCTGCCGGTGCGCGTGGCCCTCGTGCGGCAGAACTTCGTGCGGCCGATGGCCAAGGTGAAGATGGTCTTCGACCGCTGCGACGCGTGCCACGCCGACGTGCACGCCGGCGAGCTCTCGCCCGCCGCCGACGCCGCGGACTGCAAGGCGTGCCACACTCAGGCGCGGTTCACGCCCACGAGCTACACGGCCGCCGCCCACGACAGCACGCCCTTCCCGCTGACGGGCGCGCACCTCGCCACGCCGTGCGGCGCGTGCCACCCGCTGGTCGCGGGCGCCGCCCCCGGCTCCGGCCAGATCCGCTTCCACCTCGCCGCCCTGAACTGCGCCACCTGCCACCGCGATCCGCACGGCGGCCAGTTCACGGGCCGCCACGTCGCCGGCACCCAGCCCGCCGCCGCCTCCGAGGCCGGCGTCGCCGCGGCCTGCACGCCGTGCCACACCACCGACTCGTGGGAGCCCGCCGGCTTCAACCACGACTCGACGTCCTATCCGCTGCGCGGCGCACACCGGACGCTGGCGTGCGAGAAGTGCCACGCGCCGCCCGCGCGCGGGCAGCCGGCACGCTTCGCCGGCCTGCCCACCACCTGCGAGGCCTCCGGCTGCCACGCCGATCCGCACGGCCGGCAGTTCGCCGGCCGCCGCGTGCCGGGCGCCGAGCGCGCGGTGGCGGCGGTGCAGCCGGGGCGCACGGACTGCGCCTCGTGCCACGTCGAGACGGCCTGGAAGGCGGTGGCGTTCGACCACGACTCGACGCGCTACCCGCTCAAGGGCGCGCACCAGCGCCTCACCTGCGGCAAGTGCCACACGCCCGCCGGCCCGGGCCTGCCGGCCCGGTACGCGGGCCTCGGCACCACCTGCAACGCGTCGGGCTGCCACGCCGATCGGCACGCCGGCCAGTTCGCCGACCGCGCGCGCGGCAGCACCTGCACCACCTGCCACACCGAGGCGGCGTGGGCCTCGCTGCTCTTCGACCACCAGCGCGACACGGACTACCCGTTGGACGGCGCGCACCGGAACGTGCGCTGCGCCCTGTGTCACAAGCCCGAGGGCAACCCGCCGGTGGTGCGCTACCGGCCGCTGCCGCACCGTTGCGAGGACTGCCACGGCGCGGCGAAGGGAGGCCGGAGCCTGTGAGAACACCGAGTCTGCCCCTGGCTTCCGCCGCCCTGGCCCTGGCGCTCGCGCTCGCCGCGCCGCGCCCGCTCGCCGCGCAGGACAGCGCCCAGGCCCAGGCCAACCCGCACGTCGAGCTGCACGGCATGGCGTGCACCGCGTGCCACACCACCAGCAGCTGGCGCGACGTGGTGTTCGATCACCGCAAGACCGGCACGCCGCTCCGCGGCCAGCACGCCGTGGCGCCGTGCACCGGCTGCCACGACCTGCGCGACTTCCACACCGTGGCCAGGGAGTGCCGGAGCTGCCACGAGGACCCGCACCGCGGCGATGCCGGGCAGCGCTGCGAGCAGTGCCACGTCGAGTCGAGCTGGCAGCAGGTGAACGCGCGGAACGCGCACGCGAACACCCGCCTGCCCGAGCTCGGCGTCCACGCGTCCCTGCGCTGCGTGGACTGCCACCGCCAAGCCGCGTTCCAGCAGTTCAGCGGTCCGGTCACGCCGTGCGTGACGTGCCACCAGGCCACCTTCGCCGCGACGACGAACCCGTCGCACGCATCGCTCGGCTTCGCCCAGAACTGCGAGAGCTGCCACCAGATGGCGACGTGGAACTTCGCCCTGTACCAGCAGCACGACGCCATCTTCGGCATCTACTCCGGCGAGCACAGCGGCCGCTGGACCACCTGCGCGACCTGTCACCCCACGGCGGGCGACTTCACCCAGTTCACGTGCACCAACTGCCATGGCCAGGCCCGGACCGACGCCCAGCACGCGGGCGTCGGCAGCGCCTACACGTGGACGTCCACAGCGTGCCTGATCTGCCACCCGAACGCGAGCCGGGGAGCCTTCGCCCAGCACGACGCGATCTTCCCGATCTTCAGCGGCGCGCACAACGGCACCTGGACGTCGTGCACCGCGTGCCACGCGTCCGCCACGAGCTCGGCGACCTTCACCTGCATGTCGAGCGGCTGCCACCCGCAGGCGGCCACGGACCCGATCCACGGCGGCATCACCGGCTACGCGTACACCGCGAGCCAGTGCCTGGCCTGCCACCCGACGGGCGGCCCGGCGAGCTTCACCCAGCACGACGCGCTCTACTTCCCGATCTACAGCGGCTCGCAC
>DATKNX010000179.1:0-6101 GCA_035541085.1 Gemmatimonadales bacterium | reverse complement strand
CGTCGGGCGGAACGACCACCACGTCGGCCAGCGTTTCGTACCACGACGTGTGGTTCGAGTGGTGCTCCATGTGCGTCACGAACACCACCGGCCGCTCCGCCTCGGCGAGCGTGAGGCGGCCGCGCAGGCGGTCCGGCACCTTGAGCCCGAGCAGCCGCTGGAACTTGTTCACGCCGCCCGTCATCCCGGTGCCGGTCGTGAGGATCAGGTCCCGCGGCCCCGCGTTCACGTGCGCCTTGAGGATGCGGTGCGCCTCGTGGTAGGCCAGCGTCATCGCCGAGCCCGTGGCGCTCGCCTCGGAGTGCGTGTTGCCGACGAACGGCCCGAACTCCTCGAGCAGCCGCTGCTCGATCGGCCGGTACAGCCGGCCGCTCGCCGTCCAGTCCGCGTAGACGATGCGCTGCTCGCCGTACGGCGTGCGGAAGGTCTGGCGGTGACCCACCGTGTTCGCGCGGAACGGCTCGAACCACGTCTCGAGCGCGTCCGCCTTCGTCGGCGCTGCCTTCGGTGCCCGCGCGATGGGTGCCGCCACGTCCACTCCTCGAGCCGGCCCGGGTGGCCGGCCAATCAGAGCAATTTGCTCACGATTGCCGCCGGAGGCCAGCGGGGCGCGGCGCCGTGTCCCGCGCGCGACGCCACGCGATCTCGAGCGCGACCACGCGCCAGTAGGCGGCCACGTTCAGGGCGACGACCACCACGCCGAGAACGATCTGGATGCCCCGGGTCAGGCCCTCCGGGTACAGCACCGATCCGACGTAGTGGCCGACGAAGTCGCCCGTATACCCGCGCTCCCCGCCGAGGACGCGCAGCCGGTTCTCGAGCGGCGTCAGCGGGCAGACGATGCCGGCGAATTCGACGAACGCGGCCCACGCGGCGCACGGCACGTGGAGCCAGGCGAGGCGCGGCCTGCCCACGACGAGCAGACCGCCCGCGGCCGCGAACAGCACGAACGCGAGGTGCACGACCAGCACCAGGTCCGCCAGCCAGATCCAGGTCACCGTCTAGTCCACCTTCGTCGTCACGCCCTCGTTCGTCGTCGTCCAGTGCTCGCCGTCGTCCGAGTACTGGGCGCGCCAGTGCATCTCGCCCGGGCCGACCCATTCGTTGATCGTCCGCCAGCGCGTGCCGGTGGCGGGGGCGTCGGGGTTCTGGTAGGTCCAGGTGTTCCCGGCGATCGTGACGCGCGAGGAGTACGCCGGGCGGCCGCCGGGCGTCACGGCGTAGAGCGCGAAGAAGCCGGAATCGGCGGGTCCGTAGGCGCTCAGCTGCTCGATCGAGTCGGCGCCCGCGACGACCTGCATGTCGCAGGCGAGGAACCGGCCGCCCACCGACCAGCGGCACTCGACGTCGGCCACGGACCGGCCCGCCTTCGAGAACTTCGTGTCGTGCGACTCGCCGACGCTGTGCCACCGGCCCAGGTACGCGCCGAGGGGCGCCACGTCCGGGCGCTGCGCGGCGAGGGCCGCGGGCCAGAGTGCGAGCGCGGCGCCCGCGACGAGGCAGCGCGAACGCCTCACGGCTCGAGCACCAGCAGGGCGAACGTGCCGGGCAGGATCGGCGGCCGCGGACGCGGATGCTCCGGCGTGGGCGCCGGTGCCGGCCCGAAGTCGGCCGTGACCGTGTACACGCGGTGGGTGCGCTCGTCGAGCTCCATCGTGCGCGCGCCGCGCTTGGTGTCGGCGTTGCTCACGACCGCGAAGCTGTCGGGCGTCACCTCGCGGATCACGGTCAGCGTGCCGTCGCCGTTCGACGCGAAGGCGAGCTGGTTGCCGCCGTCGAACCGGCACGCGTCCACGCCCCGGCCGATCGGCACCGTGGTCACGAGCCTGCCGGCGCCGGCGTCGGAGACGCCCATCAGGCCGTTGCGGCAGCCGCTGAAGAGGCGGTGGTGCGCCCGGTCGATCGCCAGGCCCGACGGGCTCTGGCACGGTGCGATGGACCAGTGGCGCAGCACCTTCAGGTGCCGGGCGTCCACCTCCACCACCTGGCTGCTGTCCTCGAGGTTGACGTACAGCTTCCCGTCGGCCGCGCTCACGCCGAATTCCGGCTTCCCGCCGAGGTCCACCGAGCCGATGCGGCGGCCGGTGCGGCCGTCGATGGCCGTGGCGCTGCCCGCGTCGCCGTTCATCGTGAAGATGCGGCCCGTGGCCGGGTCGAAGAGGATGCCGTCGTCGTCCACCGCCGCCACCGTGTGGCCCAGCACCTTCAGCGTCCGGAGGTCGAACATCGTCACGGTGCTGTCGGCGCCCGAGGTGGCGAAGCCGCGGCCGGTGGCGTAGTCGAACGCGACACCGTGGGCGCGGTCGAGGCCTGGGATCTCGCCCAGGACCTTGCCCGTGGCCGGGTTCACGACCATCACCCGGTCCTGCCGGGCGATGAACAGCCGGTGGCCGTGCGTGTCGAGCGAGAGGTAGTCCCAGCCGCCGTCGCCGCCGAGGGTGTCGGTCCGGACGACGTGGTAGCTTTGCGCCGCGAGGGGCGCCGCCGCGACGCCGAGCGCCAGGACGCTCGCGGCCAGCAGTGTCGAACGCATCGAGATCGTGCTCCTTTCGAAGGGCCGGGCAATCGAGCCGACCGTACACCCCTAAACGGCAAATCGGTCCGTGACGTCTCACTCTCAGCGCGCACCGGAGCGGGGTTGAGCGACACCACCAGCCTGGAAGCCGTAGCCGCCGACCTCGTCCCGCGCGCCGCGCGCGGCGATGCCGAGGCGCTGGACCGGCTCCTCGGCCGGTGCCGCCCGAGCGTCTACCGCTGGGCGCTGGTGCAGACCGGCGACGCCGCGGACGCCGAGGACGTCGCGCAGGAGGTGCTGGTCCGCCTGCACACCTCCCTGCACCGGTTCGCCGGCCGGTCCCGCTTCACCACCTGGCTCTACCAGGTGACGCGGAACGAGGCCTCGAACCTGCGGCGGCGCCTCGGCCGGCGGCTGCACCTCGCGGCCGCGCTCGCTCGCGAGGCCCAGGCCGGCACCGAGGCGCGGGACGACCCCGCCGGGCGCGTGCACGCCGAGCGCGTGGCGGCGCTCGCCGAACAGTTGCTCCACGGGCTGCCGCCGCGCCAGCGGGAGGTCTTCCACCTGGCCGACCTCGAGGGCTGCACGCTCGGCGAGGTGGCGGAGCGGCTCGGGATGAGTCCGGTGACGGCGCGGGTGCACCTGTTCCACGCCCGCAGAGCGCTACGCACCGGAATCGTCGAACGTTGGCCGGAAATGGCGGCTCGGGAGGACGGATGAACTGCGCCGATGCCAGGCAGCTGATGCTCGAGGCGGACCTCGCGGAACTGAGCCCGGACGCCGGCGGCGAGCTGGGCGCGCACCTCGCGACGTGCAGGGCGTGCCGGGGCGCCGCGGACGAGATTCTGAGCCTCGAAGCCGGTCTCGCCGGGTGGCTCGCGGCGGCGGCGCCCCGCGGCGACACCGGCGCGGCGCTGGCGAGCGCGGCCGCCACGGCGCGCCGGCGCGCCCGGCAACGGCGCCTCGCCGGCGCGCTCACCCTCGCCGCCGCGGCCGTGCTCGCGACGCTGCTGGTGCTGCCGGCCCGGACCCGGATGCCCGGTTCCTCCGCGCCGGCGCCCGCCGCGCCGCTGGGCGGCTTCTCGGTCGCGTCGCCGGGGCGCGAAGTGATGGTCGTGCAGCCCGCGGATCCCAGGTTCGTCGTCGTGTGGTATCTCCCCACTCGGAGGTCGTCATGAAGGCGCGTCTGCTGCTCGCGCTGCTCGTCGCCGGCTCCCCGGCCGCGTGCGGCCGCTCCCCCGCCCGGCTCGAGGTCCGCACCTTCGCGCTGCACCACATGGACATGTGGCGGGCGCGTGACATCATCTCGCCGTACGTGGACACGACGCGCCCCGGCGCCGCCGGCGCGATGAGCACCGCGCCGAACGCCCTGACCGTGCGGGAGACGGCCGACAACCTCGACCGCATCGGCCGGGTCCTGGCCCAGTACGACCAGCCCGAGCCCAGCGTCCGCCTCACCTTCAACATCATCGAGGCCGATGGCGCCTCGCGGAGCGACTCCTCCATCCGCGACATCGAGGCCACGCTCCGCTCGCTGTTCAAGTTCCGCGGCTACGCGCTCGTCGCCGAGGGACTGGTGACCGGCGCCCAGGGCTCCAGGACGACCCAGATGCTCGCCGGGGCCGGCGGGCCGTACCGGCTCGACGCCTCCATCGAGTGGGTCGCCGGCGCGGGCGACAGCGCCACGGTGCGCCTCGGCGTGAAGCTCGACTTCGTGGGCGGCTCGTTCACCACGACCGTGGGCATCCCTGCAGGGAAGACAGCCATCCTCGGCAACGTGAAGGGCGGGCCGCCGAACTCGGCCTTGATCCTCACCGTCCGCCCCGACCTCGTGACGTTCTGAGATCACCGCGGAAGCCGCCCCGGGTCCCGCCCTGCGGCGGGCGCCGCCCGGGGCGGCAGCCAGGGCCGTCCCCCGCCCTGCGGCCCCCTGACCAGTGGTCGGTGATGGCCCGCCGGGCGCTCCCGCATTAGAGTGGTGGCACCCCGGGCCGCGGAGCGGACCGCGCGCCGGGGCCTGGGGGCGCGACCATGGCCACCGACGTCCGGGCGCTGCTCGACAACATCCAGTCGGTCTACGACTTCCGGGACAAGTCGGTCATTCACGTCGGCGCGCGCGGCGGCGAGCTGATGGGCTACGCCGCGTCGGCGCGCAGCGTGCTGGCCGTGGACGCGAGCCCCGACGCCGCCCGCCGCCTCGGCGTGCGGCTGCGGGAGCAGGGGCTCCTGAGCCGCTGCATCGTCTTCCGCGGCGACTTCGCCGCGGTGCGCGCCAGGGCCGACGTGGTTCTCTTCGCCTTCTGCCTGCACGCGATGCACGATCCGGAAGCCGCGCTGCGCCACGCGCGCTCGCTCGCCCCCGAGACCCTGGTCGTGGACTTCGCGCCGGGCTGCCGCTGGGCCTGGTACCGGGGCGAGGACCAGAGGGTCGAAGCGGGCTGGGCCGCCGCCGGGCGGGCCGGCATCGCGCGCGACGACACCTTCATGGGCGCGGAGCAGTTCCGCGACTACCCGGAGCTGCTCGCCGTGCTGCAGTCCCGCGGCGAGCCGAGCCTCGGGCGCATCGCGGAGCTCGCAGGCCGCCAGGGCATCGCCATCCAGATGCCGTACCGCATCGCCCTCCTGCGCTAGGGCTTGGCGCCGAGGCCGGCGCGCCGTTTCACACGGTCCCGCCGGGCGGTGTTACAGTACGTCTTCAACGTGAGAGAGCGTGCGATGGCGGTGCTGCGCGGCAAGGCTCTGGTCGCCTACCTGCTGGTGTGCGTGTTCTGGGGCTCGACCTACCTCGCCATCCGGATCGGGGTCCACGACTTGCCGCCGTTCCTGTTCGCCGGCGGACGGTTCCTGATCGCCGGCCTGCTGCTCCTGGGCGGCGCGCTCGCCGCCGGCGAGCGCCTGCCGCGCCGCGCGCGGGACTGGGCCGTGCTGGCCCTCGTCGGGCTCTTCCTCCTCGGCGGCGGCAACACGATGGTCGTGTGGGCCGAACAGTTCACGCCGTCGGGGGTCGCGAGCCTCTTCGTCGTGACGGTGGCGCTCTGGATGGCGGTGTTCGACGCGCTCGTGCCCGGGGGCGGCGGGCGCCTCACCTGGCGCGTCGTCGCCGGCCTCGTCCTCGGACTGGTGGGCACGGCGCTCCTGGTCGAGGCCGATCCCCGCGCGATCCTGCACACCGACCTGCGCGGGCCGCTCTCGCTGACGGGCGCGAGCGCCTCCTGGGCGTTCGGCTCGGTGCTCTACAAGCGGCAGCACCCCGAGGCGGGGCCGTACGTGGGCGCGGCCATCGAGATGATCGCGGGCGGCATCGTGGTTCTGGCGCTCGCTCTCGCGGTGGGCGAGGCGGGCCGGCTGCACCTCACGGCCCGCGGCCTGGGCGCGCTGGGCTACCTCGTGGTGTTCGGCTCCCTGGTGGGCTACACGGCCTACGCGTACGCCCTGCACCACGCGCCCGCCACGATCGTCGGCACGTACGCCTACGTGAACCCGCTCATCGCCGTCCTGCTGGGCTGGCTGCTGCTGGACGAGAGCGTGAGCGCGCGCACGTTCGTCGCGATGGCCCTGATTCTCGGCGCGGTGCTGTGGATCCAGG
>DATKNX010000178.1:0-3930 GCA_035541085.1 Gemmatimonadales bacterium | reverse complement strand
CTTCAGCATCCCGCGCTTTTCCTGGATCATCACCGAGTGCAGGAACGCCGTCATCGTGAGCCACGGCAGGAACGACGCGTTCTCCACCGGGTCCCACGCCCAGTAGCCGCCCCAGCCCAGCTCCACGTACGCCCACCACATCCCCAGCACGATGCCGCACGAGAGGAACAGCCACGAGACCAGCGTCCAGCGGCGGATGGCGTGCAGCCAGCCGGTGTCGAGCCGGCCGGAGAGCAGCGCCGCCACGGCGAACGCGAACGGCACGCTGATGCTGGTGTAGCCGAGGTAGAGCATCGGCGGGTGGAAGACCATGCCCGGGTTCTGCAGCTGCGGGTTCAGCCCGCGCCCGTCGGGCGGCGTGAAGCCGAGGCGCTCGAACGGATTCGACGCGAACACCATCGTGGCCACGAAGAACACGACGACGATCGCGATCGTGCCCGCGACGTACGGCGTCAGCTCACGGTACTTGCCGCGGTTCACCAGCAGCGCCACCGACCCGAACGTCGAGACCACCAGCGCCCACAGCAGCAGCGAGCCCTTCTGCCCCGCGTAGAACGCCGACCAGGTGTAGAAGACCGGCAGGTTGCGGCTGGTGTACGCCGCCACGTACTCGACGTTGAAGTCGTGCGTCAGCAGCGCGCGCATGAGCGCCACCGCCGCGATCACCAGCAGGCCCCACATCACGAAGATCGAGCGCTCGGCCGAGCGCGCCAGCTCGGGCCGGTGCGTCCGGCCCGCCAGGAACCCGACCACGCTCGCCCACAGTGCGACGAAGAACGTGATCCACAGCGCGACGTTGCCGATGTCGGTCATGTGGCCGGCATCGTCCCCTGGCCGTTCGGCCGCGGCACCGCCTCGTACCGCGAGCCGCACTTGGCCAGCAGCGTCGTCGCGCGGAACGTGCCGTCGGGCTGCAGCCGGCCCTCGACCACCACGTCCACCTCGTCCGTGAACGTGTCCGGCGCGAGCCCGTGATAGATCACCGGATACGTGTGCGTGCCGTCGGTCGCCCGGAACGTGATGGTCTGCGTCGCCACGTCGCGCGTGATCGAACCCTTCACGACGCGCGCCCCCATCTTGATGCCCACGTTATAGAAGGAGTGGTCGGTGCTGATCTTGGTCGCCAGCTCCGTCGGCGTCAGGTAGTACACGCCGGTCTCCTTGATCCCCGACGCCATCAGATAGCCGACGGTGCCGACGACCAGGGCTCCACCGATGATGAACTTCGTTCGGGCTCTCATGTGCGCTGACCTGATCTGGAGTGATCGGGATTTCCGATCAGTTTACTCCGCAAATGTAATACCGTGTCTTCAGGCTGGGTTACCAAGCCCAAGTGGACACAATGGCTCAAAGCTCGGCCGGCCGGTCGCCGTCCTGCGCCACTCGATGCAAGTGCCAATGCGCCATTCACTTACTTCCAGCGCACCTGGCCCAATGGACGGTCGCCGCGACCGCCCTGCGCCAGTCTTCCCAACCCGCCCCGGCCTGAGCGCGCGGCTCGAAGACCGTGACCTGCCTGGCCGAGAGAAACGCCTCGGCCGACGGCCAGACCCCCGTCGCGAGTCCCGCCAGGCCTGCGGCGCCCATGGCCGTGGACTCGACCACGGCGGGCCGCGCGACGCTGAGGCCCAGGACGTCGGCCTGGAACTGCATCAGCCAGTCGTTGGCCGCGGCGCCCCCGTCCACCCGCAGATCCCGGAGCGCGAGGCCGGCGTCGGCCGCCATGGCCTCGAGCACCTCACGCGTCGCGTACGCCATCGCTTCGAGCGCGGCGCGCGCCAGGTGCGCCTTCGTTGTACCCCGCGTCAACCCAAAGATCGCGCCCCGCGCCGCCGATTCCCAGTGCGGCGCGCCGAGGCCCACGAAGGCCGGCACGAACACGGCGCCCCCGGCATCGGCGACGCTGCGGGCGAGCGTCTCGGTCTCGCGCGCGTCGGCGATCAGCCCGAGGCCGTCGCGCAGCCACTGCACGGCGGCGCCGGCGACGAACACCGAGCCCTCGAGCGCGTAGGCCGGGCCGCCGCGCGCGTCGCACGCCACGGTGGTCAGCAGGCCGCGCTGCGAGTGCACGCGCTCGGCGCCGGTGTTCATCAGCAGGAACGCCCCCGTGCCGTAGGTGTTCTTCGCGGCCCCGGGCGCGAAGCAGCCCTGGCCGAACAGCGCGGCCTGCTGGTCGCCGGCGATCCCGGCGATGGGGACCTCGGCGCCGAACCACTCCGCGTCGGCCGTGCCGAAGGCGCCCGACGACGGCCGTACCTCCGGCAAGATCTCGGGCGGCACGCCGAACAGCTCCAGCAGCTCGCCGCTCCAGCGGTGCGCGCCGATGTCGTAGAGCATCGTGCGCGACGCGTTCGTCGGGTCGGTGACGTGGGCGCGCCCCTTCGTGAGGCGCCAGACCAGCCAGCTGTCCACCGTCCCGAAGGCCGTCTCGGCGGGGCGCGGCCCGAGCGAGCGCAGCAGCCACTCGACCTTCGTGCCGGAGAAGTAGGGATCGGGCACGAGGCCCGTCAGCTCGGCGATGCGCGCCGCGTCGAGCCGCCGGCAGCGCTCCGCCGTGCGGCGGTCCTGCCAGACGATGGCCCGCGCGAGCGGCGCGCCCGTGCGCCGGCTCCACAGCAGCGTCGTCTCCCGCTGGTTCGTGATGCCGATGGCGGCGAGGTCGCGGCCCGTCGCGCGCGCGGCCGCGAGCGCGTCGCGGCCGGCCGCCAGCGTGGCCGTCCACAGCTCCTCGGGGTCGTGCTCCACCCAGCCCGGCTGCGGGTAGTGCTGCGCGATCTCGCGGTAGCCGCGGCCGAGGACGCCGCCGCCGGCGTCCACGGCGAGCGCCGTGCTTCCGGTCGTGCCCTGGTCGAGGGCGAGGACGATCTGACGCGTGGTCATCGGATGCCGTGCCGTGCCCGAAATAAACGGGAGCCCGCCCTCGGGGGCGAGGGCGGGCTCGGGACGCGGGCGGCGGGGGTCAGCGACTCGGCCGGCGCTCGGACGCCTTCTGGAGGTAGGCGATGATCGTCACCGCCTGGTCGTGCGTCACGCCGCTCACCTTCATCTTCTCCATGTTCTTCTCCATCCGCATCACGACCACGGGCCAGTCCGGCGAGGAGTGGATCCTCGGGTCCGGGAGCGCGTGGCAGCGCGAGCACGTGGCCTCGAACTGATCGCGGCCCGCACCCGCCGGCAGGCTCTCCGCGACCTTCAGCGCGTGGGCCTGCAGGTAGGTCAGCAGCTCCGCGCGCTCGGCCGTGCTGGGGCTCTGGACGCCGAGGGAGCCGGCCATCATGTCGAGGCGCAGCCACATCCGGCGCGCCACCTGGGGCCACTCCACCGCCGCGTGCATCGCCGGCGACGGGAGGGCGTGGCATTGGCTGCAATACTGTGCGAGAATCTTCGCACCGGGCGAGGCGGGCTCGGGCAGGCTCTCCGGCATGATGCCGGGCGGCACGTCGATCTCGGCCGCCGAGAGCAGCCGCTGCTGGGCCGCCGTCAGGCCGCCGCCGCCCGCCGTCGTGTCGCCCGCCGCCGTCCGGGCGGCCGGCTTGCCCTGGGAACAAGCGGCGAGCAGGGCCGCCGCCACCGTGAGCGCCCGCGCGTTCATGACATCCTCCGAGGTGAGGCCACAATAATGGATGGGCAACCGCGTCCCGTGCCAGACCCCACCCGCCTCGAGGCCGACGTGCGCACCTTGTCGGTGGTGCGCCACCCGGCGGCCGCTCCCGACGCGCTCGCCGCGGCCGAGGACTACGTGGCGCTGGAGCTGGGCGCCGCGGGGCTCAGGGTGGAGCGGCAGCTGTTCGAGTGGGACGGCGCCGAGTTCCACAACGTCGTGGCGACCCGCGACGGCGAGGCGGCGGGCCGGCCGATGGTGGTGGTGGGCGCGCACTTCGACACGCGCGCCCACACGCCGGGCGCCGACGACAACGCCAGCGGCGTGGC
>DATKNX010000177.1:0-2067 GCA_035541085.1 Gemmatimonadales bacterium | reverse complement strand
GACGGCATCCTCGCCGCGCTGCTCTCCGGCGGGCACGCGCTGCTCGTCGGCGTGCCCGGCCTCGCCAAGACCTTGATGGTGTCGTCCGTGGCCGAAGCGCTGAAGCTGCGGTTCTCGCGCATCCAGTTCACGCCGGACCTGATGCCGAGCGACATCACGGGCACCGAGGTCATCGAGGAGGACCGGGGCACGGGCGGCCGCGCCTTCCGGTTCGTCCCCGGGCCGCTGTTCGGCAACATCGTCCTCGCCGACGAGATCAACCGCACGCCGCCGAAGACCCAGGCCGCGCTGCTGCAGGCGATGCAGGAGCACGCGGTGACCGTGGGGAACCAGACCCACCGGCTCGCCGAGCCGTTCTTCGTCCTCGCCACGCAGAATCCGATCGAGCAGGAAGGCACCTATCCGCTCCCCGAGGCCCAGCTCGACCGCTTCATGTTCGAGCTGCACGTGGACTACCCGTCGGCGGAAGAGGAGGAGCAGATCGTCGAGTGGACGACGGGCGCCGCGGCCGCCTCGCTGACGCCGGTCCTCTCCGGCGACGAGCTGCTCGAGCTGATGGGCCTGGTGCGCCGCGTGCCCGCGCCGAAGGTGGTCGTGGCGGCGGCCGTGAAGCTGGCCCGGATGACGCGGCCCTCGGACCCGCTGGCGCCGCAGGCCGTCAGGGAGTACGTGGCGTGGGGCGCGGGCCCCAGGGCCAGCCAGTTCCTGGTGCTCGGGGCCAAGGCGCGCGCCGCGATGGACGGGCGCCCCATGGCGGACCTCGAGGACCTCGACGCGGTGGTCCTCTGGGTATTGCGGCACCGGATCGTGGTCAACTTCCACGCCGAGGCGGCGGGGAAGCACGCGGACGACGTCGTGAGGGAAGTGCTGCAGGCCGCTCGAAAGACGTGAACGGCCGGGCCCGCGGGGCCGGCCGCCGCTCTACTCCGTGGAGATCTCTCCCAGCCGCTGCAGCATCGGCCGCACCACGTCGGCCGCGAGCTTCGTCTTCATCGTGACGAGGATGTTCCCCAGGCTGGCCGTGCCCGTGCACCACGGGTAGGCCTCGGAGGCGGGCATCACCCTGAGCGCGGTGACGACGGCGGGACCGGTGCCGCCGCGCACGGCCGCGCCCGCGCGCGTCTCGGTGAGCACGATGCGCTCGCCCGTGCTCGTCAGCTGCGCGACGCGGATCCGCGCCCGCGTGCCCGTCAGGGACTTCGAGATGCTCTCGATGCCGAGTCCCTGGATGGCGCCCAGCGTGCCGCCCAGGAGGCTGGTGGCCTCGGCGCGGTCCACCGGTGCCCAACCGCCGGCGGCGAGCTCCTGGTCCGGCTCTTTCGCCGCCGCGGCCGGCGCGGCGGCCACCGCAGCCCGCGGCGGCGGCACGCGGTTCAGCGCCAGATCCGCCGCGACGGTCGCGCCCGCCGTGGCCCGGACCTGCAGGTCGCCCGTGACGAACCCGTCGGCGCTCGCCTGCAGGTCCACCTGCCCGTCCGGCACGTCGCGGATCTCGAACGCGCCGGAGGCGTCGGCGACCGCGGCGAGCGAGGTGCCCCTCACCGAGACGCGGGCGCCGGGCACCGCCGCTCCGGACGCGTCGTGCACCGAGCCGCGAATGACGCCGACCGTCGGCGCCGGGGCCGCGGCGGGCGCGACCGGCCGCGGGGCCGGCGCCGCCGCGACGTTCACCGGAGCCGGGCGGCCGCGCGGGCGCTCTTCCGGGCGCGACTCGACCGGTGTGGCCTGCGGTGCGGGCGCCGCCGTCCGCGGCGGCTCCGCGACGCGGCTGCGGGTGCCGGCACGCGGCGACTCGGCGCGAGCGGGAACCGGCAGCGCCGCCGCCTCCGTGCTCTCACCCGCCTTCCCCGCGCCTCCCCGGCGGCCGATCTGCCCGGCCATGTAGCCGAGCAGCGCCACGCAGGCGACGCCGGCCGCGACGGCGAGCGAGCGCAGCGGGAACGCGTAGCGGGGCGCCGGCGCCGTGCCCGTCTTCGGGGTGTCCGTGGCGCGCTCGCCGTTGGTGCCCGCGCGGAAGCGCTCCAGCCGCCGCTCGTTCCGCACCGTTGCGGCCCCCGCCGCGGCGGC
>DATKNX010000176.1:0-8998 GCA_035541085.1 Gemmatimonadales bacterium | reverse complement strand
CTCATCGACGAGCTGATGCCGGTGGTGTTCGTGGCGCCGCGCGACGCGGTGCACGCCAAGATCATGTCGAACATCGAGGAGGTGCGCGCGCGGGGCGGCCAGGTGATCGCGGTCGTCACCGAGGGCGACACCGAGATCACGCCGCTGGTGGACCACGCGATCCCGATCCCCGAGACGCTCGACTTCCTGACGCCGATCCTGAGCTCGGTGCCGCTGCAGCTGCTGGCCTACCACATCGCCGTGCGGCGGGGCTGCAACGTGGACCAGCCGCGCAACCTCGCCAAGAGCGTGACGGTCGAGTAGCGCGTGCGGGTCGTCCTGCAGCGCGTGAGCCGCGCCGCGGTTCGCATCGACGGCCAGACCGTCGGCGAGATCGGGCGCGGCTTCGTCGTCCTGGCGGGCTTCGCGCCCGCCGACGGCGAGGCGACCCTGGCCTGGATGGCCGACAAGATCGTGGGGCTCCGGCTGTTCGCCGACGCGGAGGGCAAGATGAACCTCCCGCTGGCCGACGTGGGCGGCGCCCTGCTCGTGGTCTCGCAGTTCACCCTCTACGGCGACGCGTCGAAGGGCCGCCGGCCGTCGTTCGTGGATGCCGCGCCCCCCGCGCAGGCGGAGGCGCTCTACGACCGCTTCGTGGCCCTGGTGCGGGAGCGCGGCGTCGCGGCCCAGACGGGCCGCTTCGGCGCGATGATGGACGTCGAGCTGGTCAACGACGGGCCCGTGACGCTGGTGCTCGAGAGGTGACGGGCGCTCCGGCGGGCGGCCGGAGGCCGACGTGAGCGCGAACCGGGGCGGCGGCGTCCCGATCGTGCTCGCGTCCTCGTCCCCGCGGCGCCGGGAGCTGCTCCGCATGCTGGGCCTGCCGTTCGCGGTGAGCCCCTCCGACATCGACGAGACCTGGCGCAACGGCGAGGCTCCGGCCGTGCACGCCGAGCGACTGGCGCGCGAGAAGGCGGCGGCGCGCCCGGTGCCCGGCACGGCCGTGATCGGGGCCGACACCATCGTCGTCATCGACGGCGAGATCCTCGGCAAGCCGCGCGACGCGGCCGACGCCCGCGCGATGCTGCGCCGCCTGTCGGGGCGCGAGCACGTGGTCTACACGGGGGTGGCCGTGGCGCGCGACGGCCGCCTCGCCTCCGGCGTCCGGCAGACGACCGTGCGCTTCCACCCGCTCGACGACGACGCCATCGCGGCCTACGTCGCGACCGGCGAGCCGCTCGACAAGGCGGGCGCGTACGGCATCCAGGGTTACGGCGCGGTGCTGGTCGAGCGGATCGACGGGGACTACTTCACCGTGATGGGCCTCGGCCTGGAGCTCCTGGTGGAGCTGCTGGCCGAAGTCGGCCTGCGCTACCGATTCGGCGAGGTCACGCCGGCCTAGGCGGCCGCTCGCGCCGCCACGGCGGGCCGCCCGCGTAGCGCGCGAGGGCCCGCTCCACCTTCTCCACCACCACGTCGGTCGCGATGCGCTCCATGCGCCCCGCACGGTGCGCCATGGAGACCGGGTAGTCCTCGCCCGGATCGCCGTAGGCGTCCACGAGGAGGTCCCCGAACCGCCGGTACGGGCCGACGCGCTTCGGGTTGTTGTAGCCGTAGAGCCCCACCGCCGGGACGTTCATCGCCACGGCCATGTGGAGCGGTCCCGTGTCGGGCGAGACCACCACGTCGCACAGGTCGAGCAGGCCGAGCAGCGTCCGGAGCCCGCTGCCCAGCGCGTCCACGGGGCGGCCCTCGGCGCGGGCGAGGATCCGGTCGGCGGCCTCGCGCTCGATCGGCGACGCGGCGCCCAGGAGCACGCAGCGCGCCCCGGCCCGGCGCGCCAGCGCCGTGGCGGCGTCGGCGTAGCGCTCGGGCATCCAGTTCTTCTCCCGCTTGCTCGACGCGACCACCATCCCGATCAACGGCCCCCCGGCGCCGGCGACGATCGCGCGGGCGGCGGCGCGCTCCTCGTCCGTCGGCCCGAGGTGCCAGCGCGGCTCGCCGTGCGGCACCGCGAGCGCGTCGAGGAACTCGAAGTACTGGTCCTGCACGTGCTGCTGCGGGTGCGGCGGGATGCGGTGCGTGGTGAACAGCCAGTTGGCATCCCGCGCCCGCGCGAAGTCGAAACCGAGCTTCACGGGCGCGCGCGCGAGCCAGGTGACGATGCCGGCCTTGAAGTACACCTGCAGGTTGAGCAGCAGGTCGAAGGGACGCTCCCGCAGCCGCCGCCGCACGTCGGCGTAGGCGCCGAGGCCGAGGGTGCGCTGGAAGATGACCGTGTCGTCCACCAGCGGGTGGCCGCGGACCATCAGCGCCGGGGCCGGCTGCAGGACCCACGTCACGTGCGTCGAGGGCGCGCGGGTCTTGAGCGCGTCGAGCAGCGGCAGCACGTGCACGGCGTCGCCGAGCGCGCTCATCATGACGATGCCGAGCCGCCCGCCGGTCCACGGCGCGAGCCGCGTCACGGCTCCCCCGTCAGGTACGCGACCGAGAACAACGCGCGGTCGGCGTCGGTGAGCCGCGCGCCGCGCCGCGCGTTCCATTTGGCCCACGACCGGTAGAAGCGGGCGAGGTTCCGCGCGCGCTCGGTGTCGGCGTTGCCGCGCATCGGCCGGCAGGTGTCCACGTCGAGCAGCCACACCTCCGGCGTGCTCGCGTCGAGGCCGGTCAGCAGGAGGTTCCTGAGCTGCAGGTCCGGATGGACCCAGCCCAGGTCGTGGAGGCGCCGCACCAGCCGGCCGAGCGCGTCGAGCGCCGCGGTGCGCGCCGGCCCGGCGGGAGGCCGGTCGCCGAAGAACACCTCGACGAGGTCGGGGCCCGGCACCTGCTCGGTGGCGACGTCGGCGCGGTGCAGGGGGCCGGCCCGGTAGCGCACGCCCGCCAGCACGGCCGGCGTGCGCACGCCGCCGTCGGCCAGCCGCCGCGACAGCTCGGCCTCGTGGTAGAAGCGCGGCCGCCCGAGGAAGACGTCGCCCAGGAGCGGGGCCAGGAGGCCGCCGTGCCGCGCGTGCCGCACCACGGCCGCCGTCGCGCCGAGCGGGACGCCGTAGGCCTCGCCGCGCCCCGTGAACGCCGTGCGGCCGGGCTGCGCGCCGGCCCAGGCGTAGAGCGTGCCGCCGGCCGCGAGCGCGCGCCGCACGGCGTCGGCGACGTCACGCCGCGCCGCGGCGGTGCCGCCCTCGAAGGTCCAGGTTTCGAAATCGGGGGGAAGCGCCGGTGCGGGCAATCAGTACTTGGCGAGGTAGTTGGCGACCGGCTTCGACTTGCCCTTGAGCGGAATCGGCTCGCGGGACTCGACCTTGGGCGGCTTCTTCAACCGCTTGAAGAACGGCTCCGAGATCATGATCTCGCCCTTGGCGGCCTTGGAGCAGAGCCGCGAGGCGGTGTTGACGGCGTCGCCGAGGACCGTGTACTCGAGCCGCTGCTCGCTGCCGATGTTGCCGGCGAACACCTCGCCGAAGTTGATCCCGATGCCGATGTTGACGGGCGGCTTGCCGGTTTCTTCCCAGTGCTTGTTGAGCGCCGTCAGCGCCTGCTGCATCTCGATGGCCGCGGCCATCGCCTTGTCCGCGTCGTCTTCCATGGCGAGCGGCGCGCCCCACAGGGCCATGATCGCGTCGCCGATGAACTTGTCCAGCGTGCCGCCGTGCCGGAAGATGATCTCCACCATCTCGGTGAAGTACTCCCGGAGCAGCTGGGCCACGTCGTCGGGCTCCATCTTCTCCGACATCGGCGTGAAGCCGCGGATGTCGGAGAACAGGATCACGACCGGCCGCTTGGTGCCGCCGAGCTTCACTTCCTCGCCGTGCTCCTCGATCTGCTTGGCGACGTCGGGCGAGAAGAACCGCTGGAAGTTGGCCCGCACCAGCGCCTCGCGGCGGATGCGGTCGGAGAGCTGGCTGTTCTCCATGGCGACCGACGCCACGCCCGAGAACGCGATGAGGAACTCGAGATCCTCGTCGGTGAACGCGTGCGTGGCGGTCAGGTTGTCGACGTAGATCAGGCCGAGGACGTTGCCGTCGGAGGCCATCAGCGGCGCGCCCATCGCCGAGCGCACGCTCTGGAGCAGGATGGACTTGCCCTTGAAGCGCTGGTCCTCGGCGGCGTTGTCGGTCAGGATCGCGACCCGCTCGGCCACCGCCTTGCGGGCGATGGACTGCGGCACGTGGCGGGCCGAGGCCGCGCCCTCACCGAGCCGGCTCTTCGAGATCCGCGGCACCAGGTCCCCGGAGCCCTTCTCGCACAGCAGGATGGAGCAGCGGTCCACGTCCATCACCTGGAAGGTGAAGTCCACCACCGACTCGAGCAGCTTGTCCACCTCGAGCTGGCGGGAGAGCTGCTTGGAGATCTCGAGCAGCAGCTCGAGCTTCTTCGCGCTGCGCGCAGCCGTGGGCTCGGGGGCCGCCTCCTCCGTGGGCTTCGCGGCCGCGGAGGCGCCCGAGAGCCGCTTCAGCGGGCTCTGGATCGCGGCGCTCACCTCGCCGACGGGCAGCTGGCGGACGATCGTGGCGCCGGCCGGCTTGGGCGCGGCGAAGCCGCCCGCGGGCTCCTTCGGCTGCCCGGCGGGCTTCGCGTGCTCGCGGACGTAGAAGGCGACCTTGCCGAAGGTGAGCACGTCGTTGGGCGCGGCGAGGGTGTCGCTCACGCGGCTGCCGTTGAGGAACGTCCCGTTCGAGGAGCCGAGGTCCTTGACGCGCACCCCGCCGTCCTCGGCCGAGAGCTGCGCGTGCTGGCGCGAGATGGTCGGGTCGTAGATCGGGATGTCGCTGTTGACGGCACGGCCGACGACCAGCGTCACGCCCGGCTTGACGTCGATCGATTGATCGCCCGCGGTGCTGACCAGTTTGAAGCCGTCGGCCATGTGGGATCGGGCTCCTCGGACGTCCAAATATGCCGCCGCGCCAGGGGTGGCGCCAGCCGAGAAAGCTAGGCGCGGCCGCCCGCGAGGGCCACCGCTCGGAGCGCCGCCCGGGCCTTGGCCTCGGTCTCGGCCAGCTCCCGCTCGGGCACGGAGTCGGCGACGATACCGGCCCCCACCTGGACCACCACGCGGTCGGGCAGCACGAGGCAGGTGCGGATGGCGATGGCGGCATCGAGCGCGCGGGCTCCCCAGGCGAGGTAGCCCACGGCGCCCGCGTACGTGCCGCGCCGCGTGGGCTCGAGCGCGTCGAGGATCTCCATCGCGCGGACCTTCGGCGCGCCCGACACCGTGCCGGCCGGGAAGCAGGCCTTGAGCGCGTCCACCGCGTCCCGGCCCGGCGCGAGGCGGCCGCGCACCTCGGAGACGAGGTGCTGGACGTGGGCATAGCGCTCGAGGGCGAGCAGCTCCGTCACCGCGACCGAGCCGAAGGCGGCCACGCGGCCGACGTCGTTGCGGCCGAGGTCCACCAGCATCAGGTGCTCGGCGCGCTCCTTGGGATCGGCGGCCAGCTCCGCGGCGAGCGCGGCGTCGGCGGCGGCGTCGCCTCCGCGGGGCCTCGTCCCCGCGATGGGGCGCACCGTCACCGTGTCGTCCTCGACGCGCACGAGCACCTCGGGGGAGCTGCCCACCAGCGCCAGGCCGTCGAGTGCGAGGTAGAACAGGTACGGCGCGGGATTCAGCGCGCGCAGGTAGCGGTACAGGCGCAACGGATCCACGGGCCCGGCGACCTCGAGGCGGCGCGAGAGCACCACCTGGAAGACGTCGCCGGCGGCGATGTGCTCGCGGATGCGCTCGACGTCGCGCAGGAACGCCGCCGCCGGATAGGGGCTCGTGGCCGCCGCGGGCGGCGCGTCCTCGTCGAGCGAGAGCGGCGCGAGGTCGCCGGGCCGGCGGAGCCGCTCTTCCAGCTGCGCGATGCGCTCCCGCGCGGCGTCGTACAGCTCGCGGCGCGCCGCCTCCGAAGCGCCGGCCGGCACCTCGGCGCTCACGACGATGCGGGCCCGGTGGTAGAGGTTGTCCAGCACCAGGGCGGCGTCGGCGATCATGAACAGCCCGTCCGGCACGCCGAGGTCGTCGGGCGGCGCGTGCGGGAGCCGCTCCAGCGCGCGCACGACGTCGTAGCCGAAGTACCCGACGGCGCCGCCGAAGAACCGGGGCAGGTCGGGCCGCGGGCGGCAGCGCAGCGCGCGCAGCCGCTCGCCCAGGTGGCCCATCGGGTCGGCGGCCGCGACGGCCGCGCCCCAGCCGTCCGCCGGCGTCCAGCGGCACGCGGTCCCGCCGGCGTAGCGCCAGGCTTCCCGGGGCTCGGTGCCGAGGAACGTGTAGCGTGCCCAGCGCTCCCCGCCCTCCGCCGATTCCAGCAGGAACGCGAACGGCCCCCTGGCGATCTTGCGCAGCACGGCCACGGGCTGGTCCGCGTCGAGCACGCACTCCCGCACGACGGGCACGATGCCGCCGCCGGCCGCCTCGGCGACCCAGGCGTTGCGGTCCGCGCTTGACCGGTCCATCAGGGCCCGCGATACTGCGGCGTGATGCCCCGCCGCGCCGCCGTTGCGCCCGCCTGGCTCTGCATCGTGGCTCCCCTCCTCGCCCTGTCGGTGTCGCCCCGGAGCCTCGCGGCCCAGGACTGGGACTCGCCCCAGGCCCTCGCCCTGGTGGGCCGCGCCATCGCCCGCCGCCAGGCGGAGCTCGCCGACACCGCGCTCAAGGACTTCACCGCGCGGGCGCACGGCTTCGTCTTCTTCCTCGGACAGATCGGCGAAGGGCTGTCGGAACCGCCGAAGCTCATCAAGGCGGACCAGCTCGAGCTGCAAGTTTACTGGAAGGCGCCGAACCTGAGCAAGCAGATCATCATCGGGTGGCGGGACAAGATGGACCTGCCGACCGACATCCAGTACCACCGGGACCACCTGGGCATCGCGCTGAACAACTTCCCCGACCGCATCCGGATCGGCGACGGGGACGAGGTGCGCGACATCCCGCACCCGCTCGCGCCCAACGGTCCCTCGCTCTACCAGTACGCGCTCACCGACTCGCTCTCGATCCAGCTGCCCGACCGCGCCATCCGGGTCTACGAGATCGCCGTGCGGCCGCGGGATTTCCGCGCGCCGAGGCTGGTGGGCTCGCTGTTCATCGACGTGGACCTGTCGGACCTGGTGCGGATGTCGTTCGAGTTCACGCGCTCCGCGTACCTCGACCAGGAGCTCGAGGACATCACGGTCTCGATCGAGAACAGCCTGTGGGAAGGGCGGTGGTGGCTGCCCTACCACCAGGAGCTCGCGATCCGGCGCCGCGGCACCTGGCTGGACTTCCCGGTGCGCGGGATCATCCAGGGCCACTGGGACATCGACACCTACCGCTTCAACCAGGGCGTGGACCCCGACCTGTTCATGGTGCCCGGGTCGATCATCGCCGCCGCGCCCGAGACGCGCGCCGCCTATCCGTGGCGTGATTCGCTCGAGGCCGAGATCCGCGACGTCGCGCAGTCGCCCCGGCTCGAGGACTTCGCCGCCGTGCGCGCGAAGGTGCAGGAGGTGGCGATGGGGCACGCCATCGACGGGCTCAGGCGGGCGCAGCTCGGCGGGGCGTCGCTCTCCGACTTCGCGCACTTCAATCGCGTCGAGGGCCTGGCCCTCGGGCTCGGCGGCACGCTCCGGGGCGGCGACGACGCGGTCCAGCTCCGGGTGAAGGGCGGCGCGGCGACCGCGACGGCGCTCTTCACCGGCGGCGCCGACTTCACGGCGCGCGAAGGGGCGTGGACGTGGCGGCTGTCGGGAGCGCGCGCGGTGCGCGACCTGGGCGACGATCCCGTCATCTCGGGCGTCGTCAATTCGCTGTCGGCCCAGGAGACGGGCGCCGACTTCGGCGACTACTTCCTCGCCACCACCGCGCGGGGCGGCGCCACCCTGGCGCTCGGAAGCCGCACGGCACTCGATCTCGCCGCCGGGTGGGAGCGCGTGGGGTCGCTGGCGACGCACGCCACGTGGGCGCGCGGCTCCTTCTCGAGGGCGAACCCGCCGGTGGGCTCGGGCGACTGGGCCCAGGTCCACCTGGCCCTGCGGCGCGACGCGCCGGCCTTCACCGATGTCACGAATCTCTCCGGCCGCCTCGAGCTCGAGGGCGGCGACGGGACGAGCGCGTACCTGCGCGGCTTCGGCGAGGTCCGCTGGGAGGTGCCGGCGTGGAGCGGCTGGCTCGTCACCCGGGCGAGCGCCGGAGCGGCCACGCGGGACCTGCCCGCCTACCGCGCCTTCGTGCTGGGCGGGCGGGGCACGCTGCTGGGCGAGGGGTTCCGGGCCTACGGCGGCCGCGAGGCGGCCTGGGGATCCCTCGAGCTGCGGCTCCCCGTCGGCGTGCCGGAAGTGCCCCTGGGCTCCTTCGCGGGCACCGGCACGACCCTGACCCTGATCCCCTTCGTGGCGGCCGGGTGGGTCGGCGGCCCGGTGATTCCGGCGCTCGGCGCCGCCTCCCTCGGGGTCCGCCCGGTGGCCGGCCTCGGCCTCGGCTGGTTCCACGACCTGCTGCGCTTCGACGCCGGCTTCGGCCTCAGGACCGGCAAGCTCGGGGCCTCGATCGACGTCAACCGGGACTTCTGGGACATCCTGTAAAGCACTCACCGGGGCCGCGTTGCCCCCCCACCGGGCGCGGAGCCATATTCTCTGGCGTCAAGCGGTCCGAGGGAAGGCGGGAGCGTGGCTGAGAGGCTTTTCCCCGACGAGTGGCTGGTCCCGACGATCTCGGCGATGATCACCGCCGAGGCCGTGGAGGGGCTGCGTGCCGCCGCCGAGCCCACCTCGACGCTGTGGGAGCTGACGACCGCCAAGGGCTACGCGACCGACGACCAGATCCTGGCGGCGATGAGCAAGCGCTGCCGGGTGCCGGTGGCGGAGAACGCCAAGCCCGAGTCGAAGGTGAAGGAGGTCATCCCGGAGGCGGTGGCGCGGCGCTACCACGTGGTGCCGCTCCGGGCCACCGACTCGCTGCTCGAGGTCGCGACCGCCAATCCGTTCGACATGGACGCGGAGAAGGGACTGGCCTTCGCGTCGGGGCGCGAGGTGCGGATGCAGCTCCTCTCGCCGGGCAAGATCGCCGCGCTCA
>DATKNX010000175.1:0-3064 GCA_035541085.1 Gemmatimonadales bacterium | reverse complement strand
GCCGGCGTCGTCACCGGGACGGGACGGGAATGGCCGTGCGCTGAGCTTCCGCCGGACCGGCCAGCGTCGCGGCGCCGGGCGTCGGAGGCTGGCAGCTCTGGACGGCCGCGGAATCGGCGAAGACGTGCGTATCGATCCACTCCTCGAACTGGCGCGTGAGGTCCGCCGGCGCGGTCTCGCCGACCTGCGGGCCCACGATGCAGCGCTTCCCCGCGAGCATGACGTACCAGCTCGCCGGCAGCTCGGGTTGCAGGCGCTTCACGTCTGCCGGTTGGGCCTCGTAGGACACGAAATGGAAGGAGCGTCCGAGGCGAACGACACGGTGCTGCTCTGTCTTGTAGCCACTCATGAGGCCTTCGTAGGCCGGGCTGAGAGGAAGGAGTGCGGCATGCCCGACCTGATGGGACCCCGCAATGTAGCCGGTTCCGGCGCGGCCCGCTTTGCCGGCCGCCGCGGGGCCGCCGCCCCGCCGGCGCGGCGCCGCGGTCTCGATCCCGTCGCCGACGGCTTCAGGCCGTGGCGGCGGCCTGCCTGATCAGCGCCCAGACGGCCTCCACGTGCCGGCGCTCGGTCCGCAGATTGCCGATCGCGACCCGCAGCACGAGTCGCCCCCGGAGCCGCGTCGGGGAGATGAAGACCGGACCGGCCGCGTTGACCCTCGCGAGCACGCGCTCGTTGACGCGGTCCTGCTCCTCGCCGCCGGCCCCGCGCACCACGCGGCAGCACACCACGCTGAACGGCACCGGGGCGGCCAGCTCGAAGCCGGGCTCGGCGCGCACCCAGCCGGCCAGCTCCTGCGCCAGCGCGCAGTGGTAGCGGATGCGGTCGCGGATGCCGGCGACGCCGAAGGCGCGGATCACCATCCACAGCTTGAGCGCGCGGAAGCGCCGGCCGAGCTGGATGCCGTAATCCATCAGGTTGGTGACGCCCTCCTCGTCGGTGCGGAGGTAGTCCGGCACCAGGGAGAAGGCGTTGCGGAGCGCCGCGCTCTCGCGCACCAGCATCACCGAGCAGTCCACGGGCGTGAACAGCCACTTGTGCGGGTTCACGACGACGGAGTCCGCCTGCTCGATCCCGTCGAACCGCGGGCGGAACTCGGGGCAGATGGCCGCCGCGCCGCCGTAGGCCGCGTCCACGTGGAGCCAGACGGCCTCGCGGCGGCAGATCGCGGCGATCTCGCGCACCGGGTCCACGCTGGTGGTCGAGGTCGTGCCCGTCGTCGCGACCACGCCGATCGGGAGCCGGCCGTGCGCGCGGTCCTCCGCCATCATCGCCTCGAGGGCCACCGGGTCCATCCGGAAGTCCGCGTCTACGGGGACCTTCCGGAGGCTCGAGAGCCCGAGGCCCAGGGCGATGACGGCCTTGTCCACCGAGGAGTGCGCCTGCTCGCTCGCGTACACGACGAGCGGCGGCACGTCAGTCCGGCCGGCGAGGCCCTTCTCGCGGATCTCGAGGCCGGGCGCGCGGTCACGGGCGCACGCCAGCGCGAGGAACGTCGAGACCGAGGCGGTGTCGTTGATGTGTCCGCGGAAGCTCGCGGGCAGGCCCACCATCTGCCGCAGCCAGTCGGTGACCAGCTCCTCGAGCTCGGTGGCGGCCGGGCTCGTGCGCCACAGCATCGCGTTCACGTTGAGACCGGCCGCGAGCGCCTCGCCGAGGATGCCGGGGCCCGAGCCCGTGATGCCGAAGTAGGCCATGAAGCCCGGGTGGTTCCAGTGCGTGACGTTCGGCTCGATCAGGCGGCGGTAGTCGTCGAGGACCGCGTCGAGCGGCTCCGGATCGCGCGGCGGGACGGCGGCGAGCTTCGCCCGCACGTCGCCGGGACGGACGGGGGGCAGGACGGGATAGTCGCCGACGCGCTCGAGGTAGTCGGCGACGATGTCGGCCACGCGGTGCATCGCGGTGCGGAACTGGTCTGCGGGCAGGTCGCCGAGGTAGGGCGGGGTCATGGCGCTCAAGATAGCGCCCGGACGGGGAGGTGATGAAGTGATGGAGGTGATGGGGTGAGGAGATGAGGATCCGCCTTGGCTCACCTCCTCACCGCATCACTTCATCGCCTCATCACCTCCCCGTCTTGGCATACCCCGCCATCGCCCCGGTCAGCGGCAGCGTCAGGAGCACGAGCAGCGCCGCGACGAGGAACGGCGATCCGTAGCCGAAGCGGTCCATGGCGTAGCCCGCCGCGACGGGGAACGCCACGCGCGAGACGCCGCCGAACGTCTGCTGCACGCCCATGTAGAGCCCGCGGTCGGCGCCCGGCACGACCTGGGAGAGGAGCCCCGTCACGCACGGGAAGAGAAACGCCGTGCCCAGCGGCATCAGCGTCATCGAGGCCAGCAGCACGGGGTAGCCCCGCGCCAGCGAGAGCAGGCACAACCCCGACGCCAGCAGCACGATCCCGAGGCGCGAGAGCCGCGCCTCGCCCAGCCATGCGAGCGCCCAGCCCAGCAGGCCGGCCCGCGCGACGACGCCCATCGCGCCGAAGTACATGAAGAAGTAGCCGATGCCGTGCTCGGTGACGCCGAGCCGCGCTGACAGCAGCAGCGGCATCGTCGGGCCGGTGCCGTAGAAGGCGCCGATCGCGATCGTGTAGATCCAGATCAGCCGCGACGCCGGCTCGCTGGGCCGCGCCACCACCCGCCGCACCGCCACGCGGCCGGTGGTGCGCGGGTGCGCCGCGTCGAACGCCCCCGACGGCCGCATCTCCCTGGACTCCTTCAGGAAGCGCCCGGCGAAGACGGCGATCAGGGTCGCGAGCACGGCCGCCGCGAGCCCGGGCGCCGCGTGCCCGCCGGCCTGGTCCAGGAAGGAGCCGAACGCCGGCCCCACGACCGCGCCCAAGCTCGTCACGGCCGAGAGCCATCCCAGGCTCTGGGTGCGCTGGTCGGGCGGCGTCGCGTCCGCGACGTACGCCTGCACCACTCCGATCGTCCCGCCGCCCATCCCCTGCACCACGCGGGAGAGCAGCAGGAGCCAGACCGATCCGGCGAAGGCGAACACCACGTACGCGACCGCCGAGAGCGCGAGGCCGGCGATGATCATGGGGCGCCGCCCGTAGCGGTCG
>DATKNX010000174.1:0-3188 GCA_035541085.1 Gemmatimonadales bacterium | reverse complement strand
CCTGCCCTTCTGCCCCCTGCCACCTCAGGGAAGTGCTCGTATCTCGACCAAGTGGTAGGACCGTCCCACACGCCGGAACCCGAAGTACAGCGTCTGCGAGTGGCGGTCTCCGGTATCGCGGGCCTCGAAGACGCGCTGCGCCTCCACGTAGGCCCGGTCGGGGTCCACGTCGCGCACGACCTGGACGACGAGGTCGATCTCGCGGGTGCCTTCGGCGAAGGTGCGCAGCAGCTCGGCGGCCTGCGCGGGCCTCAAGGGCGAGGACGGCTCCGCCCCAGGCAGGTGCACCATCACCCCCTCGTCGTCCACGAGCGCCGTGAAGTCGTGCGCCATCCACTGCGCCGCGGCGCGGCGGGCCGCGACCATGAGCGAATCGGCCTGGCCCTGGTGCGCCGGCAGGGCAAAGAGCAGCGCCGCGAGGAGCCAGGTCATCCGCGCATCGCCTCGAGCAGGGCGAGCGCCTCGGACCGCGGGTCCGCGGCGCGCGCCACCGGCCGCCCCACGACCACGAAGTCCGCCCCCGCCTCCACCGCCTCGCGCGGCGTGGCCGTGCGCACCTGGTCGCCGGCCGCATCCGAGGCGCGCCGCACCCCGGGCACGACGATGGCGACGCCCGCGCCCGCGAGCGCGCGCACGGCCTTCGCCTCGCCCGCGGCCGCGACGTAGCCGTCGAGGCCCGCCGCCATGCCGAGCCGCACCAGCCGGTGCTGCTCGGCGCCGAGATCGGCGACCGGCCGGCCCACCACCGCGCCGTACTCCGCCGGTCCGAGCGAGGTCAGCACGCCGACGCCCACGAGGCGCAGCCGGCCGCGCCGGGCGCCCGCGGCGGCCTTCAGCATCGGCTCGCCGCCCGCGAGGTGCACGGTCGCCAGCGCCACGCCGGCCCCGGCGGCCGCCTCGACGGCGCCCGCCACCGTGTTGGGGATGTCGTGCCACTTCAGGTCCAGGAACACCTCCCTGCCCCGCTCGCGCAGCTCGCGCACCACCGCCGCGCCCTCCGCCACGTGGAGCACCGGCCCGACCTTGTACCAGCGCACGGCGTCGCCCAGGCGGTCCACGAGCGCCAGCGCGTCGCGGGAGCGCGCGAGATCGAGCGCCACCACCAGCTCGGCCACGACTAGGCCCGCCCGTCCGTGACCGCTCGCGCGGCCGGCACGGCGCCGTCCGCCCCGGCGACGGCCGCGGCGCCGCGCCGCGCGAGGAGCGTCGCCAGCTCGCGGGCGATGCGCTCCGGCGCCCGCGGGTCGGCCAGCGCCGCGGTCCCGACGGCCACCAGGCGCGCGCCGGCCCGCAGGTACTGCAGGGCGTCGGCGCCGGTCCGCACGCCGCCCACGCCGATCACCGGCTTGCCGGTGCGGGCCGCCACGAGCCGCGTCACCTTGAGCGCGACCGGCAGCAGCGGCGGACCGCTCAGGCCGCCGCTGCCGGCACCGAGCCGCGGGCGCCCCGCCTCATCGTACAGCTGAGCCGGCAGCGTGTTCACGGCGCTGAAGCCGTCGGCGCCCGCCGCAGCCGCCGCGGCGGCCGTGCGCGCCGGATCGGGCAGCACGGGCGAGAGCTTCACGACCAGCGGCTTCGCGGTCTCGCCCCGCACGCGGCGGACGAGCGCCGCCAGCACGTCGTCGTCCGCCCCGAACTCGAGGCCGCCGCGCGCCACGTTGGGGCACGAGACGTTGAGCTCGAAGGCCGTCACGGCGCGCTCGGCCGCCAGCGCCGCCACGACGCGCGCGAAGTCGTCGGCCGAGTCGCCGACCACGTTGACCAGGACGCGCGTGCCGCCCATCGCGTCCGAGAGCCACGGCAGGATCTCGCGCCGGAAGGCGTCGAGCCCGGGATTCGCGAGGCCCACGGAATTGAGCATCGCGCCGCGCGTCTCGGCGAGGCGCGGGGCCGGGTTGCCGCGCCGCGGCTCGACGCTCACCGCCTTCGTGACGATGCCGCCCAGCGCGTCGAGCGCGATGACCCGCGCCACCTCGCGGCCGAAGCCGGCGGTCCCGGCCGCCAGCAGGATCGGATTCCGGAACGAGACGCCGAAGCAGTCGACGGAAAGCGCGGCGCCGCCGCTCACTCCGGAGGCTCCGGGCTCGGCGGACCGCTGGGCTGGGGCCGCGCCCGCTCGCCCGGCGTGGAAGCCGGGGTGGGCCGATGCGGTGCCGTCTCCTCGCCCACGCCGCCCAGCACGCCGGGCCGGGCGCGGTCGACCGGTCCCGGGCGTCGCGTCTCGGCGACGGCCAGCACCCGGCGCAGGGAATCCTCGAGCCGTGCGTACGTCGTGTCGCCCGCGCTGTCGCCGCCGAGGGCGGCGCGGGCGTACGGGCTGCCGGCGTACCGCTGGGCCAGCGCCTGGCGCAGGGTATCGGCTCCGGCGTAGCCGCCCTCGATGGCGGCTACCAGCGCCTTCGGGGTCCACGGCGACGCCGGGTACTTCACCGCCATCTGCGCGAACGCATCCGCGGCGAGCCGGCCCGCGTGCAACGAATCGCGCAACAGCTCCGCGCGCAGGAACCAGAACGCGTCGCCCGCCGTCGCTGCCTCGGCGAGGGAGTCGATACGGCCGAGGAGCCGCAGCTCGTCGTACGCGTCCCGCCCGGCGTTGCCGCCGGAGCGCATCAGCTCGCCCAGCTTCGAGCGCCACTCCGGCAACTCCGTGTCGCTCGCCGCCGAGGCGATCCCCAGGCGGCACACCTCGACGGCGGCCGTCTGGCCCGCGAGGCTGTCGGGCGCCAGGTCCACGATCCTGCGGAACTCGGACGTCGCGCCCGCGGTGTCGGCGGCGTCCAGGCGGCGACCTCCGTCGTCGAGCAGCAACCGCGCCTTCGCGCCGCTCGAGACGCCGGGGCGCCCGGCCAGCCGGTTCGCCAGCTGCGAGGCGTGCGCGCCCGCCCCTGCGGCGGCGAGGCTGTCGAGCCCCTCCCGCCACTCCGCCTCGGGGAATGTCTTGAGCCCGGCCAGGGAGTCGTACAGCGCGCCGGCCGCCGCCGTGTCGCCCAGGACGAGGTCCGCCCGCGCCAGGTCGAAGGGCGCGCGCGGATCGCGCGAGAGCGCCAGGTCTTCCCGCGCCAGGTCCGCCCGGCGACGCAGCATGAACAGGCGGCCGCGGTCGAGCAGCGCCTGGTCGCGCACCGCGCGCTCGCGCGCGTCCACCGCCGTGTCGAGCGCCTGGCTCGCCGAGTCGAGCATGCCGAGCA
>DATKNX010000173.1:0-9896 GCA_035541085.1 Gemmatimonadales bacterium | reverse complement strand
GTGCGCGGCGCGGGGCGTGAGGCGGTCGAGGCAGCCGGCGAACCCGCCCTCGAGATCGCGCCGCATCTGCTCGAGCATCCAGCCCCGGGGCAGGACCGCGCCCAGGGGCAGCGCGCGAAGCGGCGCGCCCCCCGGCGTCACCGGGGCACCACCGTGGCTGCGGCGTCGACGCGCGACCGGCGCGGGCGTCGGGGCGGACGCCCGGCGCGCGGGGATGCGGCTTCGACCTGCGGATCCACTCGCGGACGCTCCCGGTGATCGCCGAATCGTTGAATGCTAGCCCGCCGCGTCCGTCGGCCGCCAGCGGGAAGCGGGGCGGGCGACGGCGACGTAGTGCGAGCGGGCGCTGCGTGCCATGATTAGGAGGGAAGCGGCTCCAGTCCATTCGCGGGGGATGCAACATGAGATGGAAGGGAAGAGTGACGCTGAGCCTTCTGCTGGCGACCGGCCTGCCCGGCCTGGCGTGGGCACCGCCCGCCGCGGCTCAGGCCGCCGGCGACGAAGTGGTCTACCAGATCTTCGTGCGCAGCTTCCGCGACTCGAACAACGACCGCATCGGCGATCTGAACGGCATCCGGGAGGAGCTGG
Source organism: Gemmatimonadales bacterium (assembly GCA_035541085.1). Lineage (GTDB taxonomy): Bacteria > Gemmatimonadota > Gemmatimonadetes > Gemmatimonadales > JACORV01 > Fen-1245. The sequence goes on along the minus strand of DATKNX010000173.1, from coordinate 9,308 downwards.
GGTACCTGCAGGACCTCGGCGTGACCTCGCTGCTGCTGACGCCGATCAACCCGTCGCCCGCCTACCACAACTACTTCGCGTCGAGCTTCTGGGGCGTGGATTCCACCTTCGGCGACATGGCCGCGTGGCTGAGCCTCGTGGAGGCGGTGCACGCGCGCGGGATGAAGATCTACCTCGACCGCGAGGATCAGTACGCCACCGGGGACAACCCCTGGTTCAAGGAGTCGCTGGGCCACCCGGACTCGCGCTACGGCCGCTACATCCTCTACAAGGACTCGACCAACGCGGTCCCCGAGCCGATCATCTACGGCCTCACGGCGCTGCCCTCGTGGGACGGCACCATGATCCCCGTGGCCACGGTGAACCTGCTCGAGCCCGGCGTGCAGCGCGACATCGACAGCCTGTACGTGTCGCTGGTGGACCCGAACCACGATGGGCGGTTCACGGGCGGCGTGGACGGCTTCCGCCTCGACCACATGCAGGACGACCTCGACGGCAACCCGCGTCTCAAGAACCTGTTCGCCGACTTCTGGGCACCGCTCTTCGCCAGCATTCGCGGCGTCAATCCGCGGGTCCGGCTCATCGCCGAGCAGGCCGACTGGGGCTTCGGCGAGGACTGGCTCACGCGCGGCGGCGCCGACTGGGTGTTCGCCTTCCCGCTGCAGCGCGCGATCGCGACGCTGGATCGCCACACCATCGCCACCGCCATCGTCCAGACGCTGCTGCGCACGCCGGCCGGCAAGGGCCAGCTGGTGTTCATCGAGAACCACGACATGAACCGCTTCGCCTCGCGCGTGGACGGCGACCGGCGCAAGGAGGAGGTCGGCGCCGCCTTGGGCGTGCTGCTCGAGGGCACGCCCCTGATCTACTACGGGCAGGAGATCGGGATGCGGGGCAAGCAGTCGAACGCCTGGCACACCGACGCCAACGACATCCCCGACCGCGAGGCGATGCGCTGGACGGCGCGGCTGGAGGACCCCGGCTCGGCCGTGTGGTATCGGGGCACGGGCCCGTGGTGGACGCAGCGCTTCAACCGGGACAGCGACGGCGTGTCGGTCGCGGAGGAGACGGGCGATCCGCAGTCGCTGCTGTCGTTCTACCGCCGCGTGCTGGCGATCCGGCGCTCGCGCGCGGAGCTGCGCGAGGGCGACGAGCGCATCCTCACGACGGACCGGCCGAGCGTGCTGGCCGTGCTGCGCACGACACCCGCGGCGGCGAGCCTGTTGCTGGTGAACCTGTCGGACACGGCGGCGACGGCCGCGATCCCGCGCGACAGCCTGCCCGGCGCGCTCGCGCGCGGCCGCGTGGCCGACCTCCTCGCGGGGGGCACGGTGAAGGCGTCGGGTGGCACGCTCCGCGTGGCGCTGCCTCCGTACGGCGTGGAACTGCTGGGTTCCCGGGGAGGTGCACGATGACGCCGGCGGGCGCGGGCAAGGGCACGGCCTCGTATTTCCCCGAGGTCGAGGCGATCCGCTACGAGGGGCCGGGCAGCGACAACCCCCTCGCGTATCGCTGGTACGACGCGAAGCGCGCGGTCCTCGGCAAGCCGATGGCGGAGCAGCTCCGCATCGCGGTGTGCGCGTGGCACACGTTCGGCGGGACCGGCGGCGACATGTTCGGCTCGCCCACCTTCGACCGCGCGTGGCTCCGCGGCGCGGACCCGCTGGAGGTGGCCGGGCGCCGCCTCGACGCGATGATGGAGTTCGTCGCCAAGCTCGGCGTGCCGTTCTACGTCTTCCACGACCGCGACCTCGCGCCCGAGCTGGCCACCATGGCCGAGAGCCGGAAGGCGTTCCAGGCGATGGTCGCGCGGGCGGCGGAGGCGCAGGCGCGGACCGGCGTGCGGCTCTTGTGGGGCACGGCCAACCTGTTCGCGCACCCGCGCTACATGGCCGGCGTGGCCACGAGCCCGGACCCCGAGGTGTTCGCCTGCGCGGCGCTCCAGGTGCGCGACGCGATGGACGCCACCAGGCAGCTCGGCGGGATCAGCTACGCGCTGTGGGGCGGACGCGAGGGGTACGACACGCTGCTCAACACGGACCTCGTCCGCGAGACGGAGCAGCTCGGCCGCTTCGTCGCGATGGTCGTCGAGTACAAGCACAAGATCGGCCTCCCGGGGCCGATCATGATCGAGCCGAAGCCGATGGAGCCGGCCAAGCACCAGTACGACCGCGACGTGGCCACGGTGTACGGCTTCCTCGAGCGGTTCGGGCTCGAGCGGGACGTGCGCGTCAACCTCGAGTGCAACCACGCCACGCTGGCCGGGCACAGCTTCGAGCACGAGGTGGCGACCGCGCTCTCGCTCGGCATCTTCGGCTCGGTGGACGCGAACCGCGGCGACCCGCAGTGCGGCTGGGACACCGACCAGTTCCCGAACGACGTGACCGAGATGGCCCTCGCGCTCCACCACATCCTGCGCGCCGGCGGGCTCACGACCGGCGGCTTCAACTTCGACGCCAAGGTCCGGCGCCAGAGCGTGGATCCGGTGGACCTGTTCCACGCGCACGTGGGCGGCATCGACACCCTCGCCCACGCCCTGCTGGTCGCCGCCGCCATGATCGAGGACGGCCGGCTCGAGCGGCTGAAGGCGGAGCGCTACGCGGGCTGGAACGGCCCGCTGGGCCGGGACATCCTCTCGGGGAAGCTTTCGCTCGCGGCCGCCGCGGACTACGCGCTCGAGCACCGCCTCGATCCGGCGCCGCGGTCGGGCCGCCAGGAGATGCTCGAGAACCTCGTGAACCGCTACGTGGAGAGGGCCGGGCGCTGACGGCGCCGCGCGCGGGGATCGTCTGCGCCGGCTGCTGGCTGGTGGACCACAACAAGTCCATCGGCCACTGGCCGGCCGAGGAAACGCTGACGCAGGTCACCGCCGCGCGCCTGGACGGCGGCGGCCCCGCGCACAACGTCGCGCTGGACCTCGCGCGGCTGGGCGCGGGCTTCCCCGTCTGGGCGATGGGCGCCGTCGGCGACGATCCGTCCGGGCGGCTGATTCTGGACGCCTGCCGCGAGCGCGGCGTGGACGCGAGCCGGCTGCGCGTGCTGGCCGGCGTGCCCACGTCGTTCACCGACGTGATGACCGTGGAAGGCACGGGCCGGCGCACCTTCTTCCACCACCAGGGCGCCAACGCGCGCCTGGCGCCCGACGACTTCGATTTCGCGGGACTTCCGGCGCGGCTGCTGCACCTCGGCGCGCCGGGCGTGCACCAGCGGCTCGACGGTCCCTCGGGCGCCGACGCGAACGGCTGGGTGACGGTCCTGCGCCGCGCCGAGCGGGCCGGGATCCGCACGAACCTGGAGATGGTCTCGGCGGCGCCGGACGTGATCCGGCGGCTGGTGCGCCCGTGCCTCCCGCACCTCGACACCCTGATCGTGAACGACTACGAGGCGGCGGCGCTCACGGACCTCGAGATCGTCTCGGGGCACATCGTGTCGGTACCGACGGCGCAGGCCGCCGCGCGGGCGATCCTCGACGGCGGCGTGCGCGACCTGGTGGTGGTCCACTTCCCGGCGGGCTGCGTGGCCGCCACGCGCGACGGCCGACTCCTGGCCCAGCCGTCGCTGCAGGTGCCGCCGGACGGGATCACCGGCGCCAACGGTGCGGGCGACGCGTTCGTCGCGGGCGTGCTGTACGGCCTGCACGAGGAGTGGCCGCTGGAGCGGTGCCTCACCCTGGGACACTGCGCCGCGGCCTCCGCCCTCGGGTCCGTGTCCACGACGGGCTCGGTGGCGCGCGCGGCCGAGTGCCTCGCCCTGGCCGACCGCTGGGGCTGGCGGGTGGATCCCTAGCCGACCGCCGGCCGCGCCGCCTCTCGACAACCTCGCGGGCGGTCCGCACCTTGGGGGCGCCGCCACGCCATCGGAGGCGTCACCCGTGCACAAGCGCGACTTCATCCGCACCCTCGGTGCGGCCTCGCTCGGCCTGCTGTTCGGCGACGCGCTGTGGGCCCGCTACGCGGCGCTGCCGCCGACGCAGCTGGCGCGGGACGAGGCGTTCTGGGAGCGCATCCGCCGCGCCTACCTCATCACGCCCGAGTACGTCAACCTCGAGAACGGCTACTACCTGATGCAGGCGCAGCCGGTGCTCGAGGCGTTCGTGGGCCACGTGCGGGACATCAACCGGCAGGCGTCGCGCTACATGCGCACGCGCCAGTTCGACGACAAGGCCGCCGTGCGCGACCGGCTGGCGCGGATGGCCGGCGTGCCGCCCGCCGAGCTGATCATCACGCGCAACACCACGGAGTCGCTCGACACGGTGATCGGCGGCTTCCCGTGGCAGGCCGGCGACGAAGCGGTGATGGCGGAGCAGGACTACGGGGCGATGCTGGACATGTTCAAGCTGCAGGCCCGGCGCGCCGGCATCGTGAACCGCGTCGTCTCGCTGCCCCTCGACCCGCGCGACGACGACGAGATCGTGCGGCTCTACGAGGGCGCGATCGGGCCGCGCACCCGGCTGCTGATGGTGTGCCACATGGTGAACATCACGGGCCAGATCCTGCCCGTGGCGAAGATCGCCGACATGGCGCACGCGCACGGCGTGCAGGTGATGGTGGACGGGGCGCACTCCTTCGCCCACGTCGAGTTCGCGGTGCCGGACCTGCACGGGGATTACTTCGCCACCTCGCTGCACAAGTGGCTCGGCGCGCCGCTCGGCGCCGGCCTGCTGCACGTGCGCCGGGAGCGCATCGCCGCGCTGTGGCCCACGTTCGCCGACCTGAGCAAGGCGGACGACGACATCCTGAAGCTGAACCACACCGGCACGCACCCGGTGCACACCGACCTCGCGATCGCCGACGCGCTCGACTTCCACGAGGCGATCGGCATCCGGCGCAAGGAGGCGCGGCTGCGGTTCCTGCAGCACTACTGGACGGACCGCGTGCGCGGCGCGCGGGGCATCACGCTCAACACGCCATCCGACCCGGCGCGCTCGTGCGGGATCGCGAACGTGGGGGTGGCCGGGCTCGCGCCCGCGGCGCTGGCCGACGCGCTGTTCACCCGCTACCGGATCTGGACGGTGGCCATCGACGGCGCGGGCGTGCGCGGGGTGCGGGTGACGCCGCACCTCTTCACCTCGACCGCGGAGCTGGACGCGCTGGTGCGGGCGCTGCGCGAGCTGGCGGCCTGACGCGGCGCGCGCGGCGCCGTTCCGCCGCCCGCGGGCCGCACGCCGCGGTCCGGCTGCGCCGCGCCCCCGAGCCGCGCGCCGCGGCTCGTCCCTTTGCCGCGCGCGGCGCCGCCGCGTAGCTTCCGGGCGTCCCGACCCGAACTCCGAATGCCGGCCGACTACCGCATCGATCGTGAACGCGCGCTGGTGATCAGCTGCGGCTGGGGCCTCGTCGGCGACCAGGACCTGCTGGGCCACGCGCGCGCGCTCGCCCGCGACCCGCACTTCCGGCCGGAGATGCGGCAGCTGTACGACTTCCGGGAGGTCGTCGCGCACGACCTGGGCGGCGCTACGGTGCTCGAGCTCGCGAACCTCAGCCCGTTCGGGCCCGGCGCCCGCCGGGCCCTCGTGGTCGGCGGCGAAGTTGCCTTCGGGATGGCGGAAATGTTCAAGATCCTCCGGGACAACGCGCGCGATACGATCGAGCTGTTCCGCGAGCTGCCGGCGGCGCTCGAGTGGCTCGGCCTCGCGGCCGACGCCGCCGTGGTGGCCGCGACGCTCGCCTCCATCCGCTCCGAGTTCGAGCGGCGCTAGCCGCGCCGGGCCGCCGCGCCCGGCGGCCCGCCTGCCGCACCCTCCCGCCGCCCGGCCTCGTGGGACGACCGTGACGTCGTCGTCGCGCGCTCGTGCCGCGGGCGGCGGAACGGGCGTGCGCCGCCGGGGTTACTACCCGGAACACAAGGAGCGCACCATGATCACCAAGCAGCGGGCACCCCGGAACCACCACACACGCGTGACCTTCGCCCTGCAGCAGCCGGACGCGAGGACGATCTCGATCGCCGGCGACTTCACGGACTGGCAGGCGTCCAAGGAGATGCGGCGCTCGGGGGAGGGGCTGTGGCGCGTGTCGGTGGAGCTGCCGTCGGGGCGCGAGTACGGCTTCCGCTACCTGGTGAACGGCGAGCGCTGGATCAACGATCCGGCGGCCGACAAGTACGTGCCGAACCCGTTCGGGAGCGAGAACTCGGTCGTCGTGACCTGAGAGGCCGGCGCGGGCGGAGCGCGCGCCGCGGGCTCCGGGCGCGGCCGCCCCGGCGATCTCGCTAGCCGGGCTCGTGCGCGGTCAGGCGCGCGAGCGCGTCCCGCGCATTGGCCCAGCGGTCGTGCACGATCGGATCGGCGTGCCGCCAGGCGTCCACCACCGCCCGGTAGTGCACCGCAGCGCTGTCGCCCTGACCCAGCTCGTCGAACGCCCGGGCCAGCAGCTCGTGCAACTCGGTGCGCGTGACGTACAGGTTGCTGGACTGCAGGTCGCCGCGCAGCGCCGCCTGCAGCGGGTACACCGCCTCCGCCGGCCGCCGGAGATCGAGGAGGGCGCGAGCCAGCTCGTAGTTCTCGCGCGTGTAACCGTCCGTCCACGACCAGATGGAGACCCGGAACTCGGCCGCCGCGCGCTCGGCGTTGCCGCGCGCCCGCCACTGAAGCCCGCGCACATAGTGGTAGAGCAGGGGGTCGCGCCCGAAGGAGCTCTGCTCCCCGACGGCCTTGACGGAGTCGGCCAGAGGGTCCAGGGCCGTGGTGTCGCCGGCGGCCGCGAGGCACGTGGCGATGTGCGTGAGCATCCACACGTGCGGCTTGGAGTAGATCCCCGGCAGATCCGGATTCACGGTGAGCCGCGCGTCCCAGGCGCGGTACCGCGCCGCCGCCTCGCGGTACCGTCCCATCTCGAAGAGGGTCGCCGCTTCCTGGAGTGAGGGCGCCTGGGCGCGGCTCCGCGCCAGAGCGAGCGCCTCCTGCCAGCGGCCTTGCGCGCGCAAGCTCAGCGTGAGGAACCAGCCCGCGTTGCCGGCGGTCTCGCGGGAGCTGGCGCCCATCAGCACGCGCAGCGTCGAGTCGGCCGCGGCGAACTCCCCGCTACGAATGCCGAGCATCGCCAGCTCGAGGTCCAGGTCGACCACGCCGGAGCGGAGCGAATCCGCCGTGCGCAGCTGCGTCGCGGCGGCGGGGAGCTGCCCGAGCCGCTCGAGCGCGATGGCGACCTGTGCCCGCGGGCCGGCCGCGGCCGGCTGACGCCCGGCCGCCTCCGTCGCCACGCGAACCGCCTCGGGGAGAGAATCGGCGTAGACCAGCGTCGTCCACAGGCGCTCGTACCCCGCGCACGCGGCGCAGCGTCCGCCCGTCGCGCCGCCGCCGGCCCCCTCCGCCCGCCCGGCTCCCGCCAGGCTGAGCGAATCCATGTCGATCACGCGCCGATACTCCGCCGCGGCCAAGGCCCACTCGCCGCGATGGAGGTGCACGTCGCCGAGCGCCATCCGCGCGTACGGATCCTCGGGGTAGCGCACGGCGAGCGTTTCGGCCACGGCGTCGGTGGTCGGCGAGTAGTTGTTGTTGGCCACCTGCTCGAGGATCCACAGCCGCTCCCGGTCCGTCGCGTGGCTGGCCAGCCGCGCCGCACGCACGAACAGCGGGTACTGGCTCACGCCCGACGGCACCGTCATGCCGGCGTAGAACGCCGCCATCGCGAACGTCGAGTCCTCGTCGAGGGCCGCCATGAACAAGCGGTACGCGACGGCCGGGTCCTCGCGCCGGTACGCCTGGAGACCCTCCTCGTACAGCCGGTAGGCGACGATGGAGGGCGTCGTGACCGCCGAGATCCGCTGGCGGGGCGAGGGGACGCCGTAACTCCGCGCCACGAGGGTCGTGGCGTCGTCCACCATCGCGTACATGTCCGCGCCGGTCGCCCGGTAGGCACGCACCACCGCACCGGTCTTCAGATCCGTCACCTCGAGATCGAGCTGCAGCGAGCCGTCCTGTGCGCGGTGCTCCGTTCCCTGCATCAGCTCGGCGGCGCCGGCCTGAATGGCGGCGGCGAGGATCGTGGTATCGGGAAGGCCGGCCGCGTGCAGCTGCGCCTGCACCTCGTACACGCGCGCCAGCGGCACGACGTGCAGACTGGACATGCGCGCCAGGCTGGTCGAGAGCAGATCGGCCACGAGCGAGGACGCCGGCGACGCGTCGCCTTCGGCCAACGTCCGGATCGGCCCCATCGCGAGGAGCGGCGGCCGCGGCACGGGCCGGCGCCCCCACAAAGCGAACCCGCCGGCGAGGACCAGCAGCGCGGCAGCCGCCCACGCGACGGCACGGCGCCGACCCCGCGGCGCGGCGTGGACCGCCGGCCCTCCCTCCGCCGGCGAGGCAGCCGGCGCAAGCTCGGGCCCAGGCGCTCCCGCGGGCGAGGGCGCGGTTGGCGGCGAGGGTCGGTCGGGAGAGACGCTCGCGCGCAGTCGGTCGGCCAGGCGCCGGAGCTCGCCGCCAGGCTCGACGCCGAGCTCCTCCTTCAGTCGTCGCGCCAGGTCGTCGAAGACGCGCGCCGCGCCGGTGCGATCGCCCTGTCGTTCGAGCAGCGCCATCAGCTGCCCTGCGCTGTGCTCGTCGAGCGGATCGAGCGCGGCCGCCCGCCGTGCCCAGAAGGTGGCCCCCGACGCATGTCCTGCCCGCTCCTCCTCTCCCCGCGTCTGGTGCGCGGCCTCCTTCGCCATGCCCCTGAGGCGGAGCCGCTCAGCGGTGATCCAGTCCTCCAACTCGGCTGCCGCGTCCGGGACGTGCAGTCCCGCCAGGAAGTCGCCGTGGTAATGCTCCAGCGCCTGCACGGTACGCCCCGCCGCCAGCGCCTCTTCGAACGCGACGACGTCGCAGCTGACCTCGGACGCGTTCGCAGCCAGCTCCTCCTTGCCGCGGCTCTGGATGACATCGGCGCCCAGCTGCTGGCGGAGCAGGTACACGGTCTGTCGCAGGACCTGCCGCCCTTGGACCTGGTCGGTCTCGGGCCAGAAGCGGGCGAGCAGTTCGTCGCGCCGCCTCCAGCCGCGGGGCCGCGCGGCGAGCAGGTAGACGAGGAAAGCGAACCGTTTCGGCTGCGCGAGCACCTCGCGGGCGCGCGGTTGGCCCGGGGCGCTCAAGTCGGTCAAACCCAACGTTCGCAACAGGATCACGGATCGACTCGCGGTGGGATGCGCATCGTCAACTCACGCTTGACGCTCGGTTGTCGGTGGTTTTACGGGGGCCCTCCAAGTTGGCAACGTACCGCGCATCGAAGCTCCCCGCAAACGGGCCACATGGACCTGGATCGTACGGTGGCACTGGTGATCCTGTCCGCGTTCTCGACGCTCGCCCTCGCCGGGTGTCGGGGTCGCGATCGTGCCGCAGG
>DATKNX010000172.1:0-4558 GCA_035541085.1 Gemmatimonadales bacterium | reverse complement strand
GTCTTCGCCATCCAGGACGAGATCGCGACCGCCATCGCGCACGTGCTGGAGGCCAAGCTCCTCGGCGCGCCGAAGGCGTACGCGCAGGAGCCGGCGAAGAAGGGCGACCCGAAGGCCTACGAGCACTACCTGCGCGGCCGGCACCTGTGGAACCAGCGCACCACGAGCGCGCTGGAGCTGAGCGTGGAGGAGTTCCGGAAGGCGCTGGCGATCGACCCGCGGCACGCGCCGGCGCAGGCGGGCATCGCCGACTCCTACGTCATCCTCGGCGTGTACAGCCACCGCCCGCCCGACGAGGTGATGCCGAAGGCGAAGCTGGCGGCCGAGCAGGCGCTCGCGATCGACGGGTCGCTGGCGGAGGCGCACACGGCGCTGGCCTGCGTGCGGGCGCTGTTCGAGTGGGACTGGGCCGCGGCCGACGCCCTGTTCCGCCGCGCCATCGCGTACAACCCGCAGTACGCGACGGCGCACCAGTGGTACGCGATGAACTGCCTGGCGCCCACCGGGCGGTTCGACGACGCGCGCGCCGAGCTGGACCGGGCGCTGGCCCTCGACCCGCTCTCGCTCGCGGTGCACATCAGCGAGGGCATCCACCACTTCTACGGCCGCAACCACGCCTCCGCGGCGGCGGCGCTCCGGGCCACGCTCAGGCTGAACGCCGAGTTCGGCGCGGCGCACTACTTCCTCGGCCACGTCCTGGTGGCGATGGGCCGGTACGACGAGGCGATCGAGCCGCTCGAGCGCGCGGTCACGCTGCAGGAGGAGAGCCCGGAGACCGTGGCCGCGCTGGCCACGGCGCACGCGCTCGCCCACCACCGCGCGCACGCGGAAGCCGCGCTGGCCGACCTCGAGCGCCTGGCGAAGGAGTCGTACGTGTCGCCGGCGCTGCTGGCGCAGATCCACATCGGCCTGGGGAACCACGACGCCGCGCTCGACCGCCTGGAGGAGGCCGGCGAGCGACGCGCCGCCGACGTGGTGTGGCTGAAGGTCCACCCGATCTACGACGCGATCCGCGGCCACCCGCGCTTCCGGGCGCTGCTGCGGACGATCCATCTGAAGTGACGATTGTGGGTCGTAGGTGGTGGGTCGCCACGACCCACCACCTACAGCCTGCCGACCTCCCTCATCGTCTCGTCAGCAACCAGAGCACGATCGCGACCGCCGCAAGAACGAGCAACGCCACGCGAACGATGGTGGCGCGGCGCCCGTCGTCGGCGTCGATCGCGGGCGGCGACGACGGCATCGCCTCCGGCGCCGCCGCGGCGGCCGTTCCGGCCTCCTGCTTCGCCATCGCCTTCTCGTAGATCTCGCGCTCGTGCGCCGGCATCTGCTCGACGGAGTCGTAGTCCTTGCCGTTGATGCGGATCCGGCGTCGCACGGTCGTGTTGATGCGGAGGCCCGCGCCCCCGTCCATCGCGGACTCGAGCTTCTCGCGGTCGTCCGCGCCGAGGGCGTCCACGATGGCCTGGTACCTGGTCCGGACGTCGGCCGGCATCGCGTCGAGACCGTCGTAGCTCTGGCCGTTGAACGTGATCTTCGTCGCCACCGCTCGCTCCGCACTCGGGACGGGACCAACGTGCGTCGGGGTCCGCGCCGCGGCAAGAGCGCCGCGGCCGGAGCGGCGTCCGCGGCGGAGGCCCGCGTGCCGGAGGGCGGCGGGCGGGCTTGCGGATGGCCGGCGCGGCGGCCCCGGCACCCGGGAGCTTGAGCAACGACCGCCCGCCGTGTTCTTTTTCAGCCCGTGACCGTCGCCGACAACATCCGCCACGTCGCCGCCCTCGCCCGGGCGGTAGCCATCCTGCGCCGCTCGCCGGAGCCCGGCAAGCCGCAGAAGGATGCCCTGCGCGCCCTCGTGGCCGCCGCCGCCGGGCGCTCCGCCACGCTCCGCTTCTACGAGAGCGGGCTCTCGCTCGACGGCGAGGCCGTGCCCACCGACGACCCGCGCCTCGCGGCCTTCGCCGAGCGCCTGGTGGCGCAGAACGTGGCCGAGATCACGATCGCGCAGGGCGCCGGGCCCGACGAGCTGCTGGCCCTGACGATGGGGCTCGCCGCGGACGCGGGCGGCGGCCGCATCAAGGAGCGGCTGCGCGACGCCGGGTCGGCGAAGGTGATGGTGGTGCTGCACCAGTACGAGGCGCCGAGCCCGCGCAGCGTGTCGGCCGCGTTCGAGAAGGTGAAGTTCGACCAGGGCGTGCTGTCGGAGTGGAACAAGTTCCTGGACCAGGGCGCGAAGACCGAGCGGGAGCGGGTCGAGCACGCGAAGCCCGCGGAGCCCGCGGAGCCGGGCGGCGCCCAGCTCGTCGAGCCGCATGCGCCGCCCCCTGCCCCGCGGGCCGCTCCGCCCGCGTTCGAGGAGCTGCCGCCCCCGCCCGCGCCGCCCGCCCAGGCGCGGCAGCCGCGCCCCTCGACGCTCCAGGAAGCAGCGACGCCGGAGGGTTGGTTCGCGTCGTTCGAGCGGAGCGTGAAGAACCGCTTCGCCGACCACTTCCCCGGGCCCGACTGGGCCTGGCGCGTGGATCGCACCAAGGGCACCGTCACGGCCGGCGACCGGCAGGGGCGGGCCAGCCTTACGGCCACGCTGCCGCCGAACTACCTCGAGCAGTCGGCGTGGCTGCTGGCAGGCAAGCTCCTCGAGGAGCTGCGGCGCCGGGCGGAGGAGGAAGGCGAGGTCCGGCGCAAGCGCTGAGCCGCGCGGCCGCGCGCCGCCGCGGCGCGCCGCTCAGTAGAACAGCTGGTAGTCGAGCCGGAACCCGCGCCCCGGCTGCGGCACGAAGTCCTTGATCACCGACAGGTTGTCGCGGTAGACCCGGTCGAACACGTTGTCGCAGTGCAGGCCGATCTGCGACACCACGCCGCCCCGCACCAGCCGCACCCCCACGCCCACGTTCATCACGGCGTAACCCGCCGTCGGCGTGTCGCCGACGCCGAGCCGCGTCTGGCGCGCCGCCAGCCGCCACTCGACCGTCGCTTCGTACCGCCGGTCCTGCCACGTCGCGCGCAGCAGGCCCTTGAGCGGCGGGATGAACGGCATGGGCACGCCGTTCTTCGTATCCTGCGCGTTCACGTAGTCCGCGGCGGCCCGCAGCACGACCGTGCTGACCGGCTGCACGTCCACGCTCGCCTCGAAGCCGTAGAGGCGCGCGTCGGTGGCCGCGAACTGCCGCACCGGGAAGCCCTGGATGGTGTCGCCGCGCAGGAACCCGTAGATGAAGTGGCTGATGTAGTTCAGGTACGGCGACACCTCGAGCGTCACGGCGCCGAGGTCGCCCCTGAGCGACGCGTCGAGGCCCGTGCCGGTCTCGGGCCCGAGGCTCGCCGTGCCGATCGAGTACGTGCCGCTCGCCGCGTCGAGCCCGTTGGCGAACAGCTCCTGCACGGTCGGCGCGCGGAAGGACCGGGCCACGCTGAGCGACGCCGTGAGTCCCGGTGCGAGCTGCCGGATGGCGCCCAGCGACGCCGTCACCGCGTTCGACAGGCGCGAGGCGCTCAGCGTCTGGAACACCGAGTCGGTGGACTGCGGATACGGATGCGTCTGGATCCGGTTGTAGTCGAACCGGATCCCGCCCTGCAGCCGCGTCCCCGGCGCCGCCTGGTACTCCTCGTAGGCGAAGGCGGCCAGGCCCACGGTGGTCGAGTTGGGCCCGAGCGGTTGGTCGCCCTCGATCGTGAGGTCCTCGACGTCCGTCCACAGCCCCACCGTCCCGCTCAAGCGGCCCGTGGGCCGCTGCTCGAGCTGCAGCTCCGCGTTCAGCGTCCGCTTGTGAAAGTGGTTGGCCTGCGGGTCCGACACGCCCGTCGAGTCCTCGGCCGTGGGGAACTCGGAGTGGTTGTAGTCGTTGTAGCTCGCGTCGAGCTTCACGCGCCGCAGCCAGCCGTCACCCGCGTTCAGCAGCCCCCGCAGCTCGGCGGTGCTCCGCTGCTGCGTGATGCGCGAGGTCGTGGGGGGCACCGTCATCCAGTCGGGGTTCGGCGGCACGCCGGGGATCCCGTAGTTGGTCTCGAAGTGGTTCCCGCCGATGCCGATGCTGCCGAGCGCCCCCTGGTAGGCGTAGCCGAGCCCGAACTCGCCGCTGTGGTCGAACGACTGCGGGATCCGGTCGAGCGCGAAGGGCGCGCCGCTCGCCGGGTCCGTGTAGGTGCCGGACGGAATCCGGATGTCTCCCGACCGCAGCCCGCCCGCCGAGACGCGGAACGCCGAATGCGCGCCGCTCAGGACGGTGTTGCTGTAGCCCGAGAGCTCGCCGCTCACGCTGTTCCCCTCGAGCGCGACGGTCCCGGCGACCGGGCGGTCGCCCGCCGCGGGCACGAAGTTCGTGATGACGTTGACGAGCCCGCCGATGGTGTTGGGGCCGTAGAGCACGGTCGCGGGGCCGCGCACCACGTCCACCTGCGCCACGCCCATCGCGTCGATCGGCGTCGCGTGCGCCGGGTCGTAGGTCGCGATGTCGCCGATCCGCAGGCCGTTCTCCAGCACGAGGACCTCGTTGTCGCCGAGGCCGCGGAGGATGGGCCGGTCCGGCGCCGAGCCGTTGCCGCGCACGCTCACGCCCGGCAGGTC
>DATKNX010000171.1:0-6667 GCA_035541085.1 Gemmatimonadales bacterium | reverse complement strand
GCGGCGGCACAGACCACGGCTACGGCGACGATCAACGCCAAGGCCCAGGTGTCCGGGATCGCGCCGCTCACCGCCGCCGGCGTCAACGATCTCGATTTCGGCACCGTCACGGCGGGAACCCCCTTCCGGCAGACCGACCCGACCAAGCAGGGTCGCTTCTCGGTTTCCGGGCAGGCGAGCCAGCCGGTCACCGTCAGCTTCACGCTGCCCACGGTGCTGACGGGCTCGGGCAGCGCGACGATCCCGATCACGTTCGGCTCGAGCGACGGCATCATCTTCAGCCCGTCGTTCCCGACGGTGTCCACGACCTTCAGCCCGTCGGCGCCGTTCGTGACGGCGCTGAGCGGCAGCGGCAGCCTGATCGTCGGCATCACGGGCACCGTTTCGCCGCCGAGTCTGACGACGACCGGGCTGTACCAGGGGACCGTCACACTCACGGTTTCGTACTAAGCGGCATCCCAGCGGCGCGAGCAGTTTCGCGCGACCACCGTGCCGGTCCGGCAGCGGCCAACGAGTAGGGGCGCTCCCAAGTTGGTGCTCCGGCCGGCACGGCTGCTGGTTACAGATGGGGAGATTCGTGATCGCCGTTCTGGCGGCGTCGGCGCTTGCGCCGGCGTGGGCCTCGCCCCTCAAGGCACAGAGGCGGCCGATGTCCGTCATCGTCGTTCCGCCGCTCACGGCGCTCGCCATCAGCGATCTGCGCTTCGGCACCGTGCTTCCCGGCGTGCCGACCACGATATCCGTCAACGATCCGCACCACGCCGGACAGTTCGAGATCACGGGGCCGGCGAATGCGAGCGTGCGGGTGGATCTCGTGCTGCCGGCCGCGATGGTCTCTGAGGGAGGTGCGCCGATGCCGATCAGCTTCGGACACGCCGACGGGCTGGCCACGTTCGGCTGCCACTCGCTGCAGTTCGATCCGCACGCGCCCGTGATCGCGTCGCTCGGCGCCGACGGCCACCTGTTCATCCGGCTCGGCGGCACCGCGCAGCCCACGCTCACGCAGGCGGGCGGCTCCTACAGCGCCACCATCTCGCTCACCGTCTACAACCTCGGCAGCTGACCGTGCGCGCCCGCTTCAGCCCGCCCCTCAGGATCGCGGCCGTGACGGTGCTGCTCGCGGTGCTGGTGCCCGCGGCGATCGAGGCGATCTACGTCGCCCCCACGGCGATCTTCATGGACGATCGCACGCAGGCGGCGGAGGTGACCGTCGGCAACTCGGGCGACACGCCCGAGGAAGCGACGATCGAGCTGCGGTTCGGCTTCCCCGACGCCGACTCCGCCGGGACGCCCTACGTGCGGATGGTGGACGACCCGGGTCCCGAGTTCCCCTCGGCGGCGGACTGGATCCGCGCCTACCCGCAGCGCGTCAGGCTCGACCCGAAGACGCAGCAGGTGGTGCGGCTGCTGGCGCGGCCGCCGGCGAACCTCCCCGACGGCGAGTACTGGACCCGGCTCATCGTGACCGGGCGCGGCGCGTCCATCCCGGTCGTGAGCGCCGACACCGCCGTGCGGGCGGGCGTCAACCTGGTCATCCGGCTCGTGGCGTCGGTCACCTACCGCAAGGGCAAGGTCACGACCGGCGTCGCGGTGAAGGACCTCGCCGCCGACGCGGACGGCGACTCCCTCACCGTGTGGGCGCACCTCGACCGCCAGGGCAACGCGGGCTACCTGGGCACCGCGGACATCGAGCTGGTGAGCGCCGCGGGCGTGACGGTGCGCCGCTGGTCCACCGCCCTCGCGGTCTACGTGCCCATGCGGCGGCGCTTCGCGTACCCGATCGACTCGGTGCCGCCGGGCGACTATCGCGTCCGCTTCCGGCTGCGCGCCGAGCGGCCCGATCTGCCGGCGGATCGCGTCCTGCCCGCGCCGACGGTGACGGATTCCGTGGCCGTGCGCGTTGGCTGACGCGAGCGATGAGCGCCACGCCGCCCCGGATGCCGTCCCCGGCCCGCTCGCCCGGCCGCCCGCGCCTGACCGCGGCGCTCGCGGCCTGCGCGCTCTGGTGCGGCCTGGCGGCGCCGGCGCTGGGGCAGCTCGCGCTCCATAGCACGCCCGTCATCGAGCACGACAGCGCGGGCCGCGACACGGCGTACGTGGACGCGGTCATCGAGCTGAGCTTCGACAACGGGCCGTCCAGCGTGGTGCCGGCGCTCGAGTACAACTCGACGCTGCTGCTGCCGCTGCACCGCTTCCTCGACATGGCCGAGATCCACGTGGACACCTTCGCGCTGCGCGACTCGGCGGTCGCGACGCTCGAGCCCGGCCACGTGGTGCTCAAGCTCATCCCGCGCGAGCGGGTGCTGCTGCGCGGCGCGGAGGCGGTCGCCTACGACACGGCCGACGTGGCGTGGTCGGACGGCGACCTGTTCGTGGCGTCCGGACTCATCGACAAACTGGTGGGCACGAACACGGTGGTGGACTGGGAGAACCTGTCGGCCGCGGTCGGGCGCACGGGCGCCCTGCCCGTCGCGCAGCGCCTGCGGCGCGAGCGCCGCCACCAGCTGCTCTACACCCCGGCCCCCGCGGTGCAGGCCCTCGACGTCCCGCTCCGCCAGCACGTGGTGGACGGCGGCGTGTTCACGTGGTCCGTGACCGCCGCGACGAGCGGCCCGACCGACCAGCTGGCCGCCGACCTCGGATTCGGCACGGGGCTCCTCGGCGGCAGCGCGGAGGTGCGGCCGCAGATCTGGAGCGACCACGGCACCTCGGACGCGCTGCTCCAGGCGTCGTGGACCCGGGCGTGGTCGGGCTCGTCGTGGGTGCGCCAGGTCCGGCTCGGCGACGTCCAGACGAACGGGCTCAGGTCCATGCTGGTGGACGGGGCGGTGATCACGAACGCGCCGTTCATCCGATCCTCCGAGTTCGACATCGAGCCCATCGTCGGGGACGTGCCGGCGGGCTGGGAGGCGGAGCTGTACGAGGGCGGCCGCCTGATCGGGTTCGCCGACGCGAACACGCTCGGCGCCTTCCAGGTGCCGCTGCAGCTGCGCTACGGCGAGAACCCGTTCAACCTCGTCCTGTACGGGCCATCGGGCGAGACGATCCAGCAGAAGCGCACCATCCGCGTGCCCACCTCCCGGCTGCCGGACGGGGACTTCGAGTACGCCCTCGCCGTCGGGCAGTGCCAGTTCGATCCGTGCGACGCGGTCGCGAGCGCGGACTTCCGTTACGGCCTCACGGGCCACGTCACGGTGCAGGGCGGTGCCGACGAGTACTTCCAGGGCGTCCGCGGCACCCTGTGGCAGCCCTACGCGGTCGTCTCGGCGACGCCCATCGAGGCCCTCGGCCTGACCGGCCAGGCCGTCGCGAACGGGCCGCTGCGCCTCTCGGCCGACTACTCGCCGAGCGAGGACCTGCAGGCCAGCGCGAGCGTGACGCGATTCGCCCCCGCCGGCGCGGCGTTCAGCGGCGCGGGCTCGGAGACGTCCGAGTGGGACCAGTCGCTGTTCTGGCGGCCGGGCTGGATGGGCGGCGCGCTGTTCTTCAACGGCACGGGCGTCGTCTCCGTGAGCCCCGGCCTGCGCCAGGTCGTCGAGCGGGTCGCCGCCACGACGCAGGTCGGACGCATCCGCTATTCGCTCGGCGTGCTCTACAACACCCTGGCCACCGGCACGGCCGGCGACACCTCGGGGTTCTCGATGGACGCGGGCGCCGACGCCATCCTGTCGGGTCCGTGGCCGTGGCTGAAGACGGCGAACGTGGCCGGCCAGCTCGCGGTGGAGCCCGCGCGCGGGCTCACGGCCCTGCGCGCGAGCATCGGGCGGCGGATCTCGCAGCTGTTCCGGGTGGACGCCGCCGTGGGCTGGTTCCGGGCCGGCGGGTTGAGCGTCGAGCTGGGCGTCACCACGGCGATGCGCGGCCCGCAGACGGGCACGCGCACGCGCCTGGCGCAGACCGGCTCGCAGGCGCTGACCTACTCGTCGGGGTCGGTCGCGTGGGATCCGCACTCGCGGCTGGTGAAGCTCGGCGACGGCGCGGACCTCGACCGGACCGGCGTGTCGGGCGTCCTGTTCCGCGACGACAACGGCAACGGCGTGCGCGACCCCGGCGAGCCGGGACTGGCGGGCATTCCCGTCAGCGTCGGCGGCCTGGCCGCCCAGACGGACTCCAACGGCCGGTTCGCCGCGTGGGGCCTCTATCCCTCGGAGCGCGTGCCGATCGCCGTGGATACGCTGGCCCTGCCCGATCCGCACTACCTCCTGCCCGCGGCCGTGATCCGGGTGCTGCCGACGCCCAACGCGTTCGGCGAGGTCCAGATCCCGGTCGAGGTGGGCGCCGAGATCGCCGGGTTCGTGGTGATGGGCGACGAGGCGGTGGCCGGCGTGCCCGTGGTGCTGCGCGAGCTCAATACCGGGAAGGAGATCACCGTCACGACCTTCGCCGACGGCGCGTTCTACAAGACCGCGGTGCCGCCCGGCGACTACGAGGTCACGCTCCCCGAGGCGGTGCTCGACCGGATGAAGGTGACGGCGCCGCCGATCTCGATCTTCGTGCCGCCCGGCCCGGGGGAGAAGCGGTTCGAGGACCTGCAGCTCCGGCTGGAGCCGCAGCCGTGACGCGCCGCGCCGCCCCCCGCGCGGGGTTGTCCGCATCCGCGTCGCCGCGCCATAATGCAGGCAGGCGGGTGGCGGACCACCGCGCGAACCACCACCGGCGTCGAGGAAGCTGAGCCGTGCCGATCCAGGGCAACATCGAGGAAGCGGGCCTGCCCGACGTGCTCCAGCTGCTGTCGCTGGGGCGCAAGAGCGGGTGTCTGACCCTGGTGGACGGCGACGCGCAGGGGAGCATCTACCTGGACGTCGGGCGGATCAGCTACGCCACCGTCGCCAACCGTCTCGACCGGCTGGGCGACATGCTGGTCAAGAGCGGCCGCATCACGCAGCAGCAGCTGAGCACGGCGGTCGAGGAGCAGCGGCGCTCCGGCAAGCGGCAGCTGGGCCGGATCCTGGTGGACTCCGGGCAGATCGATCGCGGCGAGCTCGAGCGGTTCATCCGCCAGCAGGTCGAGAACGCCGTCTACTACCTGTTCACCTGGAAGCAGGGGACGTTCAGCTTCGCGTCCGACCGCCTGCCTCCGCACCAGCCCCTGCTCGTCTCGCTCGACGCCGAGGGCCTCCTGCTCGAGGGCGCGCGGCGCGTGGACGAGTGGAGCCTGATCCAGAAGAAGATCCCGTCGTTCGACCTGGTGTACCGCTGCACCCGCGAGAAGCTCGGCTCCTCCGCCGACGGCCTGACCGAGGAGCAGAAGACGATCCTGCCGCTCCTCGACGGCACCCGCGACGTGGCGGCGATCATCGACTTCACCGCGCTGAGCGAGTTCGAGGTCGGCAAGGCGCTGTACGGGCTCGTGACGGCCGGCTTCATCCAGCTCGTGGAGCGCCGCGCGCACATCCGGCACCTCGAGTACCGCGACCTGCTGGCCTACGTGGTGCGCGAGGCGGAGTTCGCCGACGCGCAGCGGCGCAAGGAAGCCGCGCGCCACATCGTGGATTGCCCGACGTGCGCCGAGCGGCTGCGCACCATCCACGTGCGCCGCTCGACCGGCTCGGGCATGGTGCCGGTGGACATCCCCGACGAGCTCCCCTCGTTCGCGGCGCCCGCGGCGGCGCCGGCGCTCCGGCCGCAGACGACGCAGACCTTCTCGACCACGCTGTCGCGCCAGCCGGCCGTCGCGCAGGCGCAGTCGGCCTCGGCGCCGCGGCGCACGGTGGCGCCGCCGCGGCCGGCGATGGTCGAGCCGGAGCGGTTCGAGGTCGCCGCTCGCGCGCGCCCGCCGCAGGATTCGTTCGAGATCGCCGCCCACGGCGGCCGGCCGCCGGAGCCGCCGCACGTGGCCAGGCCGGCCTCCGAGCACGCGGGCGGCGGCCCGTCGCAGCGGGCTCCCGCGACCGAGACACGGCACGCGGCGGCCGCGCCGCCGAGCGCTCCGGCGGAGGCGAGCTTCGTCGAGCGCCGCTCCAGGGACCGGCGCACGGGCCGCGACCGCCGCGCCTTCGACCGGCGCACGGGCCTCGATCGCCGGCACGAGGCGGCGCTGGCGGGTCTGCAGCCGGCGGTCGAGCGGCGCCGGGGGCCGCGCCGGGACGAGGACCGTCGCGGGGCGAGCTCGAGAGACCGCCGGGGGTCCGACACGCGGC
Organism: Gemmatimonadales bacterium; assembly: GCA_035541085.1. Lineage (GTDB taxonomy): Bacteria > Gemmatimonadota > Gemmatimonadetes > Gemmatimonadales > JACORV01 > Fen-1245. Next base: position 527 of record DATKNX010000171.1, on the reverse strand, counting down.
AGCGTCCGGCGGCGGCGCCGCCGGAGCCGGTTTTCGAGGCCACGGCGGTGGAGACGGTGGAGCAGGTCGTCGAGGACGCGCTCGACCTGGTGCCGCAGGATCGGCCGAGCATCGAGACCACGTCGGTCACCGACGAGCTGATGGCCGCCGCGCGCCCCGAGACTCCGGCGCCGCCTCCGGCCGCGAAGCCGCCGGCGGCTCCGCCGGCGCCCGCCGCCGACGCCGAGGGCGCCGATCTCGAGTGGCTCGTCAGTCCGCGGGAGTCTCTGGAGATGATCCGGGCGTCGCAGGCGCAGCTGCGCGCGATGGCAGCCGCCGGTCAGCAGGGCCGGCCCGGCGCGCCGCCGCCGAAGCGCGTGCCCGACCGGCGCGGCGCGGGCGCGGCGGCCGCCGCGGCGGGGGCCGCAACGGTGCGGAACGAGCGGCGGCTGGAGCGCTTCCGCGCGGGCACCAACGGCGAGCGCGCCACGGACACCCCGAAGACGGGCACGGCGCCGGCGCCCCGCTACGCGTTCCCGCTGCGCTCG
>DATKNX010000170.1:0-12505 GCA_035541085.1 Gemmatimonadales bacterium | reverse complement strand
CGTCTCCTCGGCGAACCGGACGTTCCACGGGCACACGTCCTGACACACGTCGCAGCCGAACAGCCAGTCGCCGACGCCGGGCTTGAGCGGCTCCGGCATCGGGCCGCGCGCCTCGATCGTCAGATAGGAGATGCAGCGCGTGGCGTCGAGCTCGCGCGGCTCGGGGAACGCGCTCGTCGGGCACGCGTCGAGGCAGCGGCGGCACGTCCCGCAGCGGTCCGCCTCGAACGGCTCGTCGCGTGCCACGGGCAGATCGGTCAGCAGGACGCCGATGAACGTGAAGGACCCGAGCCGCGGGTGAATCAGCATGGTGTTCTTGCCGATCCAGCCCAGGCCGGCGCGGCGCGCGAGCTCCCGCTCGGGCAGCGGCCCCGCGTCCACGTAGGCTCGGAAGGAGCCGGCGCCCGCCGCGCCCACGAGCGCTGCGCCGAGGCGCTCGAGCTTCGCCTTCAGGACGTCGTGGTAGTCGTCGCCGAGGGCGTAGCGCGCGAGGCGCCCGCGGCCCGGCGCCGGCTCGGCGCCGCGCTGCCAGTAGTTGTCGAGGACCACGACGGCGGACCGGGCATCCGGCCAGGCCCGCGCCGGCTCGCGCCGCACCGCCGCCTGGCGCTCCATGTACCGCATCTCGCCGTGGCGGGACGCCGCGAGCCAGCGGCCCAAGGCCGGCGCGGCCGCCGAGGGCGAGAGGTCCGTGATCCCGCACGCCGCGAAACCGAGATCGCGGGCCGCGCTCTTCGCCACGGCGGCCAGGGCGTCGGGGGTCACGGCTTCAGGAGGTCCCGGCGCCAGCGCGCGACGCGCAGCACGTCGTCGACCGGAGGCACGGCGTGCTCGTCGCCGTAGGCGGTCAGCATGCGCCAGCGCACGTACTCGGGCGGCGGCAGCGGCAGGAACGGCGGCTCGCGGTACCAGCGGCGGCGTCGCATCGACCAGGCGAGGCTCGCGAGGTCGCGAGCGACGCGCGGATTGACGACGGCCCGCCCGAGCAGGGCGAACGACAACGCACGCCACGAGCGCATTTTTCCTTTGTGCCCCCTACGGGGAACTTGTATATTCGCAGCTTCACACCCTGGCAAGAGGGCTCCCCATGTCAGCAGACGGCGATCGTCGCAGCGGTCCGAGACGCCTCGGGCCGACGGAGGACGAGCGTCTCTTCAGCGTTCCGCATCCGGGCGAGCGGCGCCGCGAGTTCGTCTCGTCGGACCCGTGGCGCGTGCTCCGGATCATGGGCGAGTTCGTCGAGGGCTTCGACACCCTCGCCGGCGTGCACTCGGGGGTGACGTTCTTCGGCTCCGCGCGGACGAAGCCCGACGACCCGTACTACCGCGCGGCGACGGAGACGGCGCGCCGCTTCGCGACCGCGGGCTTCTCCATCATCACCGGTGGCGGGCCGGGCATCATGGAGGCCGCCAACCGCGGGGCCCGGGAGGGCGACGGCCCGTCCATCGGGCTCAACATCGAGCTGCCCTTCGAGCAGGGCACCAACGAGTACGTCGAGACCGCGATGCACTTCCGGTACTTCTTCGTCCGGAAGACGATGTTCGTGAAGTACTCGATCGGCTTCGTGGTGTTCCCGGGCGGCTTCGGGACGCTGGACGAGACGTTCGAGGCCCTGACGCTCATCCAGACCGGGAAGATCAAGCACTTCCCCGTGGTGCTCTTCGGCACCGCGTACTGGCGCGGGCTGGTGGACTGGCTGCGGGCCACCGCGGCCGCGCAGCACAAGATCGACGAGCGCGACCTGGACATCTTCCATCTCACCGACGACCCGGCCGTCGCGGTGGACGTGGTGACGCGCGCCCGCGACCAGCTGCGGGCGATGCAGTCGGATCCGATGGCGGGGCGCTCGGTGGATGGGCTGTTCTAGGCGGCGGACGCCGGGCGGGGGCGCGGTCCGGTGAGCCCCACGCCGCCGCGGCCCATCAGCTCCCGCTACCTGTGGTACGCCCTGGCGCTGCTCGCGCTGGGGAACCTGCTCAACTACCTCGACCGCAACATCATCCTGGCGCTGTTCGAGCCGATCAAGGACGAGCTGGACATCTCCGACACCCAGCTCGGGTGGCTGGGGTCGTCGTACGCCATCGCCTTCGCGCTCGGCGCCCTCGCGACCGGCGTGCTCTCCGACCTCCGGTCGCGCCGCGCCGTCATCGCCGGCGGCGTCGCGCTGTGGAGCGGGTTCACGGCGATGGGCGGTTTGGCCGCGACGTACTGGTACCTGCTCGCGACCCGCAGCGTCGTGGGCGTGGCGGAGTCCTCGTACCTGCCGTCCGCGCAGGCGATGCTCGCCGACTACTTCCCGGACCGCGGGCGCGCGCAGGCGATGGGCATCTTCTGGGCGGGCCTGGCGGTCGGCGGCACGATGGCCGTGTGGCTCGGCGGCCACCTGGCGAGCGCGTTCGGCTGGCGCACCGCGCTGGTGGCGGTGGGACTGCCGGGCGTCCTGTTCGCGCTCGTGCTCGGCCACCTGCGGGATCCGCGGCCCAAGGCGAGGACGCCGCGCGCGTCCCGTCCGGCGCGGCGGATCGCGATCACCCCGCGGCTCGTGCTGCGGGCCGGGCTGCCGCTCCTCGTCTCGATCCCGGCCGGCGCGGCGGTGTTCGGCGCGCTGATCCTGTTCCGCGGGCTGCCGGCCGCGACGGGCACCGCGGTGTTCGGCGCGATCGTCGGGCTCGGTCTCGTGTGGACCATCGTGAAGTGGGCGCGCATCGCGATGCGGGGCCGCCACGGCTTGCTGGCGGGCGTGCCCGCCGACGCGATCGACGAGATGCTCGACGCGGCCGCCGTCGTGCTGCGCACGCCGACGCTGATCTGGATGTTCATCGGCGGCGCGCTGACGACGGCCGCGATCAACTCGCTGGTGGCGTGGTCGGCGAGCTACCTGCAACGCGTGCTGGACATGTCGCTCCTCGAGGCGGGCCGCGAGATCGGGCTGGTGGGCCTGGTGGCGGGCGTGCTCGGGTCGTGGATCGGAGGACGGTCGGGCGACCGCCTGATGGAGCGGACCCCGGCCGGGCGCGTCATCGCGAGCGCGGCGGGGTTCCTCGCGGGCGCACCGTTCTGCGTGGTGCTGTTGCTGGTGAATGACGTGCGGCTCTTCTCGCTGCTGTTCTTCGTCGTCGTGTTCTTCTTCACGTGGTACAACGGGCCCATCGCCGCCGTGCTGTTCGACGTCGTGCCGCGCGGGATCGCGGCCACGGTGATGGGCGCCTACGTGTTCTTCATCCACATCGCCGGCGACGCCATCGCCCTGCCGGTGGTGGGGTTCCTGTCGGACCGCTACGGGCTCCGCATCGCCCTGATGACGCTGCCCGCCGTCGGACTCCTGGGTGGGGCGCTGCTCCTGCTGGCCGTGCCCACCGTGGCGCGCGACATGGCGCGCGTCAGGCGGCCGGCGGGCTGAGGGCCTGCCGCATCCGCTGGACCTCGGCGAGATAGCCGGCGAGCGCGCTCGCCTCGCGTGAGGCGTCCCAGCCCAGCTCGGTCGCGAGCAGGCCGGCGACGACCGGCGTGCCCTCCGCGCCCTGGCCCGGGTGCGTGTGGAAGAGGTGGGTCCGCCGGATCATGACGTCGGCGACGGAGAGCGCCATCTCGCGCCTGGCCTGGTAGACCACCTCGGCGCGCAGCACGGGGAAGCCGGGGATCAGCGGCTCGGCGAGCGTGCGGTCGCGCGTGGCGATGTTCGCGACCGCCATGGCCTCCGACCCGTACGTGTCCACGAGGTGGCGCGCCGCCGGCTCCGCGACGCCTTCCTTCACGAGCTCGCGCACCAGCAGGCCGAGATCGGCCACGTCGCCCCCGGGCAGCGGCTCCGTCGCGGTCGCCGCGCGGTCGGGCACGTGCCGGCCGTCGATCGCGTGCAGCCGGGAGGCCACGAGGTCCACCAGCTCGGCCGCCATCGCCCGGTACGTGGTGAGCTTGCCGCCCGCGATGGAGATGAGGCCCGCGGCGCTCTCGACGATGCGGTGCTCGCGCGACACGGCGGCGGTGCTGCCCTCGGCGCCGTTCCGGAGCAGCGGCCGGAGGCCCGCCCAGGCGGCGATCACGTCGCTCATCGCGAGGTGCGCGTCGGGGAACACGGCGTTGGCCGAGCGCAGGAGATAGGTGACGTCGTCGGCGTCCGGTGCGACCTCGGCGGGGTCGCCGGCGTAGTCGGTATCCGTCGTCCCGACGATCGTGATCTCGCCCCAGGGCAGGATGAACATCACCCGACCGTCGATCGGCGACGTGAGGGTGAGCGCGCCCGTGTTGCCCACCCGCTGGCGCGGCACCGCCGCGTGGACGCCCTTGGTGGGCCTGAGGAGCGGCGCCGCGTCGGCCTCGTCGAGCCGCCGGATCGCGTCCGTCCACGGGCCGGTGGCATTGACGACCACGCGCGCGTGGGCCGTGAGGCGCCGGCCATCGATCGCATCCTCGAGCAGGGCGCCGCGGAGCTGTCCGCCCGCCTTCTCGAACGACGCCACGGACGTGTAGCTGGCCACGAGCGCACCGCTCTTGTGCGCGGCCCGCGCGTTGGCCAGGACCAGGCGGGCGTCGTCGCACCAGGCGTCGTAGTACACGGCCCCGCCGAGCAGCCCGCGGTCGCGAAGCTGCGGCTCCAGCTTCTGCACCGCCCGCCGCGAGAGCGTGCGATGCATGTGCACGTTGCGGAAGACGGAGAGCAGGTCGTACAGCCACAGCCCGGCCGCGAGGCGGCCGCGGCCGACGCGTCCGCCGGCGTGCACGGGGAAGAGGAAGGGCATCGGCCGCACGAGGTGCGGCGCGATGTGCAGCAGGATCCGCCGCTCGCGGCTGGCCTCGAAGACGAGCCTCAGCCAGCCGTGCTCGAGATAGCGCAGACCGCCGTGCACCAGCCGGGTCGAGCGGCTGGACGTGGCGCCGCCGAAGTCCCCCGCGTCCACCAGCGCCGTGCGGATGCCGCGGAGCGCGGCGTCGCGGGCGATGCCGGCACCGGTGATCCCGCCGCCGATGACCAGCAGGTCCACGGGCGCGGCGGCGAGCGCGTCCAGGTCGGCGCGGCGCGTCTGGGCGGAGAACAGCGAGTCCATCGGCCCAATTTGGCACCGAAGCGCGGCGAGCGCACGGGTCCCGTGCGCTGGCCGGGGCCGCAGGCCGCGGCTAGCTTTGCTGGACCCGGCGCGTCACGGCGCGCGCCGGAGACGGAGCCGAACATGACCGGCCAGAACGGCCGTCGCGTCGCCATCATCGCGGGTTGCCGGACTCCCTTCGCCAAGTCCGGCACGGTGTTCAAGGATCTCGGCGCGGTCGAACTCGCGAAGCTCGCCACGCGCGAGCTGCTCGTGCGCACCGAGATCGCGCCGGGCGACGTGGACCAGGTCATCTTCGGCCAGGTCGTGCCGTCGGTGCTCGCGCCCAACGTGGCCCGCGAAGTCAGCCTGCTGCCGCAGTTCCCGAAGACCATCCCGGCCTACACGCTGAACCGCGCCTGCGCGTCCTCGACGCAGGCGATCGCGGCCGCGCACGACCAGATCGTGCTGGGACAGGCGCACGTCGTGATCGCCGGCGGGACCGAGTCGCTCTCCGACATCCCGATCCTGCACTCGAAGCGGTTCTCGGAGCTGCTCGTGCAGGCCGCGCGGGCCCGCTCGCTCGGCCAGCGGCTCCGCACTCTCGCGCGCACGCGGCCGCGCGACCTCGTCCCCGTGACGCCGGCCATCGCGGAGCCTTCCACCGGCGAGACGATGGGGCAGTCGGCCGAGAAGATGGCGAAGGAGAACGGGATCACGCGCGAGGCGCAGGACGCCTTCGCGCTGCGGTCGCACCAGCTCGCCGCGGCCGGCACCGCCGACGGCCGGCTCACGGCCGAGATCGCGCCCGTGTTCGTGCCGCCCGCGTACGACCCGGTCGTGACCTCGGACAACGGCATCCGCAGCGACAGCACGCTGGAGCAGCTCGCCGCCCTGAAGCCGGTCTTCGACCGGCGCTACGGCACGGTGACCGCGGCGAACGCCTCGCCGCTGACGGACGGCGCGTCGGCCGTGCTGCTGATGAGCGGCGAGGCGGCCGAGGCGATGGGATACGAGCCGCTGGCCTTCATCCGGTCCTCCGCCGTGGCGGCGGTGGATCCCGGCGCGCAACTGCTGATGGGACCGGCGTTCGCCGTGCCCCTGGCGCTCGACCGCGCGGGTCTCGCGTGGCGCGACCTCGGCCTCGTGGAGATGCACGAGGCGTTCGCCGCGCAGGTGCTCTCCAACATCCAGGCGTTCGAATCGGATGCGTGGGCGCGCGAACACCTGGGGCGCGCCGAGAAGGTCGGCGAGGTGAACTGGGACACGCTGAACGTGATGGGCGGCTCGATCGCGATCGGCCACCCCTTCGGGGCGACGGGCGGCCGCATCGCCACGACGCTGGCGAACGAGATGCGGCGCCGCGACGCGCAGTTCGGCCTGGTCTCCGTGTGCGCCCAGGGCGGGATGGGGTTTGCCATGGTCCTCGAGCGAGCGTGAGACGATGAGCGGCGGCATCGGGACCCGCACGGGCGCGCTGACCGTGACGCTGGAGGACGGCGTCGCGGTGCTGACCCTCGACCTGCCGGGCGAGAGCGTGAACAAGTTCTCGCAGCCGGTGAAGGACGAGTTCGTCGCCGCGTTCGCGGCGGCGCAGGCCGACCCCGCGGTCCGCGCGATTGTCTTCATCTCGGGCAAGCCCGACATGTTCGTGGCGGGCGCCGACATCGAGGAGTTCGTCGCGCTGCGGAGCGTGGCGGAGGCGACGCGCCTCTCCCGCGACGGACAGCAGATGCTCGAGCGCGTGGCCACGTCGGCCAAGCCCGTGGTGGCCGCGATCCACGGTCCCTGCGTGGGCGGCGGCGTCGAGCTCGCGCTCGCGTGCCACTACCGCATCGCGACGGACCATCCGAAGACCGTCTTCAGCGTCCCCGAGGTGCAGCTCGGCATCATTCCGGGCGCGGGCGGGTGCAACCGGCTCCCGCGGCTCGTGGGGCTCCGCGCCGCCCTCGAGATGATCCTGACGGGCAAGAACGTGCGCGCGTCGCGCGCGCTGCGAATGGGCCTGGTGGACGAGCTGGTGGCGCCGGCGATCCTGCGGCGGGTCGCCGTCGCGGCAGCGCGGCGCCTCTCCGCGGAACGGGCCCGGCGCCGCCGGCCGGGCGCGTGGTTCTTCGACCGCAGCATGCTCGGGCAGGCGCTCGTGCTGCGCCGGGCTCGCGCGATGACGCTCAGGCAGACGGGCGGGCACTACCCGGCGCCGCTCGCCGCCCTGGACGCGATCCGGTTCAGTCTCGCCAACGGCGTCGCCGAGGGCTTGCCGTACGAGGCGGACCTGTTCGGCCGGATGGCGATGACCGAGGTCTCGCGCCGTCTCGTCGAGGTGTTCTTCGCGACGACGGCGCTGAAGAAGGACCCGGGCGTGCCGGCACCCGTGCCCAAGGCTCGGCCGGTCGAGCGGATCGGCATCGTCGGGTCGGGCTTCATGGGCGCCGGCATCGCGGCCGTCGCCGTGGGGCAGGCCGGCGTCCAAGTGCGGTTCAAGGACGCGGACCTGCCGCGGGTGGGCGCGGGCCTGCGCGCGGTCGCGCGCGTCGTCGAGGAGCGCGCCCGGCGCCGCAGCATCACCAAGCGCGAGGCGGCGCGCCAGCTCGCGCTCGTGTCCGGCGGCGCCGACTACACCGGCTTCCACGGGGCCGACGCGGTCGTCGAGGCGGTCTTCGAGGACCTCGCGCTCAAGCAGGCGGTGCTGCGCGAGGTCGAGGCCGTCACCCGCGCCACCTGCCTGTTCGCGTCGAACACGTCCACGATCCCGATCTCGCGCATCGCCGAGGCGTCCGGCCGGCCCGAGACGGTGATCGGGATGCACTTCTTCTCGCCCGTGCACCGGATGCCGCTGCTCGAAGTCGTGGTGGGCGAGCGCACGGCGCCGGAGACGGTGGTGACGGCGGTCGCCCTCGGGCGGAAGATGGGCAAGACCGTGATCGTGGTGGAGGACCGGCCGGGGTTCTTCGTCAACCGGATCCTCGCACCGTACCTGGGCGAGGCGTGCCGGCTGCTGGTCGAAGGAGTGCCGATCGGGGCGGTGGACGGGGCGATGACGGGATGGGGGTTCCCCGTCGGGCCCATCACCCTGCTCGACGAGGTCGGACTCGACGTCGCCGCCAAGGCGAGCGGTGTGATGCACGAGGCGTTCGGCGAGCGCCTCCGGCAGCCGTTCGATCTCGGCGTCCTGGTGGCCGCCGGGCGTCTCGGCCGCAAGAACGGGCGCGGCTTGTTCACCTACCGCGGCGGCAAGCGGAAGGATCCGGACCCCGCGGCCTGCCGTTTGCTGGGAATCGTCCCGGGCGAGGCGCCGGCCGACCGGGCTCCGCTGGCCGAGCGGCTCGCCTTCGCGATGCTGAACGAGGCCGCGCGTGCCCTCGAGGAGGGCGTGGTGCGCCAGCCGCGCGACGGCGACGTGGGGGCCCTGTTCGGCATCGGCTTCCCGGCCTTCCGCGGCGGTCCCTTCCGCACGGTGGACGCGCTCGGGGCCCGCGCCGTGGTGGCGACGCTCGAGCGGCTGGCCGCCGCGCACGGCGACAGGTTTCTTCCCGCCGCCTCGCTCGTCGAGCAGGCTCGAGGTGGCGGCCGTTTCTACCCTTCAGACCGGTAACGTCGAATGCTGCGCAGCACCTTCCTGTACCTCAGCGAACAGCCCAGGATCTTCGCCTTCATCCGAAACAACCGCCTGGCCAGGCACCTCGCGTCGCGCTTCGTGGCGGGCGAGACGCTCGATTCGGCGGTGGCCGCGGTGCGCGAGCTCAACGGCCGCGGCATCGCGGCGAGCCTCGATCTCCTCGGCGAGAGCGTCACCAACCCGGACGAGGCACGGGCGTGCGCCGCGACGGTGGTCCAGATCCTGGAGCGGATCGCCGCCGAGAAGCTCGACTGCAACGTCTCGGTCAAGCTGACGCAGCTCGGTCTCGACCTCGATCGCGCGCTGTGCGTGCAGAACATGCGCGGCATCCTGGACCGGGGGCGCGATCTCGGCATCTCGGTGCGCATCGACATGGAGAGCAGCGAGCACACGCAGCGCACGCTGGACCTGTTCGAGAAGGACCTGCTGCCGACCTACGGCGACCGCGTCGGCATCGTGATCCAGTCCTACCTGCGCCGCAGCGCGGCGGACATCGACCGGCTGGTCGGCGAGCGGGCGCGGGTGCGCCTGTGCAAGGGCGCGTACCAGGAGCCGGCGACCGTCGCATTCCCCGCCAAGAAGGACGTGGACCGGAGCTACGTCGAGCTGATCGAGAAGCTGCTCGAGAAGGGCCACCAGCCGGCGGTGGCGACGCACGATCCGGCGATGATCACCCACGTGCGGCGGTTCGTGGAGTCCAAGGGCATCGCCGCCGACAGGTTCGAGTTCCAGATGCTGTACGGTATCCGCCGCGACCTGCAGGAGGACCTGCGCCGCGCCGGTTTCCGGGTGCGGGTGTACGTGCCGTTCGGCACCCAGTGGTATCCCTACCTGATGCGGCGGCTCGCCGAGCGCCCGGCCAACATCGCCTTCATCCTCGGCAACGTGATGAAGGAAACGCTGCGGACGTGAGCCTGGACGAGGGCACGCTCGCGGGCTACGCCGCCGTCCACGGCCGGCCGCCCGGCTTCAACGGGAGCGACGGCCGCCCGTACTCCGTGGGCGTGTTCTCCGACGACGATCCGGGGCCGGACGGCCGCTTCGGGGCGGCCCTGCTGTTCATCCGCTGGTCGCCGAGCAACGCACCCGACGGGCACCTGGAGAGCGACTACCTGGCTTTCGACCAAACGGCCGCCGCCGCGGAGGCGGAGGTCGGCCGCCTGTCCCTGTTCGAGGTGAAGCGCATCCTCGATGCGCTGATCGCCTCCCATCCCGGAAGCGTCCCGACATGAGCGACGTCAGCCTGTTCGCCGCGTTCCGCGGCGAGCGCTATGCCGATCCCGCGACCCTCGCAGCCCGCCTCGCCCCGCCGTACGATGTGATATCGCCGCCGCAGCGCGAGGACCTGGTGGCGCGCGATCCGTTCAACATCGTGAAGGTGGACCTGCCCGTCGCCGGCGACGGGGCGGACCCCTACGCGGCGGCCGCAACGCGGCTGGCGGACTGGCGGCGCCGCGGCGTGATCGTCCGCGACGGCGAACCCTGCGCGTACGTCCTGCGCACCTCGGGCCGGTTCCCCGACGGCGCCACGCGCGAGCGCACCGGCGTCTTCCTGGCCGTATCCGCCGAGCCGTTCTCGAAGGGGCGGGTCCTGCCGCACGAGCGGACGCACGCCAAGGCCAAGGAGGACCGGCGCCGGCTGATGCACGCGACCGGGGCGAACCTCAGCGCGGTGTTCCTGCTGGCGCCGGACAGCTCGGGCGCGCTGACGCGGGCGCTGGGCGACGTCACCGCACGGGAGCCATGGGCGCGCTGCACGGCCATCGGCTCCGACCAGGCCGTCTGGGTGGTGCGCGGCAAGGACGCGCAGCGCCTCGCCGAGGCGGCGGGCGCCGAGCCCGTCTACGTCGCCGACGGCCATCACCGGTTCGAGACGTCGGTGATGTTCCGCGACGAGGCGCCGGCCGCCTGGCGCGACGGGGCCGCGCGCACGCTGAGCCACGTGGTGTCGTTCAAGGACCCGGGGCTCGTGATCCTGCCCACGCATCGGCTGCTGGATGGGCCGCCGGTGGACCCGGCGGCGTTCCTGTCGGCCGCGGCCGCCTGCTTCGCGGAGGCGCCGGCGGGGGTCGAGCCGACGCTGTCGGTGGTGTTCCGGGGCGGCAGGGAAGTGGCGCTCAAGGTGCGCGCTGACGCGGCGTGGCCGGCGTCGGGCGGCCAGCCGGTGCATCCGGCGGTCCGCGCGCTGGAGGTCGCGGCGGCCGACGTGCTGGCGGTCGGTGTGGCGGCGGCGAGCCTGCTGGGCGGCGTCCCCGCCCTGCGCTACACGGCCGACGCGGGGGAAGCCCGGGCGGAAGGACGCGCCGGGCGTTGCGCCTGCGCGGTGATCCTCCCGCCGACGCGGCTCGAGGCGGTGCGGCGCGTGGCCGACGCGGGCCAGATCATGCCGCCCAAGTCCACGTTCTTCGCCCCCAAGGTGCCGACCGGCGTGGTGCTGCGTCCCTTCGACGCGCCGGTCTAGTCCTTCGGCGTGGTCGCGAGCGCCTTGATGATGGCGCGGCAGAACGCCGGGAGGTCGGCGGGCGTTCGTGACGAGATCAAGTTCCCGTCCACCACCACGGGCTCGTCCACGTACGTCGCGCCGGCGTTGATCACGTCGTCCTTGATGGCCCGGACGCACGTGGCGCGCCGGCCCTTCAGCAGGCCCGCGGAGATCGGCACCCAGGCGGCGTGACAGATGAACGCCACCGGCTTGCCGGCCTCGGCGATCACGCGCGTGATGCTGAGGAGCTTCTCCGACCGCCGCATGTGGTCCGGGGCGTAGCCGCCGGGAATGACCAGGCCGTCGTAGATCTCCGGGTACAGGTCGTCCACCGTGCTGTCCACGGTGACGGGATAGCCCTTCTTGCCCTGGTAGACCTTCTCGCCGAGCCCGGCGACGACCGTCTTCGCCCCCTCTTCCTCCAGCCGGATCTTCGGGTACCACAGTTCCAGGTCCTCGTACTGCGGACCCACGAAGAAGAGCACCGTCTTTCCCTTGAGCGTCATGGCGCCGGCCTCACGGTTTCGGGTGGCCGATCAACGTCTTCTGTTCCTTGGCGACGGGCGCGGGCGCGACGACCGGCAGCCCGGTGACGGCGCGGAGCGCCGCCGTCACCTCGTCCTCCGTGATCAAGCTGGTGCCGTCCACGACGCGCCGCCACACGGGCCGTACCCCGTCGCCGCCGGCCTCGGTCGCCGCGCTCAGGATCTCGGCGTCCGTCACGCGGTGTCCGGTCGCCCCGGCCGCCAGGAGAAGCACGCGGCGTGCCACGTCGTCGAGGGTGGCCTGACCGTCGGTGGCCCGGCGGATCGCCGCGTCGAGCAGCAGGCCGGCCAGCATCCCCTTGCGGTAGACCAACAGGCTCGTATTGTCGCCGACGACGCCCGCGTGCTGCTCCTCGTCCATCGTCATGCTCGTGTCGTGGCCGATGCGCAGGTAGTTGTGGAGCGACTGGTAGCACAGGGCCGCCAGGTCGTCGGGACGGCCGCTCCACTCCGCCTCCAGCCGTGCCGCGAGGTAATCGGTCACGCCCTCGATCCACCACCGCTCCGCTTCCATCTCCCCGCCGAGCCACAGGTGGAGCGTCTCGTGGAACAGGTCGTGGATCCGCGGTCGCTCCAGCAGCTCGCCCGGCTCCCAGATCAGGCCGATGCTGGCCGTCCCCTGGAGGCTGCCGCTCGTGCGCCCCTTCAGTCCCACGTCGCTCGTGTAGGTGACGCGCGGCACGGGAACCGGGCCGAGGGCTTCGGACGCGCCGCGCAGGCTCCCGCCGATGACCCGCAGCAGGGACGAGTCGCCGAAGTAGCGCTCGCCGCGAATGGCGAGCACGAAGGGCGTGCCTCCCGCCGTGTCGTGGTAGACCCGATAGTCGGCCGCCGC
>DATKNX010000169.1:0-11374 GCA_035541085.1 Gemmatimonadales bacterium | reverse complement strand
AGCCAGTAGAGCGCGCCGTCCGGATCGGAGCCGCGCATCGCCTTGTGGAGCGCGCTGATGAGGTTGTAGTGCTCCTCGCCGCCCTTGTCGTAGCGGGCGAAGCGGCGCTGGAGGGCGTCGGCGATGACGGCGGCGGTGATGGTGGCCCCGCCGCCACCACCCTCGCGGGGACCCCCCCGCTGCGCGTCCGAAACGGCCCTCGATGGGCTACCGGTTACGTACTCGGCCGCCGCCTCGAGGGCCTGGAGGGCGCGGCGGGCGTCGCCGTCGGCCTCGCGGGCGAGGAGCGCGAGCGCGTCCTCCTCGAGCGTGAGCCGGAGCTTGCCGAGCCCGCGCGCCTCGTCGGCGAGCGCGCGGCCGATCAGCGTCCTGACGTGCGCCTCGGTCAGCGGCTCGAGGACGAACACCCGCGTGCGCGAGAGCAGCGCGCCGGTGATCTCGAAGCTCGGGTTCTCGGTCGTGGCGCCGATCAGCGCGATGGTGCCGCGCTCGACGTGCGGCAGGAAGGCGTCCTGCTGCGCCTTGTTGAAGCGGTGGATCTCGTCGCAGAAGAGGATGGTGCGGCGCCCGTGCTGCGCGAGCCGCTCCTCGGCCTCGTGGATGACCTCGCGGACCCGCGGCACGCCCTCGGTGACCGCGCTGAAGGGCACGAACTCGCGGTCGGTGTACTGGGCGAGCAGCAGGGCGAGCGTCGTCTTGCCGCTGCCCGGCGGGCCCCAGAAGATCATCGAGCCCACCTCGCCGCGCTTGATCAGCTCGCCGAGGGCCTTGCCCGGCCCCAGCAGCTGCTCCTGGCCGAGGAACTCGTCGAGCGTCCGCGGGCGCATCCGGGCCGCCAGCGGCTGCGCCGACTCGGGCGGCGCGAACAGGGAGGGCTCGGGCTTCTTCACGTGCTCGCGCGGCGCTAGGTCAGCAGCCGGTCGAGCAGCACCTGGGCACCGACGAACGAGCCGGCGCCGGCGAAGAAGGCCGCCGGCAGGCCCCAGCCGTGCTTGCCCTGGAACTCGGGCACGAGGTTGGACGCGCCCACGTACAGCGTGACGCCGGCCGAAAGCGCGAGGCCGTAGTGCACGAGCACGGACGTGCGCTCGGTGAGGAGCACGCCGAGGATCGTCGCGGCCCCGAGCGCCGCGGCGGCGAGGACCGCGCGGCGCGACGACTCGCCGGCCGCGAGCACGAGGCTCGAGACCGTGACGCCCTCCGGCAGCTTGTGCAGGAAGATCGCGAGGAAGAACAGCAGCCCCAGCGACGGGCTCACGAGGAATCCCGACGCGATGGCGACGCCGTCGAAGAACGTGTGCAGCAGCAGGCCCACGATCCCGGACACGCTCGCCGCGTGGCTCACGTGGTGGGTCTCCCGCCCGAAGTGGAAGTGCGGCGTGACGGTGTGCTGCGTGAGGTGCACGAGCAGGTAGCCGAGCAGGATGACGGGGGCGGCGCCCACCGGGTCCTTCGCCAGCGCCTCGGGGACGACGCCGACGAGCGCGAGGGCGATCATGAAGCCCGCGGCGTAGGCGAACAGCAGCTCGATCACCCGGAGGCCGAGCTTCGCGCTGCGCGTCACGGCCCAGGCGCCCATCAGGTTGGCGAAGGCCGCCACGACGCCGAAGCCGAGGGCCGGCAGCCCCCTCACGTCAGCTCCCGCGCCCGGGCGAGCAGGTGCTCGCGCGTGTTGCGCCACGGCTCGTCCAGGACCTCGTCGAGCAGGCGGCGCAGGATCTCGCCCATCGCCTTGCCCGGCGGCACGCCGGCCGCGGCGAGGTCGTCGCCGGAGACGGCCAGCTCGCGCACGGTCAGCGGATCGCCCGAGGCCTCGATGCGCTCGACCGCGGCCAGGAGGTCGGCCCGCCGCGAGCGCGGCTCGGCCACCGCGACGATCTCGCGCGCGTGGCCCCGGTGCTGGGACAGCCAGCGCCGCAGCTCGCGGATGGCGGCGGGCGCCGGCAGCGGCAGCCGGAGGCCCGCCACCACCGCGTGCACCAGCGTCGCCGCGTCGTTGGAGAACCGGAGCCGGCGCACCGCGGCCTCCGCCCCGTCCTCGGTCGCCCGAGCGTGCCACAGCGCCGCCGCGGTGAGGAGCACGGGGTCCGCCGGCTGCTCCACCGCGTCGAGCCGCCCGGGCACGTCGGCCCCGAGGTCGGCCATCTCGGGCCACACGCGCGCCAGCGCGCCCGAGCGCCGCCACAGCTCGACGCCCGCCGAGGGCGCGCGGCCCTCCAGCATCTTGAGCCACTCGTCCCGCACACGCTCGCGCGAGAGGTGATCGAGGTCGGGCACCGCGTCGCACAGCGCGGCCCACGTGGCGGGCTCGATCCGGAAGCCGAAGACCGCCGCGAAGCGCAGCGCCCGCAGCACCCGCAACCGGTCCTCGCGGAAGCGGACGACAGGGTCGCCCACGGCCCGCACCAGGCCGGCCGCGAGGTCGGCGCGCCCGCCGAACGGGTCGCGGATCTCGCCCGTCGCGGGATGCACGGCGACGGCGTTGATGGTGAGGTCGCGGCGCGCCAGGTCCTCCTCGAGCGAGACGCCGAAGGCCACCTTCGCGTGCCGGCCGTCGGTCTCGACGTCGCGCCGGAAGGTCGTCACCTCGTGGCTCCCGCCCTCCTCGTCCAGCACCGCGACGGTGCCGTGCTCGATCCCGATGGGCACGGTGCGGCGGAACAGCGCGCGCACGGCCTCCGGCGGCGCCGACGTCGCGATGTCGAAGTCGCCCACGCGCGGAGGCGCGCCGCCGCCCCGCGCCTCGAACAGCACGTCGCGCACGGCCCCGCCCACGTACCAGACGTCGTGGCCCGCCTCCGCCAGGCGGTGCGCGATGCGCGCGACCGGCGCGGGGATGCGCCCGAGCGGGAAGGCGTCAGCCACAGAGCACGCTCCCGCCGTTCACGTTGAGGATCTCGCCCGTGACGTGGCGCGCGAGGTCGGAGCAGAGGAAGACGATGGGCCCGGCCACGTCGTCGGCCGTGGCCACGCGGCCCAAGGGGATCGTGGCCTCGATCGCGGCGCGGCCGCCGCCCGCGTAGGGCTTCGCGGCCATCTCGGTGTCGGTCCAGCCCGGCGCCACGCAGTTGACGCGGACGCGGGGCGCCAGCTCGACGGCGAGGCTCTTGGTGAGCGCGACGACGGCGCCCTTGCTGGCCGCGTAGTCGGCGTGGAACGCCTCGCCGCGCTGCGCGGCGGTGGAGGCCACGAGGACGATCGCGCCACCGTCCGCCATCCGGGCGCCGAGGACCTGCACGACGTGGAAGACGGAGTCGAGGTTCTGGGCGAGGGTGGAGCGCCACTGCGCGACGCTCATCCGCTGGAGCGCGACGGCCTCGGCCTCCCACACGCCGTGATTGACGACGAGGACGTCCAGCGGGCCCCCGAGCGAGCGGCCGAGGGCCTCGACGGCCGCGCGGTCGGCCAGGTCGCCGTGGCTGCCTCTGCCGACGCCGACGACCTCGGCGCCGGCGGCGCGCAGCATCTGGACGGTGGCCTTGCCGATCCCGCGCGTGCCGCCGGTGACGAGGGCGCGCTTGCCGGCGAGGGAGATCAGAGCCCCGGCTCCACCTGCGAGCAGACGTAGTGGTCGATGGCGAGCTGGACCTCCTGCGCCGTCGCGGTGTCGTCGGTCGGCACCACGATCGCGACGTCCACGAGGCCGGCCAGCGCGCCCCCGCCGGCGGCGAGCAGCCCCACGGTGCGCATCCCCGCCGCCTTCGCCGCCGCCGCGGCCTTGAGCAGGTTCGGCGAGCCGCCGGACGTCGAGACCAGGACGAGCACGTCCCCCGGCCGGCCGTGCGCCTCCACCTGGCGGGCGAACACCTGCTCGAAGCCGAGGTCGTTGGCCGCCGCCGTCAGGAGCGAGCTGTCGGTCGTGAGCGCGAGCGCCGCCGCCGCGCGCCGCTTCACGGGCCGGTAGCGGACCACGTACTCGGTGGCCACGTGCTGGGCGTGGGCGGCGCTGCCGCCGTTGCCCGCGAAGAAGACCGTGCGCCCCGCGGCCAGGGCCTCGCGCACGAGCGCCGCGTACCGCGCCACCGGCTCCGCCAGCTCGCCCGCCGCGCGGCCCGCGACGCGGGCCAGCGCCTCGAGATGGGCAATCGAGCTCACGCTTCCCCTCCGCCGACGAGGAAGTCCTTGAACTTCGTGTACAGCGAGCGGCGCAGTCGGAAGGGCGGCACGGGCCGCACCGGCTCGTCGTCCAGGATCGCGCGCGGGTTGTCGATCGCCAGCAGCTCGGCCTGCGCGCCGCCTCCGTGCGACTCCAGCCACTCCACCGCCGCCTTGATCGAGCGGCCGTCGCCGTGGTTGTCGCTCGCGACGATCGAGGCGCAGCCGTTTTCGAGCAGCGCCCGCGCCCGGCCGGCGCGCCGCGAATCCAGGAGCAGCGTCGTGGCGTCGAGCTGGAGCACCACGCCCGCCCGCTGCCAGCGCCGCGCCAGCTCGGGCGAGCACACGGCGTAGCGCTCCGGGTGCGCCAGCAGCGGCACGAGGCCGGCCGCGACGATGCGCCCGAGGACCTCGACGCTCGCGTCGGCCGGCACGAGCCGCCCGAACTCCACCAGCACGTAGCGCGTGCCGGCGAGGCAGCAGCAGCGGTCGGCGAACTTCGGATCGGGGACGTCGAGCATCACCTCGAAGCCGCGGGAGAGCACGGGCTTGGGCGGCGCGGCGTCCACCAGGTCGCTCAAGAGCGAGTCCATGTCGTCGCACGGCGCCGACTCGAGCGCGCTGGCCCGGAGGTGCGGCGTGCAGCACACCGCCTCCACCCCCTGCGCCGCGAAGTGCTGCAGCACCTCGACCGACTGCTCGATCGTGTGCGCGCCGTCGTCCACGCCCGGGATGAGGTGCGTGTGGAGGTCGATCACCGCGCCGCCTCCCCGGCCGCCGCGCCGGTCACCGCGCGGCCTCGGCCAGCTCGCGCACGCGGCCCGCGCCGCCGCGCTCGATGGCGCTCCCCACCACGACGAAGTCGGCGCCCGCCCGGCGCGCGTCGCACACCTGCTCCGCGCTCCGGACCCCGCCGCCGACGAACAGCGGCAGCGAGACGGCGCGGCGCACCTCGCGGATCACGGCGGGCGCCACGGGCGAGGCGGCGCCGCTCCCCGCGTCGAGGTAGACCGCCGCCATCCCGATCATCTCGCCCGCCCGCGCGTGCGCGGCCGCGATCTCCGGTTTGTCGGGCGGCAGCGGCCGCGTCTGGCTCACCGCCTCGACCGCGGTCACGCGGCCGCCGTCCACGAGGATGTAGGCGGTGGAGACGAGCGGCACGGCGTGCTTGCGGAAGAACGGCACCGCCCGCACGTGCTCCTCGATGAGGTACTGCGGGTTGCGCCCCGAGACCAGCGAGAGGAACAGGACCGCGTCCACCTCGGGCACCAGCTGCGCCGCCGAGCCGGGAAAGAGCAGCAGCGGCAGGGCCGCCGCGCGCTTGATGGCGCCGGCCACCTCGCCGGTCCGCGACGAGTCGTCGTACGACGTCCCGATGAGGAGCGCCGCCACGCCGTCGGCCTCCGCGCGGGCCGCGAGCGCGGCGGCCCCGGCCGGATCGGTGCGCTCGGGATCCACCAGCACGCACAGGCCCGGCGCCCGCGCCATCAGCCCCGCCAGGAACCCGCTCACGTCCCCACCTCCGCCAGGAGCCGGCGCACCAGCGCCGTCAGGTCGGCGCCCTCTTCGGCCGCCGCCTCGAACGCGTACGTCACGAGGGCGTCGGCCGCGAGCAGGTCCATCGCCGCCTCTTCGCTGACGTCGCGGCGCGCGACGGCCGTGCGCAGCCGCGCCAGGCCCAGCCGGCCCGCCGCCTCGGCGCGCGAGGCACCGCGGAGCAGGTCGTCGGGGGCGGCGGCGAGACACTCGGCGAGCTTGGCCGCGAGGTCCGGTGGCGGTGCGGGCTCGCGCGAGCGGAGCCAGGCCGCGAAATCCGCCCGGACGGGCGGGTGCCCGGTGCCCGGTGTCCGGTGCCCGGAAGCACTCACTTGCGCGACTCCAGCACCTCGCGCACCACGTCGCTCGCGCGCCGCTCCACCTCGCCCAGCTTCGTCGCGTCGCCGGCGCCCGCGGACGCGAAGTGCGGGCGTCCCCCGCCCTTCCCGCCGCTCAGCGCCGCCAGCCGGTTCGCGAGGTCGGGCGCGGTGACGCCGCGCGCCACCAGGTCGTCCGTGACGCCGACGTGGATGCCCGGCCGCTCGCCCGTCGCGACGACGACCAGGACGCCGCTCCTGGTCTGCGTGCGGAACGCGTCCACCATCGCGCCGATCTCCGCCTTGTCGGCCGAGGCGCTCGACGCGACGGCGACGCTCGAGCCGTTCACCTCCGTGACCCGGCTCTCCGCCTGTGCGCCGCCGCCCTTGATCAGCTCCTCCACGCGCTTCTCCAGCTTCTTCCGCTCCTCCACCAGCGCCTCGACCTTCCGCGCCAGGTGCTCGGGGGCGCTGCCCACGGTGTCCGCCACGCCGTCCAGGAGCCGCACCCGGTCCAGCAGCCAGCCGTACGCGCCCGGCCCCGTCAGCGCCTCGATGCGCCGCACGCCGGCCCCGACGCCCGTCTCGCCCACGATGCGGACGAGGCCGATCTGCCCCGTGCTGCGCACGTGGCAGCCACCGCACAGCTCGAGCGACACGCCGGGCACGCGGATCGTGCGCACGACGTCGCCGTACTTCTCGCCGAACAGCGCCATCGCGCCCAGGGCGAGCGCCTCGGGGTACGGCATCTCCTTCACCACCACCTCGATGTTCTCCCACACGTGGCGGTTCACCTCGGCCTCGATCTCCGCCAGGACCGCCGGCGCGACGGGCTGGTGGTGCGTGAAGTCGAAGCGGAGATGCTCGGGCGAAACGACGGAGCCCGCCTGGCGCACGTGCTCGCCGAGCCGCTTGCGCAGCGCCGCGTGCAGGAGGTGCGTGGCCGTGTGGTTGCGCTCGGTGTCCCGCCGCAGGGGCTCGTTCACCAGCGCCTCGACCGTGCGCGGCGGCTCGAACGGGCCCTCGAACGGGCCGAACACGGCCGTCCGGCCCTCGACCTTGCGCACGTCGGTGACGGGCAGCACCCAGCCCTCGCCGCGCACCTCGCCGGTGTCGCTGACCTGCCCGCCGCTCTCGGCGTAGAAGGGATTCTCGTGCAGCACGAGGCCGACGCCGTCCTCCGTGCGCAGGAAGGCCAGCACGTCCGTCTCGGCGTGGGTCGTGTCGTAGCCGACCCACTTCTGCGTCGCGCGCTTGCCGACGGAGACCCAGTCGCGGGAGCTTCCTGCGGCGCCCTCCTCGTGCCGTCCCGTCCGCTCGCGGTCCTCCCTGGCGCCCAACCGCCCCGCCTCCCCGCCGCCGGGAGCCCTCCCCTTCGGGCCCGAGGCGGTCTTCGACCGTCCACCACCCTGCGATTCGGCGCGCGCCGCCCGCGAGCGCTCGCGCTGCTCGTCCAGCAGCTTCTCGAAGCCCGCCACGTCCACCGCGATGCCCCGCTCGGCCGCGACGATCTGCGTGAGGTCGATCGGGAAGCCGTAGGTGTCGTAGAGCTTGAACGCCTCCTCGGCGGAGACCGACGTGAGCGCCTGCATCCGCTCGAGGCCGCCCTCGATGGTCTCGAAGAAGCGCTCCTCCTCGGCGCGCGTGACGTCGGCGAGGTGCCGGGCCTGGCGCGGCAGCTCGGGGTACGGCTCGCCCATCACCTTCACGACCTCGTCCACTAGCGCGACCAGCGTGGGCTCGCGGCGGCCGAGGAGATAGGCGTGGCGCACGGCGCGGCGGAGGATGCGTCGCAGCACGTAGCCGCGGCCCTCGTTGGACGGGTAGACGCCGTCGGCGAGGAGGAACGCCACGGCCCGCGCGTGGTCGGCCAGCACGCGGAACGGCGCGCCCGCGGGCCCCTTGTCGTACGCGCTGCCCACCACCTGCTCGGCGCGCGCGATCAGCGGCGTGAACAGGTCGGTGTGGAAGTTCGAGCCGACGCCCTGCAGCACGGCGGCGATGCGCTCGAGCCCGGCGCCCGTGTCCACCGACGGCGCGGGGAGCGGCACCAGCTCGCCCGAGGCCTGCCGGTCGAACTGCATGAAGACGAGGTTCCAGATCTCGAGGAACCGGCCGGCCTCGGCGGCCTCGACGAACTCGTCGAGCGAGTGGACGTGGTTGGACGAGCGGCGTTCACCGGCATCGCCCACATCCACGTAGATCTCCGAGCACGGGCCGCAGGGGCCCGTCTCGGCCATCTGCCAGAAGTTGTCCTTGTCGCCCAGGCCGTAGATGCGCGCGTCGGGGAGGCCCGAGACCTCGCGCCACAGGCGGCGCGCGTCGTCGTCCTTGTGGTGCACGCTGACGCGGATGCGGTCGGGGTGGATGCCGAGCCACTCGGGGCTCGTGACGAACTCCCAGCCGAACGCGATCGCGTCCTTCTTGAAGTAGTCGCCGAAGGAGAAGTTGCCCAGCATCTCGAAGAAGGTGTGGTGCCGGTCGGTGTGCCCCACCTGCTCGAGGTCGTTGTGCTTGCCGCCGGCGCGCACGCACTTCTGGGCGGTCGTGGCGCGGCGGTAGTCGCGGCGCTCGAGGCCGAGGAAGACGCGCTTGAACTGCACCATCCCGGCGTTGGTGAACAGGAGCGTCGGGTCGCCGGCGGGCACGAGCGAGGAGCTGGCCACCTCGCGGTGGCCGGCGGCCACGAAGTAATCGAGGAAACGGCGGCGGATGGTCGCGGCGTTCATGAGCCGGCGAAACTTAGCGGCCGCGCGGCCCCTTCACCACCTCGCGCGGGCCGGGCGCCGCCGCGCCGGAGGGGCGGCCGTCAGCCCGCGAGCGCCGCCCGCACGGCCTCGAGGACGTCGGCGGTGGCGAAGCCGCGCCGCAGCAGGTAGACCTTGAGCCGCCGGCGCCGCTCCTGCGGCTCCACGCCACCGAGGCCGCGGAGCTTGCGGGCGGCCGCCTCCCGCAGCAGCTCGCCGGTGTCCACGCCGTCGGCGGCGAGCGCCTCCCGCACCGCGCGGTCGGCCTCGTCCTGCCCGATGCCCAGGCGCCGGAGGTCCCGCGCCAGCCGCGCCGGCCCGTAGCGGAACCGCCGGGCCCGCGTGCGGGCGAAGTGCCGCGCGAACTCGGCGTCGTCGATGAGCCCCGCCGCGACGAGCGCCCCCACCGCCTCGCCCGCGGCGGCGGGCACGTGGCCCTTGCGCACCAGGCGGCGCCGGATCTCGGTCGAGGGGAGGGCGCGGAAGGCGAGGATCCGGAGCGCCGCCAGCCGGGCGGCGAACACCTCGGCGCGCCGCTCGAGCCGCGCCACGGTCTCCGGCACGAGCGCGGCGCCCACGGCGAGCCCCAGCTCGTGCACGTCCGAGGCGGCGACCAGCGCGAACGACGCGCCGTCGAGGTGGACCGCGAAGCCGCCGCTGCCGCGCGGATCGGGAAGGACGGCCGTGACGGCGGGCACTACCCCTCCGCGACCGCCTCGCTGCCTCCCGGGACGCCCGGGGCAGCGCTGCGGGCGGCGCGCGGGACGGCTACGTCACTCACTGATCTCCTCCGGCGCGTCCTCGGGGACCGCCGCGCCCGCCTTCATGCCGAGGCCCTCCTTCACCTTCGCCTCGATCTCCGCCATCAGCGCCGGGTTGTCCTTGAGGAAGAGCTTGGTGTTCTCGCGGCCCTGGCCGATGCGCTGGTCGGCGTACGCGTACCAGGCGCCCGACTTCACGATCACGCCCATCTCGGCGGCGAGGTCCACCAGGAGCGCGGCGTGGCTGATGCCCTCGTCGAACATGATGTCGAACTCCGCCTGCCGGAACGGCGGCGCCACCTTGTTCTTCACCACCTTCACGCGCGTGTGGTTGCCGATCACCACGTCGCGCTCCTTCACCGGCCCGATGCGCCGCATGTCGAGCCGCACCGACGCGTAGAACTTCAACGCCCGGCCGCCGCTCGTCGTCTCGGGGTTGCCGAAGAGAATGCCGACCTTCTCGCGCAGCTGGTTGATGAAGATCACGGACGTCCTCGAGCGGTTGATGCCGCCCGCCAGCTTGCGCAGCGCCTGGCTCATCAGCCGGGCCTGGAGGCCGACGTGCGTGTCGCCCATCTCGCCCTCGATCTCCGCCTTGGGCACCAGCGCGGCCACCGAGTCCACCACGATCACGTCCACCGCGCCCGAGCGCACGAGGATGTCGGTGATCTCGAGCGCCTGCTCGCCCGTGTCGGGCTGCGAGATCAGGAGATTGTCCACGTCCACGCCGAGCTTGCGGGCGTAGTCCACGTCCAGCGCGTGCTCGGCGTCCACGTACGCCGCGACGCCGCCCGCGCGCTGCGCGTTGCCCGCCACGTGCAGCGCCAGCGTCGTCTTGCCGGAGGACTCGGGGCCGAAGATCTCGGTCACGCGGCCCCGCGGGATCCCGCCCACGCCGATGGCCGCGTCGAGGTTGATGGCGCCCGTCGAGATCGCGTCCACCCTCACCCGCGCGCGCTCCGAGCCCATCCGCATGATCGAGCCCTTGCCGCAGGTCTTCTCGATCTGGGCTATCGCGAGATTCAGAGCTTTGCGGCGATCGTCCTGCTGACCTTCGGCAGCCATCCTAACCTCGAGCGGTCGGAGTTCAGTACGCGGACTTCAGATCGGTTCCCGGACGCCAAGTTGCCAGTGGTTCCCAGTTGTCAGTCGTCGGATTCAGAACGTGCACCGGCTCGGTCGCGAACCACGGCCCCCGGCCTTCTTCCGGACACCTCACACCGGGCACCCGACACCCTTCGTCCAGGCACCCGAATATACACCGAACCGCCCATCCCGCCAGGCTCCCCTATCTCCAGCCCGGGCGAAATGCGTCCTGCAGCCACTCCAGGCGCCCGTCCGTGAGCGTGATGACGTCGAAGCGGATGCTGTTCCAGGCCCGCCCGTGGCGGGTGAGCCAGACGGAGGCGGCCCGCACGAGGTTGGCCTGCTTGCGGGCCGTCACGGCCTCGGAGGCGGCGCCGTACCGCTCGTCGGCGCGGGACTTCACCTCGACGAAGACGACCACCGCCCCGCGCCGGGCCACGAGGTCCACGTCCGAGTGGCCGTAGCGGAAACGCTGCTCCAGGACCTGGTAGCCGGCGCCGCGCAGGGCGTCCGCGGCCACCGATTCGGCCGCCGCGCCCGCGCGGTGGCGGGGATCCTTCCAGGTGCTGGGATCCGACTTGAGCATGCGCCGAAGGTAGATGCCCATCGGGGCACGCGGAGACCATTGGAGCGCAAACCGTATCCGAAAAACGGCAGGACTGGTAACCACCGTCAACTTGGCGTCTGGGAACTGTCCTGCCCTCTGGCAACTCTAGTACGGTCCCACTCTGTCCAGGTCGTCGAGCCCCGCCGTGACCTGTCTGGCCTTGGAGCCGTCCGGCGGCCCGAGGATGCCGGCGTCGTGCAGCTGGTCGATGATCCGCGCCGCGCG
>DATKNX010000168.1:0-32753 GCA_035541085.1 Gemmatimonadales bacterium | reverse complement strand
CGCGGCAGCCTCGAGCGCGGCGTCAGCGTCGCGCGGCTCAAGGAGCTGCTCGCCACCGGGCCGTTCGCGCGGGCGGCGGCGGGAACGGGGCTGGAGCCGGTGGCCCCGAATCCCTAGCGCGTTCCCTCATCCGGACACCTGACCCCTGGCACTTGGCACCTGCCTTGGCCGGTCTCCCCTAACACCAAGCCCCACCCCTAGTTACGTTTAAAGGCTGATGGACGTCGGCCTCGTCCGGTCCCGAATTGCGGCCGCAGCCGCCCGCGCCGGCCGGCCGACGGAGTCGGTGCGGATCGTGGCGGTGACGAAGGGCCACCCGCTCGAACGTGCCCGGGAAGCGGCGGCGGCGGGGCTCCTGGACCTCGGCGAGAACCGGGTGCAAGAAGCGCTGGCGAAGCAGGACGCCTGGCCCGCGGCGCCGGTGCGCTGGCACCTGATCGGCCACCTGCAGCGCAACAAGGCCCGGCTGGCCGTCGGGCGCTTCGCGCTGATCCACTCGCTCGACTCCATCCGCCTCGCCGAGGCGCTCGAAGCGGTGGCCGCGGCGGCCGGCTCGGTGCAGGACGTGCTGATCGAGGTGAACGTGGCGCGCGAGCCGCAGAAGAGCGGCGCGACGCCGGAGGAGGCGCCGGCGCTGGTGGGCCGGGTGGCCGAGCTGCCGCACCTCGGCGTGCGGGGCCTGATGGCGATGGCGCCCTACGGCGCGGCACCGCGCGTCCAGCACGAGGTGTTCGGAGGGCTGCGGGAGCTGCGCGATCGCTTGTCTCGCGACCCGGAGCTCGCAACTCTCACCGAGCTTTCGATGGGCATGTCGGACGACTTCGAGGCCGCGGTGGAGGAGGGAGCGACGATGGTGCGCCTCGGGACGGTCCTTTTCGGGGAGCGTGCGTCATGAACGACGACGTGTTCCGCCTGACCCCGCTGGACCTGCGCAAGCAGGAATTCCGCAAGACGATGCGCGGCTACGATCCGGCGGAGGTCGACGATTTCCGCGTGCGCGCCGCCGACGAGCTCGAGCGCGTGATCCGCGAGCGGATGGCCCTCGAGGAGGTGCTGGCGCGCGCCGAGGAGCAGCTGGCGGCGTTCCGCGAGCGCGAGAAGGCGATGAACGCCGCGCTCGTCTCGGCCCAGCAGTTGCGCGCGGAGACCCGCGAGCAGGCCGAGCGCGAGGCGCAGATGATCGTGCGCGAGGCCGAGGCGGAGGGGGAGCGCCACCTCGACCGGGCGCGCCGCGAGATCGAGCGGCTGGAGGCGATGGCGCAGAACCTCGCCCGCCAGCACCACGCGTACCTCGCCGCCCTGCGGAGCCTGGTGGAGCGGCAGAAGGCGGAGCTGGACGCGATGGCCGACGCCCAGCCGGCGCCGTTCGGGAAGGTGGCGGGCGCGATCCAGCCGGCCGCCGAGGTGCCGGAGCCGCGCGAGACCCGCAAGTCGTCCCCGAAGTGGATCAAGAACATCGTCGAGGAGTGAGCGACGAGACGGTGCGCCGCGCCGCCGACGCGGTGCGCGCCCGCCACGCGCGCCCGCCGGAGGTGGCCATCATCCTCGGCACGGGGCTGGGCGGGCTCGGCCGCGAGATCGCGCTCGAGACCGAGATCCCCTACCAGGACGTCCCCGGCTTCCCGCGCTCGACCGTGGAGTCGCACGCGGGCCGCCTGCTGTGCGGCACCCTCGCCGGCCACCCGGTCGTCGCGATGGCGGGCCGGTTCCACCGCTACGAGGGCTACAGCCTCAAACAGGTCGCGTTCCCCGTCCGCGTGATGCGCGCGCTCGGCGCGCGCGTCCTCGTGGTGTCCAACGCCTGCGGCGGGATGCACCCGCTGTGGCGTCCCGGCGACCTGGTGCTCCTCACCGATCACATCAACCT
Source organism: Gemmatimonadales bacterium (assembly GCA_035541085.1). Taxonomy (GTDB): domain Bacteria; phylum Gemmatimonadota; class Gemmatimonadetes; order Gemmatimonadales; family JACORV01; genus Fen-1245. Next base: position 30,886 of record DATKNX010000168.1, on the reverse strand, counting down.
GCTGGGCGACAGCCCGCTCGTCGGCCCGAACGACGACGCCGAGGGCCCGCGCTTCCCCGACATGTCGGCGCCCTACGACGCCGAGCTGGGCGCGCTGGCGCGCGGCGTGGCCCTGGAGCGCGGGATCACGCTGCGCGAGGGCGTGTACGTCGCGGTCGGCGGCCCGAACCTCGAGACGCCGGCCGAGTACCGGATGCTGCGGCTCATCGGCGCCGACGTCGTGGGGATGAGCACGGTGCCCGAGGTCACGGTCGCGGTCCACGCCGGGATGCGCGTGCTCGGCGTCTCGATCATCACCGACCTGGGGCTCGCGGACGCGCTCGAGCCGGCCGACATCCGGCGCATCATCGCGACCGCCGCCGAGGCCGAGCCGCGCCTGACGGCGCTGATCCGCGGCGTCCTGGAGAAGATGGCCGCGTGAGTCCCGGCCGCTTTCCGCCGCTGGGTCCGGCGGCCGCCGATCCCGACGCGCTCGAGCGCGAGCTCCTCGCGCGGTGGAAGGCGGAGGACCTCTTCCACGAGACGCAGCGCCGCACCGCCGCCGGGACGCCGTTCGTCTTCTACGAGGGGCCGCCCACGGCCAACGGGCGCCCCGGCATCCACCACGTCGTCGCCCGCACCATCAAGGACCTGGTGTGCCGCTTCCACGCGATGCACGGCCGGCGCGTGGGCCGCATCGCGGGCTGGGACACGCACGGCCTCCCGGTCGAGATCGAAGTCGAGCGGCAGCTCGGCCTGACGGGCAAGCTCGACATCGGCGAGGGCCCGGGCGCGAAGGTCTCGGTGGCCGAGTTCAACCGGCTGTGCCGCGAGAGCGTGTGGAAGTACAAGGCCGAGTGGGAGGCGCTCTCCGACCGCATCGGCTACTGGCTGGACTACGCGCACCCGTACGTCACGTACACCGCGCCCTACATCGAGTCGGTGTGGTGGTTGCTGGGCCAGCTGCACGAGAAGGGCCTGCTGGTGAAGGGGCACAAGGTGCTGCCGTACTGCCCGCGCTGCGGCACCACGCTCTCGAGCCACGAGCTCGCGCTGGGCTACGACACCGCGAAGGACCCGTCGGTCACGGTGCTCTTCCCGCTCGAGGGCGAGGAAGACCGCTCGCTCCTGGTGTGGACGACGACGCCGTGGACGCTGGTCTCGAACTTCGCCATCGGCGTCAACCCGGACCTCGACTACGTGGAGGTGGAGCACAAGGGGCGGCGCCTCGTCCTCGCGGAAGCTCGGGCGCCGCACGTGCGCCCGGGCGGCGAGGGCGAGCCCTTGGGCGCGCACCCGGTGCTGCGCCGCTTCAAGGGCCGCGACCTCGTCGGGCTGCGCTACCGGCTGCCGCTCGAGGTGGTGCCGCGGCCCGCGGGGGAGCGGCAGCTCGTCGTGCCGGCGGACTTCGTCACGGCCGAGGACGGGACGGGCCTGGTGCACCTGGCGGCCTTCGGCGCCGACGACTTCGTCGTGGCGCGCGAGCGGCGCCTCGCCTACACCGTGCCCGTGGACACGGCCGGCAAGTTCCGGGGCACCACGTGGCCCGCGATCGAGGGCGTGTTCGTCAAGGACGCCGATGCGGCGATCATCCAGCGCCTGAAGGACGAGGGGCACCTGCTGGCCCGCGAGACGGTGGAGCACACGTACCCGTTCTGCTGGCGCTGCGACACCCCGCTGCTCTACTACCCGCGGGAGTCGTGGTTCGTCCGCACCACCGCCATCCGCGACCGGCTGCTCGAGCTGAACGCCGCCGTGGGCTGGCATCCGCCGGAGATCGGGGCCGGCCGCTTCGGCGAGTGGCTCGAGAACAACGTGGACTGGGCGCTGTCGCGGGACCGTTTCTGGGGCACGCCGCTGCCGGTGTGGGTGTGCGAGCACGACGCGGCGCACGTGGAGGTGATCGCGTCCTACGCGCGGCTCGCGGAGCGGTGGGGGCGGGCGCTGCCGGCGGACTTCGACCCCCACAAGCCGGGCATCGACGCGCTCACCTGGGCGTGCCGCGCGTGCGGCGGGACGATGCGGCGCGTGCCCGAGGTGATCGACGCCTGGTTCGACTCCGGCGCGATGCCCGTGGCGCAGTGGCACTACCCGTTCGAGCACGAGCGGGAGTTCCGCTCGCAGTTCCCGGCGGACCTGATCGCGGAGGGCGTGGACCAGACGCGCGGCTGGTTCTACTCGCTCCTGGCGATCGCGACCGGCGTCTTCGGCGTCGCGCCCTACCGCAACGTGGTGGTGAACGAGCTGGTGCTCGACGCCGCCGGCCAGAAGATGTCGAAGAGCCGCGGCAACGTCGTGGAGCCGATGCAGGTGATCGGCCGGTTCGGCGCCGACGCCGTGCGGCTCTTCCTGCTCGCGGCGAGCCAGGTGTGGCTGCCCAAGCGCTTCGACGAAACCGCCATTCCCGACGTGGCGGGCACGGCGCTCGAGAAGCTGCGCCACACCTACAACCTCTTCCCGCTCTACGCGGAGGACTGGCGGCCCTCGCCGTCCGATCCGCCGCCCGCCGCGCGGCCGCTGGTGGACCGCTGGCTGCTCGGCCGCCTGGCGCGCACGGTGCGGGCGGTGGAGGAGGCGTGGGCGGGCTACGACGTGACGGCCGGCACGCGCGCCATCCTCCAGTTCGTGGTGGACGACCTGTCGAACTGGTGGGTGCGCCTGAACCGCGCCCGCTTCTGGGTGCCCGGCGGGCGCGCGGACCCGGCGGCGCTCGCCACCCTGCAGGAGACGCTGACCGTCACGGCGCGGCTGCTGGCGCCGGCGGCGCCGTTCCTCTCCGACGCGCTGCACCGCGCGCTGGCCGGGACGTCGGTGCACCTCGCGGCGTTCCCCTCGGCCGAGGGGCTCCCCGACGACGCGGCCCTGGAGCGCGCGATGGACGCCGTGCGGCGGCTCGCCTCGCTGGCCCGCAGCGCGCGCGAGGACTGCGGGATCCGCGTGCGCCAGCCGCTGAGCCGGCTGCTGGCGGCCGTGCCCGCCGACGTGGACCGCGCGGCGTTCGACGCGCTGGTGCCGCTACTCAGGTCGGAGGTCAATGTCAAGCTGGTCGAGTTGGTGACGCGCGGAACGGACCTTGTCACGCTGGAAGCGCGCCCTAGCTTTCGTGCGCTCGGAAAGCGATTCGGGAAGGCGACGCCCGCGGCGGCGGAGGCGATCCGCCGGCTGTCCACGGCGGACGTGGCGCGCTTCGAGGCGGGCGAGCCGGTGGCGATCGAGCTGGACGGCCGGCCGCACGCGCTGGAGCCCGGCGACCTGACGGTGCACCGGCAGGCGCGCGGCGACGTGGTGGTCCGGGCCGACGGCGGCGTCGTGGCGGCGCTCGATCCGGCCCTGACCGACGAGCTGCGGCAGGAAGGCGTGGCGCGCGAGGTCGTGAGCCGGCTGCAGCGCCTGCGGCGCGATGCCGGCTACCAGGTGACCGACCGGATCGAGGTCTGGGTGGGCGGCGACCGCGCGGTGGAGGAAGCGACCCGGCGGCACGCCGACTACATTTCGGGGGAGACGCTGGCGCGCGCGCTCACGGTGGGACGCGAGCCGCCGGCGGCGGATCTCGCGCAGGACATCGAGCTGGACGGTCTCAAGGCGCGCCTCGCGGTGCGCCGGGCCGGCTGAGGGCTCGAGACGCCGGAGAGAGGGATCATGAACAAGCGGCAGTTGGCGCACTTCGAGAAGCGGTTGCTGGAGGAGCGCGCCCGGGCCATGAAGGAGATCGGCCACTACGACGAGAGCTTCAACGCCACGCTGCAGGCGGCGGACGGCGACCTCTCCTCGTACTCGTTCCACATGGCCGACCAGGGCACCGACGCGATGGAGCGCGAGAAGGCGTTCCTGATGGCGTCGAAGGAAGGCCGCTTCCTGTGGCACCTCAACCAGGCGCTGCGGCGGCTCTACGAGACGCCGGACAAGTACGGGAAGTGCGAGAGCTGCGGCGAGGAGATCGCGTTCGACCGGCTCGACGCGCTCCCGCACGCACGGCTGTGCATCCGCTGCAAGGAGAAGGAGGAGAATGGCAAGCGGCACTGAGCGCCGCCGCTTCGCGCTCGTCGTGGCCGCGATCGTCGCGCTCGACCTCCTCACCAAGCTGATCGCGGTGCGGGCCTTGCCGCCCTACCTGGGCGTGCCCCTGGTCGGCGACGCCTTCCAGCTGCGGCTCGTCTACAACTCCGGCGCGGCCTTCGGTCTCAACGTGGGCGACCACTCGCGCTGGATCTTCATGGGCCTCTCGATCGCCGCCATCGTCGTCCTCATCTCGATGCTGCGCACCACGCGCCCCGGCGACCGGCTGCGGCTCTACGCGCTCGCGGCCATCTGCGCCGGCGCGTTCGGCAACCTGATCGACCGCGTCCGCTCCCCGCGGGGCGTCGTGGACTTCCTCGACGTCGGGGTCGGCGCGCTGCGCTGGCCCACCTTCAACGTGGCGGACATGGCCGTCACGTGCGGCGCCGTCGCGCTCGCGCTGTCGCTGTGGGGCGAGGGCCGCAAGGGCTCCGCGCCCGAGCCCTCGCCGGGCGCGTCGCCGCCGCCGGGCGTCTAGCCGCCCGTGTCGCTGCCGCCGGCGACGCGCTTCTCCGTCGCGGTCCCCCGCGCCGAGCGCCTCGACCGGTTTCTCGCCGACCAGCTCCGCCTCTCCCGCACCGCCGCCGCGCGCTTGATCGCCGAGGGCGGCGTCCTGCTCGACGGCCGCCCCGCGCGCGCCTCGGCCGAGCCCGGGCGCGGCGCCGAGATCGCGGTCACCGCGCCCGAGCGCGCGCCGCGCACCCTCGCGCCCGCCGACATCGCGCTCCGCCTCGTGTTCGAGGACGACGAGCTGGCCGTGGTGGACAAGCCCGCCGGCCTCGTCGTGCACCCCGCGCCCGGCCACCGGGACGACACGCTCGTCAACGCGCTCGTCGCGCGCGGCCTGAAGCTCGGCGGCGGCGAGGCCGGCCGCCTCGGCATCGTGCACCGCCTCGACAAGGACACCTCCGGCCTCCTCGTCGTCGCCAAGACGGAGCGCGCCCACCAGCGGCTCGGCGCCGCGCTGGCGGCCCGCCGCATCGAGCGCCGCTACGCCGCCCTCGTCTGGGGCCACCTCGGCGCCGCCGTCCGCCGCATCGACGCGCCGCTCGCCCGCCATCCCGGCGACCGCAAGCGCATGGCGGTCGCGGCCGGCGGGCGCCGCGCGGTCACCCGCGTCGCGGCCCTCGCGCGCGGCGCGGCGGCCGACCTCGCGATCGCGGGGCTCGAGACCGGGCGCACCCACCAGATCCGCGTGCACCTCGCGTCGGTCGGGCACCCGGTCGTGGGCGACGCGACCTACGGCGGTGCGGCGCAGCGCCGCTCCGACGCCACGGCGCGGGACGCCGAGCGCCTCGCGCGGGCCACCCCGCGCCAGGCGCTCCACGCGGCGTGGCTCAGGCTGGCCCACCCGGGGGACGGCCGGACGCTCGAATTGCGCTCGGAATGGCCCGCCGATCTGGCCGGCGCCCTCTCCGTGGCGCTGGGCGACGCGAATTTGCTTGCTGTCCCTAAACCCTTGGAGTATCTTGGGTTCTTCGCCTTCGGTGCGTGGGGATGACCGCCCGTAAGCTGCTCCTGTTCCGGTCCGGAGGGCAGGTGTTCGCGGTCGAAGCCGGTGCGGTCCTGGAGATCCTCCATGCGACGCCGGCGACGCGCATTCCCGGCGCCCCCGTGGCCGTGCGCGGACTCGTGAACGTGCGGGGCGCCCTGGTGCCCGTGGTGGACGCCGCGCGCGCCATCGGTGTCGGGTCCTCGCTGGAGGCGGCGGGCGGGAGCCTGGTCCTGGTCGAGCAGCGCTCGCGTCCCGTGGCGCTGGCGGTGGACGAGGTCCTCGACCTCGTCACGGTGGACGACGGTGCGCTGGACGACCGCGCGTCCCTGCCCGGCGTCCGGCCGGACCTCGTGCGCGCCGTCGGCACGACCGGCGAACAGACCTTCGTTGAGCTCGCGACCGACGTCATGCTGGAGCCCTTGCTGCCGTAGGAGGTGGGTGTGGGCCACAGAGTCCTCGTCTGCGACGACGCGATCTTCATGCGGACGATGATTTCCGACATCCTGTCCGGCGCCGGCTACGAGGTGGTGGGCGAGGCCGAGACCGGGCTGCAGGCCATCGAGCGCTACCGCGCGCTCAACCCCGACCTCGTGACGATGGACATCGTGATGCCGGACATGGGCGGGATCGACGCCGTCCGCGAGATCGTCAAGCAGGATCCGAACGCCAAGATCCTGATGTGCAGCGCCATGGGGCAGCAGGCGCTGGTGGTCGAGGCGATCCAGGCGGGCGCCAAGGACTTCGTGGTCAAGCCGTTCCAGCCCTCGCGGGTGCTCGAGGCGGTCCAGCGGGTGCTCGGGTAGGATGGACGTCAGCCGCTACGCGGACCTCTTCCTCAGCGAGAGCCGCGAGCACCTCACCGCGTTCAACCACTTGCTGCTCGAGTGGGAACGCGACGCCGCCGCCCGCGAGCCGGTGGACGGGCTGTTCCGCGCCGCGCACTCGCTGAAGGGGATGGCGGCGACGATGGGCTACGCGGCCGTGGCCGAGCTCGCGCACCGCACCGAGAACCTGCTCGACGTGGTGCGGCACGGCACGGCGCCGGTGACGCCGGCGCAGCTCGACTTGCTCTTCCGCGCGGCCGACGCGCTGGAGCGGGCCGTGGGCACGGCCGTGGCGGGCCGCGACGACGCGGCGCCGCACGCGGGCCTCGTGGCGGAGCTCGACGCCGAGGTGGCCCGCGCCGCGCCCCCGGGCGCGGCCGCGGCCCGCCCCTCGGTGCCCGTGGTGCTGCCCGGCGCGGGGCCGGGCAAGGGCGTCGCGGTCCGCGTGGCGCTGCGCGCCGACGCGGTCCTCAAGGGCGCGCGGGCGCTGCTCGTCCTGGCCCGCGCCGAGAAGCTCGGGGCGGTGCAGGCCGTGACGCCCGCGCCCGCCGCGATGGAAGGCGAGGCCTTCGACGGGCAGTTCGCCTTCCGCCTCGACACCGCGGCGGCCGCGCCCGAGATCGAGGCGGCGCTGCGCGCCGCGGGCGAGGTCGAGACCGTCGAGGTCGCCGAGGAGACGGCGGAGGCGGCGGGCGAGGCGGGGCGCGGCCGGCACATCCGCGTGGACCTGCGCCGGCTCGACGAGCTGATGAACCTGATCGGCGAGCTGGTGATCGCGCGCGGCCGCCTGGACGCGCTGTCGCGCCGCTTCGCCGAGCCGGATCTGGCCGACGCGACGGACGAGATCGGGCGGCTGTCGGCGGCGCTGCAGAGCGAGATCCTGGCCGCGCGGATGGTCCCGGTGTGGCAGGTGTTCGACCGCTTCCCCCGGATGGTGCGCGACCTCGCGCGGCAGATGGGCAAGCCGGTCGCCTTCCGGGTCGAGGGGAAGGACATCGAGCTGGACCGCGCGATCCTGGACGAGATCGCCGACCCGCTCGTGCACCTGCTGCGCAACGCGGTGGACCACGGCCTCGAGCCGGCGGCCGAGCGCGCGGCGCGGGGCAAGCCCGCGGTCGGCCAGCTGGTGCTGGCGGCGGTGCGCGAGCGCTCGTCCGTCGCGATCCGCGTGAGCGACGACGGCCGCGGGATCGACCGCGCGCGCGTGCTGAGCCGGGCGCGCGAGCTCGGCCTGGTGAGCGACGAGGTCGAGCGGCTGAGCGACGACGACACGCTCGCGCACCTCATCGCGCTCGCGGGCTTCAGCACGGCGGAGCACGTGACGGACATCTCGGGCCGCGGCGTGGGCATCGACGCCGTCACCACGGCGGTGCGCGCCCTCGGCGGCTCGCTCGAGGTGAAGACGCAGGACGGGAAGGGGACGGTGTTCACCGTCCGCCTGCCGACCACGCTGGCGATCGTGCGCGCGCTCCTGGCGCGCGTGGGCCCGGAGACGTACGCGCTGCCGCTGACGCACGTGGCCGAGATGGTGGAGTCGCGGCGCGGCGACGTGCAGATCGTGCAGGGCCGCGAGGTCCTGCTGATCCGCGGCCAGGCGCTGCCGCTGGTGCGCCTGTGGGAGCGCCTGGGCGTCCCGCACGCCGGCCCGCGGCCCGCCAGCCAGCCGGTGATCGTGCTGGCGATGGGCGAGCGCCGCTCCGGCGTGGTGGTGGACGCGCTGATCGGCCAGCAGGAGATCGTGGTGAAGCCGTTCGAGCCGCCCCGCGGGACCGTCCCGGTCTTCAGCGGCGCGACCATCCTCGGCGACGGGTCGCCGGCCCTGATCCTCGACGCGGCCGGCCTGATCTAGCATGGGAGCCCGATGGACGACATTCGCGATCTGAAGGCGCTGCAGCTCGACGCGCTGCGCGAGGTGGAGAACATCGGCGCCGGTCACGCGGCGACGGCGCTGTCGCAGATGACCAACCGGCGCATCATGATCTCCGTCCCGCAGATCACCGTCACGCGCCTCGAGGACGTGGCGGGCCTCCTGGGCGACCCGCCGCAGGTCGTCGCCGCGATCCTGCTGCACATGATGGGGGACCTCACCGGCCGCACGCTGCTGGTGTTCCCCGAGGCGGCCGCGCGGCGGCTCTGCGACCTGCTGCTGCGCCGCGCGCCGGGCACCACCGGGGAGTTCGGCGCCATCGAGCAGTCCAGCCTCAAGGAGGCCGGCAACATCCTCTGCGGCGCCTTCATGAGCGCGCTGTCGTCGTTCATGGGGATGATGCTGCTGCCGTCCGTGCCGAGCCTGCTGGTGGACCTCTCCTCGGCCGTCATCACCTCCGCCTACCTCGACTTCGGCAGCGAGCGCGACTACGTGCTGTGCGTCGAGACGCAGTTCCAGTTCGAGGCCGAAACCGAGGCGCTGCGCGGCCACTTCCTTCTCGTGCCGGATCTCGCCTCGCTGCGCGCGATCCTGCAGGCGGTGCGGCTCACCTGACGGCCGGGACCGCGATGCCGGGCACCGTGACCTCGGACCGCGATCTCGCCGTCCTCCGGTCGTTCGTGCGCCGCATCGACCCCTCCGACGCCGGCGCGCACAACAACCTCGGGGTGCTCTACTTCCGCAAGGGGCTCTTCCCCGAGGCGGTGGGCTGCTTCGCGCACGCCCTCGAGCTCGACCAGAAGATGGCCGTCGCGCAGCGCAACCTCGAGATCGCCTACCGCCGCAGCGGCTACTACGACCGCCTGATCACCGAGCTCCGGGAGCGGCTGCGCCGCCACCCGGAGGACCGCGACGCCCGCTGGGAGCTGGCCCGCGCGTTCTCGGCCGTGGGCCAGTACGAGGAGGCGCACGCCGAGTACACCACGCTCCTCACGCACAACCCGCGCGACCTGCCCTCCCTCATCCAGCTCGGCCTGCTCGAGCAGCGGCTCGGCAACCTCGAGGTCGCGCTCGAGTGGTTCGACCGCGCGCTGGAGGCGGATCCGCAGTCGTCGGTGATCGAGTACCACCGCGGCGAGGTGCTCTACAACCGCGGCCAGAACGAGGGGGCGCTCGGCGCGCTGGAGCACGCGGTGGCGCTGAACCCCGACAACGCCGAGGCCTACCACCTCCTGGCGTTCGTCCTGGGCGACCTGGGCCGGCACGTGGACGCGCGCGCGGCCGCCAAGCGCGCGGCCCGCCTCAATCCCGCGCTCACCCGCGCGCAGGCCAACCTGGCGCTGGACGCGCGGGACACGCGCTCCCTGCCCGAGCGCGCGGCGGGCCGCACGTCGGGGCGCGCCGAGCGCCCGGGCGCGGACCGCGCCAGCCTCGCGCACTACCACCTGGCCCACGCCTTCCGGCAGAAGGGCTACTTCCAGGAGGCGCTGCACGAGTACCGCCTCGCCCTGGAGCGCGGCGAGGACCGCGGCCTGGTGCGCCGCGCGATGGCGGAGGTGCACCTGCTGCGCCGCGACCACGCCGCGGCGCTGGAGCTGTACGACGAGCTGGTGGCCGAGGACGCGTCCTCGGCCAAGTCGTGGAACGAGCGCGGCGTCAGCCTGCACCAGCTCGGTCGGCGCGACGAGGCGCTGGCGTCGTACCGCAAGGCGCTCGAGGCCGAGCCCGGCTACGCGCCCGCCCAGAACAACATCGGCGTCGCGCACGTCTCCGCCGGCCAGGTGGAGCCGGCGGTGCAGGCGTTCCGCGACGCGCTGACCGCCCAGCCGGACCTGGTGCCGTGCCGCCTCAACCTCGCGCTGCTGCTGACGCAGATGCGCCGCCACCAGCTGTCGCTCGAGGCCTACCGGCAGGTCATCGAGATGGCGCCGGACTCGGCCGTGGCGTGGAACGGCGTCGGGATGGTGCTGGTCGAGCTGCAGCGCTACCAGGACGCGCGCAACGCGTTCGCCCGCGCCGTCGAGGCGGACGGCGAGTCGGCCGCCGCGCACTACAACCTCTCCTTCACGCTCTCGCACCTCGGCGAGTTCGAGGGGGCGCTGCGCGAGGTGAAGCGCGCGCTCGAGCTCGACCCGTACTACGTGCCGCAGAAGTACCTGCTCGCGATGGAGCTGCCCGAGGGCGAGTCGTCGGCCGCGGGCGTGCCGGAGCTGGCGGTGCAGCGGCCGCTGGGCGAGGGCGAGGAGGCGTTCGTCTTCGACCCGCGCATCCTGGACAGCCTGTTCACCGAGCTCAGGACGGGGGCGGTGCCGGCGCCGCCCAAGGGCGCGGCGGCGGGCGACCCGTTCGCCCTGGCGCGCGACTACGTCTCCAAGTCGCTGTTCGAGCGCGCGGCCGCCGAGGTCACGCGGGCCGTGGGCCGCGGGGGCGACCGCGCCGAGGCCGCGGTCCTCACGGGCGACATGTTCGTCAAGCGCAACCTGTTCGGCGAGGCGCTCGAGCGCTACCGCGAGGCGCGCGCCCTCGCGCCCGACCATCCGCGCGCCCGCGCCGGCGAGGTCCGCTGCCTGCTGGCCCTCGACCGCGTGAGCGAGGCCGCGCCCCTGGCCGAGCAGCTCCTGGGCCAGCTGCCCGACGTCGAGGCGGCGCTCCTCGCGGCGGAAGCGCGCGGCCGCGCGGGCGACCCGGCGGCGGCGCTCGACGTGCTGCGCAAGGCGCAGGTGCGCTCCCCGGAGCGGGCCGACGTGCGCAAGCTCCTGGGCGACGTGGCGCGCACGGTGGGCGACGGCGACCTCGCCCGCGAGGCGTACCGCGGCGCGCTGGACCTCGATCCCGGCTACGTCGAGGTGTGGGTGGAGTACGGCCGGCTGTGCGAGCGGCGCGGGGACCCGCGCGAGGCCGAGGACGCCTACCGCTCCGCCCTCCGGCACCTGCCGAGCTACGGCGTAGCCGCGATCGCGCTCGCGCGGCTGCTCCACGAGGAGGCGCGCGGCGCCGACGCGATGGACGTGCTGATCGGCGTGCTGGGCCGCGACCCGTACGACTTCGAGGCGCTCGTGCTGCTGGCCCAGGTGCTCCTCGACCGCGGTCGGGAGGCCGACGCGCGCGCGGCCACCGAGCGCGTGGTCCGCTTCCAGCCCGACCACGTGGGCGCCCGCTACCACCTCGGCCTCGCCCTCGCGCGCGAGCGCCGCTACCGCGAGGCCATCGCCGAGTGGGAGCGCGTCATCGCGCTCGAGCCCTCGGGGCCGCTGGCCCACCAGGCGCGGGCGCACGCGCGCACCGCGCGCGACCTGGTGCACATCTTCGCGGGCGAGGCCGCGTAGCCGTGGCGATCGAAGGCCCCCTCCGGGAGCTCGGGCTCCACGACGTCTTCCAGCTGCTCGACCTGAGCCGGAAGACGGGCGTGCTGCGCATCACCAGCCACCTCCGCGACAACGACGGCACCGTCTTCTTCGACAGCGGCAGCATCGTGTTCGCCTCGATCCGCTCGAACCCGCACCGCATCGGCGACCGGCTCGTCGCGAACGGCCGCATCACCGCCGAGGAGCTGGAGCGGGCGCGCGCGCTGCAGCAGCGCGAGGGCGCGAAGCGGCGGCTCGGCCAGATCCTGGTCGAGATGGGCGCGCTGTCGCCGCACGAGCTCGAGCACGAGGTCGAGCGCCACATCGAGGAAGTGGTCTTCGAGCTGCTGTCGTGGCGCGAGGGCTCGTTCTCGTTCGCCGAGGGGAGCCTGGAGGGCGCGCCGGCCGACGCGCTGGTCGCGCTGCCGACCGAGAAGGTGCTGATGGAGGGCGCGCGCCGCATCGACGAGTGGTCGCGCATCGAGGCGCAGGTCCCGCACCTGGGCGTGGTGCCCGCCCTCGCGCCGCTCGACCCGGCCGGGACGGCGACGCTGCTCGACCTGCGCCCCGCCGAGTGGGAGGTGCTGGCCGAGGTGGACGGCGAGCGGGACCTGCGCCAGCTCGCGACCTCGCTCCGGATGAGCGAGTTCGAGGTGGCCCGCACCGCCTTCGGCCTCGCCACGACCGGCGTGGTGGTGCTGCGCGACCCCGCCGCCGTGCGGAAGGCACGGCCGAGCATGGGCGACGACGCCGAGGCGCTGGTGGCGGCCGCCGAGGTGCGCCTCGAGGCGGGCGACGTCGACGCCGCGCGCGAGGCGGCGCAGACGGCGCTCGGCATGCGGCCCGACGAGCCGCGCGTGCACCTGGTGCTCGGCCGCGCGCAGCTCGCGTCGGGCCACTACGCCGAGGCGGTGGAGGCGTGCCGCCGCGCCATCCGGCTCGCGCCCGGCCTCGCCGACGCGCACCGCTGGTGCGGGTTCGCCCTCGCCGCCACCGGGCGCTTCCGCGACGCGCGCGAGGCGTGGGAGCGCTGGGAGCAGCTGGTGGACGGGCAGGCCGACGAGGCGCAGCGGCGCCAGGTCACGGAGGCGCGCGCGGCGGCGGCCGCGTTCGAGCGGATGCTCGGCGGCGACCGTGGCTGACACCATCCGCCGGCTCACCGGCGCGCTCGCGCGCGATCCCGCGAGCCTCGCCTACGCGGACCTCGCCGAGGCGCTGCGCCGCAAGAACCAGCGCGAGGAGGCGCTGCGCGTGGCGCTGCAGGGCCTCTCGCGCCACCCGATGCACGCCGACGGCCACGACGTGCTCGCCCGCATCTACGCCGACATGGGCGACCTGGACCGCGCGCGGCTGGCCTGGAGCAAGGTGCTCGAGATCGCGCCCGACCACGGCGGCGCGCTCAAGGGCGTCGCCTTCGTGTGCTTCCGCCAGGGCGACGCCGACGCGGCGGCGGCGGCGCTCGAGCAGGCGCTCGCCGTGGACCCGTCCGACGAGGCGGCGCGCCGCGCGCTCGACACGGTCCGCCGCACGCCCTGGGCGCCCCCGGCGCCGCCGGCCGAGCCGGCCGCCCGCGTCACGGAGTCCGTCGCGGCTCCGGCGGCCCTCCGCGACACCGCGTCGTTCGCGGCGGCGGCCGCGCCGGCCCCCACGCCCCCGCCGCTGCCGGCGGCGCCGGCGCCGGCCGAGGCCGCGCCCGTGCGCCCGCCCGTCTTCAGCGGCTTTGACCGCTCCACGGCCGACATCCTGCTCCTCGACGAGCGCGGCCTCGTCCTGGCCGGCGGACTCGTGTCGAGCGCGGGCGCCGACGTGGCCGAGGTGGCCGCCGCGGGCCTCGCCGGCGTCTCGGGCGAGGCGACGCGCACCGGGGAGTACCTCGGCCTGGGCGTCTGGCGCACGATCGTGGCGGAGGCGGAGTCGGCGAACCTGGTCGTCGCGCCGGTGGGGGAGGGCGCGCTCATCCTCGTGCGCCGCGACCGCTCGATGCCCGTCGGCCTCGCGCTGCGCTTCGCCGAGCGGGCGCGCGGCACCGCCTCCACGTGGCTGGCGGGACAGGGCGCGTGAGCGACGAGCTGGGCCGCGCGCTGGACCGCATCTCGCGCGTGCGCGGGATGCGCGGCTCGATGTGGGTGTCGGCCGAGGACGGCCTGCCGGTGGCCCAGCTCCTGATGGAGGGGGTGCCCGGCAAGGCCGTGGCCGCCCTCGCCGCCTCGCTGGTGCGCAAGGTGAGCGGCACGGCGGGCGCGGTGGGCGCGGGCAGGGTGCGGTTTGTGCAGATGGAGGCGGCCGGCGGCACGCTGCTGGTGGCGCTCGCGCCGCCCGACCTGCTGGTCGTGGCGCTGGCCGACAGCCGCGTGAACATCGGCCTGGCGCGCCTGGAGATGATGCGCGCCGCGCAGGCGGCGGGCCGGTGAGCACCACGGTCGTCGAGCCCTGGGCGGAGCAGCCTCTGCTGCGCTATGTGACGGAGTCCAGCGCGCGGCTCGTGGTGGTGATGACGCCGGCGGGCCAGGTGCTCGCGCAGCACGGCTTCACGCGCGCCGTGGACCTGATGGCCGCCTCCGCGCTCGGCGCCGCGATCATGGCCGCCTCCGGCGCGCTGGCGGAGCAGCTCGGCGAGCGCACCTTCGGTGCGCTGTTCCACGCCGGCGAGCGGCACGGCATCCACCTCGCCTCGTGCGCCACGCCGCGCGGGCCGCTGGTCGTGCTGACGGTGTTCGGAAAGGAGACGTCGATCGGGCTGGTGGAGCTGTTCTACGACGAGTTCGCGGTGGCCCTCCGCCGCGCGGCGCCGGCCGAGCAGCTGCGGGAGCCGGTGCTCGCGGCCGACTTCGAGGCCGACCTGAACCGCAGCCTGTCCACCCTGTTCCACCCGCGGTGACCGTATGTCGCTCGTGAACTTCACGACCCGCGAGATCACCTGCAAGATCGTGTACTACGGCCCCGGGCGGTCGGGCAAGACGACCAACCTGCAGTACGTCTACTCGCAGGTGCCGGCGGACCGGAAGGGCCGCATGGTCTCGCTCGCGACCCAGACCGACCGCACGCTGTTCTTCGACTTCCTGCCGCTGGACCTCGGGACCATCTCGGGGTTCGCGACCAAGTTCCAGCTGTACACGGTGCCGGGGCAGGTATACTACAACGCGACCCGCAAGCTGGTGCTGCAGGGCGCCGACGGCGTCGTGTTCGTCGCCGACAGCCAGGTACGCCAGCTCGACGAGAACATCGAGAGCCTGCAGAACCTCCAGGCCAACATCCTGGAGCACGGCGTGGACGTGCGGACGCTGCCGATGGTGCTGCAGTTCAACAAGCAGGACCTGCCGCCGGAGCTGATCCTCTCGCCGCAGGAGCTCGACGACGCCCTCAACTTCCGCAACCTGCCGAGCTACCCGGCCGACGCGCTGCACGGCGTCGGCGTGTTCGAGACGCTGAAGGCCGTCGCGTCCGAGGTGCTGCGCCGCCTCAGCCAGGGCGGCGTGGGCGCGCGGCGCATCTGACCATGGACCTCAACCCGCGGTTCCGGTTCGAGGGCTTCGTGATCGGCGCGAGCAACCGGCTCGCGGCCACCGCGGCACGCACGGTCGGGGAGTCGCCGGGCTCCGCCTACAACCCGCTGTTCCTGTACGCCAAGTCGGGCCTGGGCAAGACGCACCTCCTGCAGGCGGTGGGCTTCCTCGCGCTGGAGCGGCAGAGCACGCTGCGCGTCGAGTACCTCACCCTCGAGGAGTTCGTCGAGCGCTACCACGCGGCGGTGGCCGCGGGCCAGGTGGAGGCGTTCCGCCGCAGCGCCCTGGAGACCGACCTGCTGCTCCTCGACGACGTGCAGTTCCTGGCCGAGCACCGCGAGATGCAGGCCGAGCTGCTGCGGGTCACCGAGGCGCTGGTGGCCGCCGAGCGGCAGATCGTGCTGACGTGCGACCGCCCGCCCGGCGAGATCGCCGACCTGGACGAGCGGCTGGTCTCGCGCCTCTCGGGCGGCCTGCTGGTGGACATCGCCTCGCCCGACTTCGAGACGCGCCTGGCGATCCTCCACCGCAAGGTGGCCGAGCGCGGCGTCGAGATGCCCGCCGGCGTGCTCGAGACGGTCGCCGAGGTGGGCGCCTCCAACGTGCGCGAGCTGATCGGCTTCGTGAACCGGCTCATCGCCTTCCAGGCGGTGGGCGGCGGCTCGCTCACGCCCGAGGCGGCGCGCGCGCTCCTCACCGACGAGCTGCCGGCCGCGGCGCCGGCCGCGAAGCCGGAGCCGCCGCCGCGCACGAGCCGCGCGGTGCCCGCCGAGCCGGACGAGTTCTCCTCCTTCCTCTCGGCCGTCTCCACGACCGTCGCGCAGACCGTCGAGGCGTGGCGCTCGCGCGTCGGCGAGGCCGTGCTGCGCTGGCAGGGGGAGGGATACCGCACGCAGCGGCTCGAGCAGCTGCTCCTCTCGGAGGAGATCCCCGACATCGGCGCGGAGCTCGGGCGCTACGCCGCCCAGGTCGAGGAGCTGCGGCGCCTCGCCGACGAGGCGGCGGCGTTCGATCCCGCGGCCTCGGGGCAGGCCGTCTTCCACGACCCCGACCGGCTCGAGGAGGCGCGGGCCCTCGCCGAGCGCGTCAAGCAGGGCGTCGAGCCGCCGCCCCCGCCGTCGAAGGGCCTCACGTTCGCCGAGTTCGTCGAGGGGCCGGCGAGCGACGCCGCGATGCGCGCGGCGCGCGAGGTCGTGGCCCAGCCCGGCAAGCGGTTCAACCCCCTCTACATCACGGGCCCGAGCGGCACCGGGAAGACGCACCTGCTGCACGCCGTGGGCAACGAGCTCATGGCCACGCGCCCCGACGCGGTGGTGGCGTGCCTGTCGGCGCAGGCCTTCACCGACGAGCTGGTGCAGGCGCTCGACGCCGGCCGCATCGAGTGGTGGCGCCGCCGCTTCCGCCGCGCCGACGCCCTGCTGCTCGACGACGTGCAGCTCCTCGCGGGGCGCGACGCGACCCAGGAGGAGCTGTTCAACCTGTTCAACGCGTTCAGCGACGCCGAGAAGCAGCTCGCCTTCACCGCCGACCGCGCGCCCGGGCAGCTCGCCGGCGTGGCCGCGCGGCTCACCACGCGCTTCGAGGGCGGCCTCGTGGTCGAGCTGGCGCCGCCCGACCGCACGATGCGCACCGCGATGGTGCGGCGGCTCCTGGCGGCGCGCCACGTCACCTCGGACGACGACGCGATCGACTACCTCGCCTCGCGGCCGGCCGACAGCGCGCGCGCGGTGCAGGGGCTCGTGAACCGGGCCCTCGCGCGCATGGACCCGGCCTCCGAGACGCTCACGCTCCAGGCCGCGCGCGTCGCCGTCGAGGGCCGCTCGCAGCGGCCGTCGCAGGCGCAGGCCATCAGCGCCATCGTGCCCGCCGGGCTCGACGCCGTGATCGGCAGCCGCGAGAAGGTCGTGTGGGACTGGCCGGGCGCCGCCGACCGCCTGATCGAGGAGCTGCGCTGATGGCCATCAAGGGCAGCCTCAAGGAAGCCAGCCTCCCCGACGTGCTGCAGCTGCTGTCGATGGGGCAGAAGACGGGCTGCCTCTCGGTCGCCGACCGGAGCAACTTCGGCTACGTCTACTTCGACCGCGGCCTGATCACCTACGCCTCGATCGTCAACCGGCGCGACCGCCTCGGCGACATCCTGGTCAAGGGCGGCCTCATCACCAACGACCAGCTCGAGGCCGCGATCGAGCGCCAGACGCGGGAGCGCGAAAAGCGCCTGGGCGAGCTGCTGGTGGACATGGGGTTCATCTCGCGGCCCGACCTCGAGCGCTACATGCGCGTGCAGATCGAGGAGGCCGTCTACTACCTGTTCACCTGGGTCAGCGGCACGTTCAGCTTCGAGAGCGACGTCGCCCCCGAGGCGCAGGACTTCCTCGTCCGCATCACGCCGGAATCGCTGCTGCTCGAGGGCGCGCGCCGGGTGGACGAGTGGAGCCTCATCGAGAAGAAGATCCCGAGCTTCGACCTGATCTTCGTCGTGGACCACCAGCGGCTCGGCACCTCCGGCGTCTCGCTGACGCCGGAGCAGGAGCGCATCCTGCCGCTGCTGGACGGCAAGCGCGACGTGCTCCGCCTGGTGGACGACTCCGGCCTGCTCGAGTTCGACGTGGGCAAGGCGCTCTACGGCCTGATCACGGCCGGCTTCGCGCACCGGCTCGGCCGCACCCAGGCCGAGGAGCTGCCGCTGGGGAGCGACGCGCGGGTGCAGGAGCACCGCAACCTCGGGCTCGCCTTCTACAAGACCGCGATGCTCGACGAGGCGGCGCGCGAGTTCCGCCGCGTCCTGGACCTCCGCGCCGGCGACAGCGAGGCGCACTTCTTCCTCGGCCTCGTGGCGCTCCGGCAGGCCCGCTGGGGCGACGGCGTGGACGCGTTCCGCCACGCGGCGGAGCACGGCGGCGGGCAGGCGGCGGTGCTGCACAACCTCGCCGTCGCGCTCGAGCAGATGGGCCGTCTCGCCGAGGCGGACGCCGCCTTCTCCGAGGCCACCTCGCGCGCGCCGGACGACTGGCGCGTCGTGCTGGGCTGGGGGATCGTCGCGCTGAAGCGCGGGCAGGGCGCGCAGGCGGTCGAGCGGCTCGACCGGGCGCGGAAGCTCGCCCCGAACGAGGAGCCGCCGAGCGCCGTGTGGTACTGGGCCCGCTCCCTGGCCGCAGTCCTCGCCGGCCGCGAGGCCGAGGCGCTGCCGCTGGCCGAGGAAGGGCTCGCGCGCTACCCGCACGCGGCGCCGCTCAAGAACAACGTCGCCGTGCTGTGCGAGCGGAAGGGCGACCTGGAGCGCGCCGAGAAGCTGCTCGCGGCGACGCTCGAGGAGGAGCCGTCGCTGCCGCAGCTCTCCAAGAACCTCGGCGACCTCTTCTACCGGAGCGGCCGCGCCGACGAGGCGCGGGCCGCCTACCAGCGCGCCGTGAAGCTCGCGCCCCGCCTCGGCGACGACGTGTACTTCAAGCTCGGCAACCTCGCCATGCGCGAGCGCGACACGCAGCGGGCCGAGGCCTACTGGAAAGAGGCCCTGGCGCTGAATCCCACGCACGAGCTGGCCCGCACCAACCTCGAGACGCTGGAGCGGATCTGAAGGCGCCCCCCGACGACCCGGCCTTGCGGTCGCTCATGGGCAAGGTCGAGCGCGAGCGCGGCCTGGCGCTGTCGAGCTACAAGCAGCCGTGCCTGCGGCGCCGGCTGGCGGTGCGGATGCGCGCGCGCGGCGTGCACGACTTCGTCGCCTACGCGTCGGTGCTGGACCGCGTGCCCGAGGAGTACGACCTCCTGCTCGATGCGCTGACCATCAACGTCACCAAGTTCTTCCGCAATCCCGAGACGTTCGCCCTGCTCAGGGAGCGCGTGGTGCCGGCGCTGTGGGGGGCGCCGGGCCACGTGGCCGTCTGGTCGGCGGGCTGCGCCTCCGGCGAGGAGCCGTACACGCTCGCGCTGCTCTTCGCCGATCTCGCGCGGCCGGGCGCGCTGCGGGCGCGGCTCCGGATCGACGCCACCGACCTCGACCCGGGGGCGCTCGCGGCGCTGGGGCGGGCGACGTACCCGGCCCCCGCGGTGGAGGACGTGCCGCCCCCGCTGCTCGAGCGGTTCTTCTCGCCGGGACCGCCGTTCCGCCTCGACCCCGCGGTGGCGCGGCTGGTGCGGCCGCGCGCCCACGACCTCACGCGCGACCCGCCGCCCGAGCCGCCCTACCAGCTGATCGTCTGCCGCAACGTGGTCATCTACTTCGACCGGCCCACGCAGGAGCGGCTGTTCTCGGCGTTCTTCGACGCGCTGGTGCCCGGCGGCCGCCTGCTCCTCGGCAAGGTCGAGACGCTGTTCGGGCCGGCGCGGACGCGCTTCGAGGTCGAGGAGCCGCGCGAGCGGCTGTTCCGCCGCCCGTGAAGGAGCGCCTGGTGCGGGTGGCCGGCTGGGCCGTGGAGACCGGCGACGCCGTGCTCGTCACGCTGGGCCTCGGCTCGTGCGTGGCGATGGCGCTCTACGACGCCGACACCCGGACCGGCGGCCTCGCGCACCTGCTGCTGCCGTCGCCCGCCCTGGCGCGGGACCGCTCGAACCCCGGCCGCTTCGCCGAGACCGTCCTCCCGCTCCTGCTGGGCCGGATGGCGGCGGCGGGCGCGGAGCGGGGGCGCATCACGGCGCGGCTGGTGGGCGGCGCGAGCATGTTCGGCGCCGCGAGCGGGCAGGGCCCCACGGCGATGGGCGAGCGGAACGTGGCCGCGGCGCGGCAGGTGCTGGAGGCCGCGCAGGTGCCGGTCGTGGCCGAAGACGTGCTGAAGAACTACGGGCGGTCGGTCTACTTCTTCCTCGACGACGGGCGCGTCGAGGTGCGCACGGTGGCGCGTGGCACCGTCGTCATCTGACGCCGCGGGTGCCGGGCCGGTCCCGACCGTGCTGGTGGTGGACGACAGTGCCCTGATCCGGCGGGTGCTGGCGGACCTGGTGGGTGCGTCGGGGGAGTTCCGCGTGGTGGGGACCGCGCGCAACGGGCTCGACGCGGTGAAGAAGGTCCAGGCGTACCACCCGGACCTGGTGACGATGGACCTCGCGATGCCGGAGCTCGACGGCCTCGGCGCCATCGAGCGGATCATGCGCGAGGCGCCGCGCCCCATCGTGGTGGTGTCGGCGCGCGCGGGGCGCGGCACGAGCGAGGCCATCCGCGCGCTCGAGCTGGGCGCGGTCGACCTGGTCGAGAAGCCGGAGCGCGGCGGCGCCGAGGAGATCGCGGCCCTGGGCCCGCGGCTCCTGGAGGCGCTGCGCGCCGCGGCGGCGACGAACCGCTCGCAGCTGGCCGGCATCGCGGCGCCGCGCGCGGCGGCGGTGCGCTCGGCCGGCTCGGCGGGCGCGGCGAGCGTCGCCCTCGCGGTGGCGGCCTCGACCGGCGGGCCGCGCGCCCTCGCCGAGCTGCTGCCGGCCCTCCCGCCCGGGCTCCGCGCCGCGGTGTTCGTGGTGCAGCACATGCCGGCGAACTTCACGCGGAGCCTGGCGGAGCGGCTCGACGGGCTGTGCGCGCTGCGCGTGGTCGAGGCCGCCGCCGGCGCCGCGGTCGCGGCCGACACCGTGTTCGTCGCGCCCGGCGACTTCCACATGCGCGTCCGCGCCGCCGGCGCGGGCGGCGCCCGCATCGAGCTGGCGCAGGATCCGCCGCTCTGGGGCGTGCGGCCGGCGGCCGACCACCTGTTCCGCAGCGTGGCGCAGGCGTACGGCACCGCCGCGCTCGGCGTGGTGCTGACGGGGATGGGCAAGGACGGCGCCGAGGGGCTCGGCGCGATCCGGCGCGCGGGCGGCGCCACCTTCGCGCAGGACCGCGACACGTCGGTCGTCTACGGGATGCCGCACGCCGCGGTGCAGGCGGGAGCGGTGGGCGAGGTGGCGCCGCTCGGCTCGCTGGCCGCGAAGCTGGTGGCGGAGATCCGCCGGCGCGCGGGCGCGCGGCCGTGAGCCCCGCCGCGGCGGCGCTGGTGGTGGCGCGGGTCGGCACCGAGCGCTACGGTTTCGAGGTCGCGGCGGTGCGCGAGATCGTGACCGTCGCGGGCGTGGTGGACGTGCCCACCGTCTCGCCGGTGGTGCGCGGCGTGATGCCGCACCGCGACCACCACGTCGCGCTGGTCTCCCTCGCGGCGCTGCTGACCGGCGCGGCCCCCTCGTTCGAGACGGCGCGCACGGCCGTGGTGGTGACGACCGGCGAGGCCGACCTCGCGGTCGAGGTGGACGAGGTCGAGGACGTGGTGGACGGCGGCGCCGAGCAGGTCGCGCCCGCCGCGCCGGGGGACGCGCCGGTGCGGGGCGTGTGGCGCTGCGGCGGAAACCTGGTCACGGTGCTCGACGCGGCGATGCTGGGCGAGCGGGTGACGGCACTCCGGGAGCGGGAGCGGTGACGAGCCAGGGCGATACCTTCCAGGTCGTCGTGTTCCGCGTGGGCGGGCACGAGTTCGCCTTCAACATCTTCGAGGTGCAGCGGGTCGTGCCGTGGCGCGCCCCCGCCGCGCTGCCCAAGGCGCCGCCGTTCCTCGAGGGCGTGCTGCAGATCGAGGGCGCGGTGGTCCCCGTGATCGACCTCCGCAAGCGCTTCGAGCTGGCCCACGCCCCGATCGGCTCCGACACCCGGATCATGGTGGTCGAGGCGGAGGGCAGCGCCGTCGGCGCCGTGGTGGACGCGGTGACCGAGGTCCTGCGCGTCGCCGCCGCGGCGGTGACGCCGCCGCCGCCGGTCGTGAAGGGCCTCGCCGCCGCGTACGTGCAGGGCATCGTCACCGTCAAGTCGCGCACGGTCGTGCTGCTCCACGCGGGGCGGCTCCTCACCTCGGCCGAGCGCATCGCTCTCCAAGACATCGGCGCGGAGGTCCCCCATGGCTGACGACTTCGTGGCCGGCTGCCGGCAGCAGCGCGACCGGATCGCCGCCGCGCTCGACGCCGCGGCCACGCCCGCCGCGCTCGCCACGGTCAAGCAGGACATCATCACGCTGTTCAAGCAGGTGGACGGCGCGCTGGGCGAGCTGGCGGCGCTCAAGGACGAGATCAAGAAGCTCGTGGACCGCTACAAGGAGCGGGAGGCCGACACCCGCACCGCGACGGCGCCGGAGTTCGACTCGGCGCGCCCGGTCGTGCAGGCCGACCACATCGGTGCCTCGACCTTCATCGAGAAGGGCTGGAGCCTCATCTCGCTCGGCGATTACGACGGCGCCATCAAGTCGCTCACCAAGGCGCTCGGCCTCTCGCCCGGCGACGTGCAGGCCGAATCGCTCCTGGGCTGGGCGCAGATGCTGAAGGAGGACTACGACGACGCGCTCGGCACCTTCCAGCGCGTGCTGACCAAGGAGCCGGCCAACTCGCTGGCGCGGATCAACCTCGGCTACATCTGCCTCAAGAAGAAGATCTTCGGCGAGGCGATCGAGCACCTCTCGAAGGCCATCCGGATGGCCAACGACAAGAAGGCCACGCTGTACGCGAACTACTACCTGGGCCTGGTCTACCTGCAGCGCGAGATGTTCGAGGACGCGGAGAACTTCTTCCGCAAGACGCTCGAGCTCGGGCCCAACCTGATCGAGGCCTACTACGAGATGGGGCGCGCGCAGTGGTTCGCGGGCAGCCAGGACGCCGCCAAGGCCACGTGGCAGGCGGGTTTCACGGCGAACAAGTTCAACCCGTGGGGCAAGAAGTGCCGCGACGTGCTGACGGCCGTGAGCGGCGGCGGCGCGCCGCCGCCACCCCAGTGACGGCGTGCTTGACGGGCTCCACAGCGGCCGCTATCCTCAGTCGCCATGCCGGAGCCTAACTCTCAGTCTCGGTTGCAGTTCGGGGCCGTGAACGCCGTCCTGTTCGGCGGGGCGGCCGTGGTCCTCGGCGCGGGCTACCTGCTGCTCGCCAGAGGGTCCACGACGGCGGCGCCCATCCTCCTCGTGGTGGGCTACTGTATCCTGCTGCCGCTTGGCCTCATCTTGTAAGTAGAGGGGAGTGGGGCGTCCGCGGGCGAATAGCTCAGCTGGTCCAGAGCGCCTGCCTTACACGCAGGAAGTCGGGGGTTCGAGTCCCTCTTCGCCCACTTCTTGCAATGGCGGGCGGTCAGCCAAGGTCACCGGAGGAAGGATCGCAATGACGCGGCGTGGAGAGTGCGCTCCGCTGTGGGCGCGGGTTCTCGGAATCGGCCTGCTGGGCCTGGGGTGCGTCACGGTGCCCGCCGGCGCCCAGCTGTCTCGCTTGCCGGCGGCGGCGAACGCGCCCAAGCTCCTCGTCGCGCCGTTCGGGCGGGACAAGGTGGCGGACTCGAGCCTGGCGACGGCCGCGGGCGACGCGGTGCGCCAGCGCATGCTCGTCAACCACACCGGCGACTTCGCGACGATCACGAGGGAGGCGGTGTGCAAGGCGCTCGAGGAGAGCGGCTTCTCCTGCACGCAGCCGCTGGAGCCGAGCCAGATCGGGCAGCTGGCCCACCTCCTGAACGCCCGCTACATGGTCGACGGGATGATCTTCCCGCACGGCGAAGACTCGGTGATCGTGCTGGCGCGCCTGCTGCAGACCGTGCGTGAGAACCCGATGGCGGCCGCGGCCTCGATGACGGTCGCGCGCGACAAGATCGGGGGCAGCAGCAGCCTCGCCGACCGCCTGGCCGACAAGTTCCGCTCCTTCGAGCACATCCAGGCCTGCCGGGCGGCGCTCGCCGACAAGGACTACGCCAAGGCGACGGACGCGGCCAACCGCGCGCTGCGCTACGACCACGAGAGCGGCGGCGCGTACCTCTGCCTGGCGATGGTCCTCCAGGCGAGCAACGGCAACCCCGACTCCGTGCAGGCCGCCTACGAGCGCGCGCACGACGCCGACTCGCTGAACACGCTGGTGGGCCGGCAGCTGTACCTGATCTACGACGCCAAGCACGACACCGCGCAGATGCTGCACATGCTGCACCACATCATGCAGGTGGACGTCGCGGACAACGACATCAAGAAGGTGGCGGTCGAGATCCAGGTGCGCCGCGGCCATCCCGACAGCGCGGTGATGATCCTGGACGACGCCCTGAACCGGAACCCGAACCAGGTGGACCTGCTGATCCTGCGGGCCATCTCGCTCGGCGCCGAGCAGAAGTTCGCCGACGCGGCGGCCTCGATGGCCTCGGCGGCCCAGGTGGACTCCAACAAGATCGATTCGACGTTCATCGCGCGGACGATCGCGTTCTACGACGCGGCGCACGACTCGGCGGACGTGTTCACGTGGCAGAGGCTGTGCACGGTCCGGACGCCCGCCAACGCGGACTGCTGGTTCAACTACGGTAGCGGCCTGTACGACCGCCACGACACGGCCGGCGCGATGGACGCCATCCGCCACCTGATCGCGCTCCAGCCGACGGTCGGGCGCGGGCGCATCGTCATCTCCAACTGGTTCGGCCTGGCGGCCGCCGCGGACTCGGCGCAACCGGCCCTGGCCAAGGAGCAGTTCGACTCCTCGCTCACCGAGGCCCGGACCGCGGCGACGACCGATACCAACTGGCGGCCGCAGGCGGCGTCGATGTTCCTGCGCGCGGGCTACGCGGCGTTCCAGGCCAAGGACTACCAGCGGGCCATCGCCGTCCTGAGCGAGGCGCAGCCGTGGGCGGCGGCGGCCAACGCGCCGACCATCTCGTACCTGATCGGGAACTCGCAGTTCTTCCTGGGGATCGCGTCGCTCACGCCGCTGCAGCAGTTGAAGGTGGATCCGAACAAGCGGCCGACGGTGGACTCGGCCTGCGCCCTCAGCAAGGCGATCCTCGACCAGTTCGGGCCGGCGCAGACCAACCTGGCGGCCGGCGCGTCGGTGAACCGCGACGGCGTGAACCAGATGCTGACCTACATCGGCAACGTGACGACCGCGCTCGCGCCGATGCGCACGCGGCTGAAGTGCCAGTAAGCGGCTTGTAGGCGCCCCGCGGCACTTCTATATTTGGGTGCTTGGCCGCGGGGGGCTGTAGCTCAGCTGGTTAGAGTGCCGGTCTGTCACACCGGAGGTCGCGGGTTCGAGCCCCGTCAGCCCCGCCATCCTGCGCCCCTCCTGCCGAGGCAGGGGGGGCGTTTGCTTACTGACGACTCACCGGGAGCGGGCGTCTTCCACCACCAGCCCGTGTTGCTCGAGGAGGTCGCGGAGCTGATGGCGGGCTGCGCGCGCGTCCTCGACGGCACCGTGGGCGGCGGCGGCCACGCCGCGCGCCTCGCGGCCGCCGGCGCCCGCGTCCTCGGGCTCGACCGCGATCCGGAGGCCGTGCGCGCCGCGGGCCGCGCGCTCGGTGCCGCCGCCACGGTGCGCGAGGGCGACTACGCCGCGGCGGCGGCGGATCCGGACGTCGCCGCCTTCCGCCCCGACGGCGTCCTCCTCGACCTCGGCGTGTCGTCGCCCCAGCTCGACGAGCCCGCGCGCGGCTTCAGCTTCCGGCCCGGCACCGCGCTGGACATGCGGATGGGGCCCGCGGGGCCGACGGCCGCCGACTGGCTCGCCGGCGCGCCGGAAGCGGAGCTGGCCGCGGCGTTCCGCGACTGGGCCGACGAGCGCCGCGCCCGCGCGCTGGCCCGCGAGATCGTGCGCCGGCGCGGCCACCGGCCCTTCGAGACGAGCGACGACCTCGTGGGTGCGATCCGCGCCGTCCTGGGGCCGCGGAGCGGGCCCGACGACTTCGCGCGGCTCTTCCAGGCCGTGCGCATCGCCGTGAACGGCGAGGTCGAGCGGCTCGCGCGCGCGCTCCCCGCGCTGCTCGACCTCCTCGAGCCCGGCGGCGTGCTGGCCGTCGTCGGCTACCACTCCGGCGAGGACCGCGTCGTGAAGCACGCGTTCGCCGAGTGGGCCCGCGCCTGCGTGTGCCCGCCGGCGCAGCCCGTCTGCACCTGCCGCGGCCGCGCCCTCGGCACGGTGCTCACGCGCCGGCCCGTCCGCCCGGGACCGGCCGAGCTCGCGGCCAACCCCCGCGCGCGCTCGGCGCGCCTCCGGGCCTTCCGGAAGGCTGCGCCGGCGGAGCCCGCCCCGGCTGCGCGGCCGTCCTCCGCATCGCCCGCCCACGACGCGCCCCGCCGGGGGGCCGCCGCGTGAAGCTGCGCGGCCGCCACTGGGTGGCGCTGTGGCTCGCCGGCTTCCTCGTGATGGCCGCGCTCGTGGTGTGGCGCCAGACCGCCGCGCTCGCCACGGCGCGCCAGCTCAAGGCGCTCCAGACCGTGCGCCAGGCGCTCGAGGTGACGCGCGCGTCCGAAGCCTCGCAGGTGCGGCGCGCCGCGAGCCGGGACGTGCTGGTGCCGCTGGCGCAGGCCCGCCTCGGGTTGCGCTTGCCCCAGGACACCGAGATCGTCATTCTGCAGGACCCTCGGGCCCGGTGAGCGGGTGATCAAGGCGCCCTCGCGCATCACGTTGATCGGCATCGCCTTCGCCCTCGCGGCGCTCGCCGTCCTCGTCAAGGCGGTGGACGTGCAGCTGGTGCACGGCGACGAGTGGCGGCAGCGGGCGCGCGCGCAGCAGACGGTGCGCGTCACGCTCCCCGCCGCGCGCGGCACGCTGTTCGACCGCAACGGCGTGTTGCTGGCGGTGAGCCAGGCCACGTACGGCGTCGGGCTCGCGCCCCAGGAGGTCGCGGACCGGGGCCGCGCCGTCCCGCTCCTCGCGCGCGTGGTGGGCCGCCCGCAAGCCGAGATCGCCCGCCTGTTCTCGTCCGACCGCGTGTGGGTCGAGTGGCCGGGCCCGTTCACCTGGAACGACGTGATGCCGCTCAAGACGCTGCGCGGCGTCTACCTCGAGCCGCGGCTGGAGCGCTTCTACCCGCGGCCGGACCTCGCGCCCCGCCTGATCGGCCGCACCGACGACAGCGGCCACGGCGCCAGCGGCCTCGAGCGCTCCCTCGACACCCTCCTCGCAGGCCGTCCCGGCAGCGCGGTGATGCTGCGCGACCAGAGCGGCCACACCTATCCCTCGCCGTCGCGGCCGGCCGTCGAGCCGCAGGCCGGGTTCGACGTGGTCCTCACGCTCGACGCGGAGCTCGAGGAGATCGCGCAGCACGCGCTCGAGCGCGCGGTGGACTCCGTGCGGGCGAGCGGCGGCGACGTCGTGATCGTCCAGCCGGCGACCGGCGAGATCCTCGCGATGGCGAGCGTGCGCAGGACGACGGCGGAGGGGAACGGCCTCGGCGACATGTTCGAGCCGGGCTCGACGGCGAAGGTGTTCACCGCCGCGGCGCTGCTCCGGGACGGCAAGGCGACGCCCGCCGACAAGGTGTTCGCCGAGCACGGCACCTTCGACCTGAACGGCCGCGTGATCCACGACGAGCACCCGTCCGACACGCTGACCCTCGCCGACGTGATCCGGCTCTCGAGCAACATCGGGATGGCGAAGTTCAGCCAGCGCCTCACGCCGGCGGAGCAGTTCGACGCGCTGCGGGACTTCGGGTTCGGGACGCAGACGGGCGTGGACCTCGCCGGCGAGTCGCCCGGCCGGCTGCGCAACCCGCGCGCCTGGACGTCGGAGAGCCCGGCCAGCCTGGCGATGGGCTACGAGCTCGCGGTGACGCCGCTGCAGCTCGCGGCGGCCTACGCCGCGCTGGCGAACGGGGGCGTGCTGCTCGAGCCGACGCTCGTGCGCCGCGTGCGCGACGCCGACGGCGAGGTGCGCTGGGCCGCGCGCCCCGAGCCGGTGCGGCGCGCGGTGGACGCGCGCGTCGCCGCCGAGCTCACGCGGATGCTGCAGGGCGTGGTGGAGGAGGGCACCGGGCGGCGCGCCGCGCTGGGCACCTACCTGGTGGCGGGCAAGACGGGCACCGCCCGGCGCGCGGTCGGCGGGCACTATCTCGCCGGCCACTACTGGGCCAGCTTCGTGGGCATCTTCCCGGCGCAGGATCCGCAGCTCGTGCTCGTGGTGAAGCTCGACGACCCGACCGGCGAGTACTTCGGCGGCTCCACCGCCGCCCCGGTGGTGCGCACGATCCTCGAGGCGGCGCTGGCGACGCCGGGCGTCGCGCTCGACCGCGCGCGCCTGGTGCGGCGCTGGGTCGCCGATTCGGCGGCCGACACGGCCGCCGCTCCGCCGCCCGTCGAGGCGGGCGTGACGGTGCCCTGGCCCGTGGGCGCGCCGCCGCGCGACACGGCGGCGCCGGTCGGCGTGCCCGACGTGGCCGGCGCGTCGCTCAGGGCCGCCGCGCGCGCGCTCCACCGCAGGGGCTTCGAGGTCAAGGTCGAGGGCTGGGGCCGCGTCGTGGGCACCGTGCCCCCCGCCGGCGCGCCGCTGGCGCGCGGCCGCACCGTCGTGGTGCGCGCGGAGGCCGGCCGTGCAGGCTGAGGCGCTGCGCGCGCGGCTGGAGCGCGAGGGGCTGCTCGTGCGCTGGCCCGCCGGGGCGCCCGCCGTCGTCCCCGCCGTCACCACCGATAGCCGGCACGTCGAGCGGGACGCGCTCTTCCTCGCCTACCGCGGCAGCGTCGTGGACGGCCACGACTACCTCGCGGCCGCCGCGCGCGCCGGCGCCGCCTTCGCCCTGGTCGAGCGCCCCGTGCCCGGGGTGGCGATCCCGCAGGCCGAGGTGCGCGACGGGAAGCGCGCCGCGTCGGTCGCGGCGAGCGCGTTCTTCGGGAACCCCGGCGAGGCGCTGGTGCTGCTCGCGGTGACCGGCACGAACGGCAAGACGACGACGGCGCACCTGCTGCGGCACCTGTTCGGCGACCGCGCGCCGGCCGGCTCCATCGGCACGCTGGGCGCGATCGACGGCAAGGGCGACCTGGTGCCCACCGGCGGCTCGCTCACCACGCCCGGCCCCGTCGAGCTGTTCCGCGCGCTCGCGCTGCTCCGCCACTCGGGCGTCCAGACGGTGGCGATGGAGGCCTCGTCCCACAGCCTCGACCAGGACCGCATCGCGGGGCTCGAGTTCCAGGCCGCCGTGTTCACCAACCTCACGCGCGACCACCTGGACTACCACGGCGACGAGGCGCACTACCTCGCCGCCAAGGTGAAGCTCGACCGCTACCTCGCGCCGGGCGGCTTCCAGGTCGTCAACGCCGACGACCGGGCCTGGGCGGCGTTGCCGCGGCGCTCCGAGCACATCACGTTCGGCGTGAAGGACCCGGCCGACGTGCGCGCCGAGGACGTCGCGGGCGACCGGCTGGGGATGCGCTTCAACCTGGTGGTGCGCGGCGCCTCGGCGCCGGTCGCGCTGCCGCTCCTGGGGACCTTCAACGTCGAGAACGCGCTCGGCGCGGCGGCCGCGGCCATCGCGCTCGGCCGGGAGCCCGCGTGGGTCGCCAAGCGGCTCGGCGCGGCGCCGCAGGTCCCGGGTCGGATGGAGCGCCTGACCGAGAAGCCCTGCGTGGTGCTGCGCGACTACGCCCACACGCCCGACGCGCTCGAGCGCGCGCTCGCCGCGCTGCGGCCGCTCACCAAGGGCCGCCTGGTGGTGGTCTTCGGCGCCGGCGGCGACCGCGACACGGGCAAGCGCCCGCTGATGGGCGCCATCGCCGCCAAGGGCGCCGACCTGAGCGTCGTGACCTCCGACAACCCGCGCACCGAGGATCCCGAGAAGATCATGCACGACATCGAGGCCGGCATGGGCGGCACGCCCCACCTCCGGATCGTGGACCGGCGGGCCGCCGTGCAGCGCGCGCTCGCCATCGCCAAGCCCGACGACGTGATCCTGCTGGCGGGGAAGGGCCACGAGACCTACCAGGTCGTGGGCGAGGAGCACGTGCCGATGGACGAGCGCGAGATCGTCGCCGCGGCCGTCGGCGGCGCGGGCGCAGGCGCCGGCACCGCGGGCGAGGGGGGCGCGGCGTGACGGCCTTCGCGTGGACCGCGCACGAGGTGATCGAGGCCCTCGAGCTGCCGCTGGCGAAGTGGGACAACGCCTACGCCGGCGTCTCGACCGACACGCGCTCGCTCAAGGAGCGGGAGCTGCTGGTCGCGCTCAAGGGCGAGCGGTTCGACGCGCACGACTTCCTCAGCGACGCGCGCCTGGCGGGCGTCGGCGCCGTCGTCGTGCGGCACGGGACGCCGCGCTGGCCCGGCTTCGACTGGTTCGAGGTGGACGACACGCTCGTCGCGCTCGGCCGGCTGGCGCGCCACCGCCGCGAGGCGCTCAAGGGCCCGGTGGTGGCCATCACCGGCACCACGGGCAAGACGAGCACGAAGGAGCTCGCCGCCGCGGCGCTGGGGGCGAAGCTGCGCGTCCACAAGTCCGACCGGAACCTCAACAACCTCGTGGGCGTGCCGCTCACCCTGCTCGCGGCGCCGGTCGAGGCGGAGGTCGCGGTGGTCGAGTGCGGCGCCTCCGTGCCCGGCGAGATCGCCCGCCTCCGCGACATCGTGCGGCCCGACGTCGCCGTCGTCACGACCGTGGCCGAGGGGCACCTCGAGGGCTTCGGCAGCCTGGACCGGGTCTTCGAGGAGAAGACGGCCCTCCTGGCCGGCGCGCCGACGGCCGTGGTGGGCACGGTGCCCGCGCGCCTCGCCGACGCGGCGCGCCGGGCCGCGAAGCGCGTCGTCACCGCGGGCGTGGACCCCGCCGGCGACTGGAAGGCCGACGACCTCGTGCTGCTGCCCGACGGCCGGCCCCGCTTCACCGTGCGCGGCGTCCCGGTCGAGCTTCCGCTCCGCGGCCGCCACATGGTGGCGAACGCCCTGGTGGCGCTCGCCGTCGCCGACGCCGTCGGCGTGCCGCTGGCCGACGCCGCCGCCGCGCTCAAGGAGGCCCGCCTGCCCGCGGGCCGCTCGGAGGTGCTCGAGCTGGGCGGGATGACGGTGATCAACGACTGCTACAACGCCAACCCGTCGTCGTTCGGCGCCGCGCTGGACCTGCTGGCCGCGCTCAGGGGCGAGCGGCGGGCGGTGGTCGTGGCCGGCACGATGCG
>DATKNX010000167.1:0-10749 GCA_035541085.1 Gemmatimonadales bacterium | reverse complement strand
GCCAGCCGGGCGGCGTGACGAAGTGGACCCACAGCAGCGGGTACGGCCGCGCCTCGGCGCGGTAGGCGGCGGGATCCGGCGCCACGAAGACGCTGCGGCTCACGGCGTACAGGTGGGCCGCGTCCAACCCGGCTCCCGTGGAGCTCAATGGGGTGCCGCTCTGGAAGTCGAGCCGGTACCGGAAGCGCACGGCACCCGCTGGAGCGTCGGTGGCGTAGCCGCCGGGGACGGTGCGAACCCTGAGCGGGCGACCGCGGTCGTCGGTGGCCGCGAAGCCCTCGACGTCGGTGCCGGCGGGCTGGGCGGCCGGCGGGTCGGCCAGCGTCACGGTCCCCGCCACGGCGGTGGTCAGGCGACCCTCCACGGACAGGTGCGCGGGCGAGAACGTGACGACCGCCACGTCGTACATCAGGGTGTCGGGTTGTGCCTGGGCAAAAGCCGCGGCGGAGCGGGAGACGACGAGCGCGGCGCCGAGCGCCGCCGCACACGCGAAGCGCTCAGCCCGCGTACTTCATCCCCGAATCGCCGAGGGTGAGGGCCTGTCCCTCGCGCTCCACTCCCGCCTCGACCACTTCGCCGAGGACCAGCGTGTGGTCGCCGGCGGGCATCGTCGCCACGAAACGGCACTCGAGCCACCCCAGGCCCTCGGTGAGGATGGGGGCGCCGGTGATCGGCGCGGGGCGCGCCGGCACAGCGTGGAGCTTGTGCGGATTGCGGCGCGAGGACCGGCCGAGCTGCGCGGCGAGCTCGCGCTGGCCCGCGGCGAGGATGTTGACCGCGAAGCCACGGGCGTCCCGGATCATCGGCAGGCTCTTCGAGTCGTTCTCCAAAGCGACCACGACCATCGGCGGCGTGAAGGCCGCCTGCATCACCCAGTTGGCCGTGAGTCCGTGGTCCTCGCCCTCGCTCATCACGGTCACGGCGTACATCCCGTAGGGGAAATGGCGCAGGACGGTCTTCTTCGCGCTTTCGTTCAACGGTGCCTTCGGAGCAGGGGTGTTCGGGAGAAGGTAGTGGCGCCGGTGCGCGGGCGCGAGATACCGCGGCGGCCCGGCCCAAGGCGCCTGCCCGGGCACGTGGCGTTGAGCCGGGATGGGCGGACGGCTATTTTGCGAGCCACATGGCCACACGGACCAAGACCGAGGCCGGCGCCCGGCAGCTCGCCAAGCCCGACCTGCTGGGCATCTATCGCTTGATGCTCCTGTCGCGCCGCATCGACGACAAGGAGATCCAGCTCAAGCGGCAGAACAAGATCTTCTTCCAGATCTCCGGCGCGGGCCACGAGGCGGTGCTCGTGGCCGCCGGCATGGTCCTCAAGCCCGCTCACGACTGGTTCTACCCCTACTATCGCGATCGTGCCCTCTGCCTCGCCCTGGGCATGACGCCGACCGAGATGCTGCAGTCGGCCGTGGGCGCCGCGGCGGACCCGAACTCGGGCGGACGGCAGATGCCGTCGCATTGGGGCCACAGCAAGCTGAACATCGTCAGCCAGTCGAGCCCGACCGGTACCCAGTGCCTGCAGGCCGTGGGCTGCGCCGAGGCCTGGTACCGCTACGATCGCATCGAGGGGGTGGCGGACCGCCGCGAGCGTGCGCACAACGACGAGGTCGTCTACTGCTCGCTCGGCGACGGCACGACCAGCGAGGGCGAGTTCTGGGAGGCGCTCAACACGGCGTCGAACCTGAAGCTCCCGGTGCTCTTCCTCGTCGAGGACAACGGCTACGCGATCTCGGTGCCCATCGAGGTCCAGACGGCCGGCCGGTCGATCTCGAAGCTCGTCGCCGGCTTCCCCGACCTCCTGGTCGAGGAGGTGGACGGCTGCGATCCGATCGCCTCGCACGAGACGCTCGCGCGCGCCGTGGCGCACTGCCGGGCGCGCCGCGGACCCGCGCTCGTGCACGCGCACGTAATCCGGCCGTATTCGCATTCGCTCTCCGACGACGAGGTGATGTACCGGACCCCGGAGGAGCGGGCGGCGGAGGCGAAGCGCGATCCGCTGCAGACCTTCGCGGATCGGCTGGTGGCCGAGGGCGCGGCGACGGCGGACGACCTGGAGCGCGTGCGCGGCGAGGTGGCGGCGTCCGTCGACGCGGCGGCGGAAGCGGCGCTGGCCTCCCCGCAGCCGGCCGTCGAGACCGTGCCGCTCTACGTCTACTCCCCGGACGTCGATCCCACATCGGAGAGCTTCGACACCGAGGACGATCCGCGGTTCTCCGGCGATCCGACGACGATGGTGGACCTGCTCAACGCGTGCCTCAGGGACGAGATGGCGCGGGACGCGCGCATCGTGCTGTTCGGCGAGGACGTGGCCGACGCGTCACGGGCCGGAGCGCTGGGCAAGGTCAAAGGCAAGGGTGGCGTCTTCAAGGTGACGTGGGGGCTGCAGAAGCAGTTCGGCGGGGAGCGCGTGTACAACGCGCCGCTGGCGGAGGCGAACATCGTCGGCCGCGCCGTCGGCCTGGCGACGCGCGGCCTCAAGCCGGTCGTCGAGATCCAGTTCTTCGACTACATCTGGCCCGCCTACATGCAGATTCGGAACGAGCTCGCGACGATGCGGTGGCGCTCGAGCAATGCGTTCAGCGCCCCGGTCGTCGTGCGGGTGACGTACGGCGGGTATCTCAAGGGCGGCGCGGTCTACCATTCGCAGACGGGGGCGTCGCTGTTCACGCACATCCCCGGACTGCGGGTGGTGTGTCCCGCGACGGCGCTGGACGCCAACGGCCTGCTGCGGACAGCCATCCGCTGCGACGACCCCGTGCTGTTCCTCGAGCACAAGCACCTGTACCGCCAGACCTACAACAAGGCGCCGTATCCGGGGCCGAACTTCATGGTGCCCTTCGGCAAGGCGAAGGTGGTGAAGTCCGGGACCGACGTCACGGTGCTGACGTACGGCGCGCTGGTCCAGCGGGCGCTCGTCGCGGCCAAGGAGGTCGAGGAAGCCGACGGGGTCGGCGTGGACGTGATCGACCTCAGGTCCCTGTCGCCCGTGGACTGGGAGACGATCGCCCGCTCGGTCAAGCAGACCGGCAAGGTGATCGTCGCGCACGAGGACTCGCTCTCGTGGGGCTACGGCGCCGAGCTGGCCGCGCGCATCGCGGACGAGCTGTTCCCGTGGCTCGACGCCCCGGTCCGCCGCGTGGCGTCGACCGACACGTTCGTCGCCTACGCACCGCAGCTGGAGGACCACATCCTGCCGCAGGTCGCCGACGTCGCCGCGGCGATCCGGGAGATGGCGGCCTTCTGATGTCCGGCGCCCGGCAGCTACGGCACGCGCTGTTCGGGTTGATCTTCGTCGTGTCCGGCGCGGCCGGCCTCACCTACGAGCTGATCTGGGTCCGGCAGCTCTACCAGGTCTTCGGTTCCACCATCCACTCCGTCACGACGGTCGTCGCCGCGTACATGGGCGGCCTCGGCCTGGGCGCCTGGGTCCTGGGCCGGCGCGTCGACCGGCAGGCGCGGCCGGCGGTGCTGTACGGCGCGCTCGAAGTCGCCATCGGCGTGTTCGGACTGCTGTCGCCGTGGATCATGCCGGGCATCGGCGCCGCCTATCTGGGCGTGGCGCGCGCGCTGGAGCCGGGGCTGTGGGCGGGGACGGCCATCAAGTTCGTCTTCGCCTTCGTCGTGCTGCTGGTGCCGACCTTCCTGATGGGGGGCACGCTGCCGGTCTTGACGCGCGCGTTCGCGCGCGACCGCAGCGACCAGTTCCGGGGCGAGCTCGCGTTGTTCTACGGGCTGAACACGGTCGGCGGCGTGGTGGGATGCCTGCTCGCCGGCTACGTGCTGATCGAGCACGTCGGGCTGCGCGCGTCGCTCCTGGCGACGGGAGGTGCGAACCTGGCGCTGGGTGCCGCGGCGTTGCTCCTCGCCCGGCTGCCCGAAGCGGGCGCGCCCGAGGCCGTGCGCGAAGCCGAGCCGGTGTTCACGCCGGACCCCGGGCGCGCGATCCGGCGCTTGGCGATCTGGCTCGTCGCGCTCACGGCGTTCGCGTCGCTCCTCTACGAGATCGCGTGGACGCGGGCGCTGATCCTCGTCTTCGGCAGCTCGACGTACGCCTTCACCACGATCCTCGCGTGTTTCCTGCTGGGCATCGGCCTGGGGAGCCTCGTCGCCGTGGGCCGGGGGCTCTCGCCGGGCGACCTGCTGACGCGCGCCGCGATCGTGCAGGGGTGCATCGCCGTCCTCGCCGCGCTGCTCTTCCCGTTCTTCCGGACGCTGCCGGTCTACGTCGTGGGGACGTTGCAGGTGGACTTCCTGAGCGTCGGCGACCTGCTCGCCCTGCACGCGATGGCGGTGGCGATGGTGGTCATCCCGCCGGCCGTGGGCATGGGCCTGAGCTTCCCGCTGCTGGCCGAGCTGGCGTCGGAGCGGGCGGGCGCGACCGGGCGCGAGGTGGGGCGCGCCTATCTGGCCAACACGCTGGGCAGCATCGTCGGAGCCGTCGCGACGGGGTTCCTGCTGATCCACCTGATCGGCAGCGAGCGCACGCTGATGGTGGGCGTGCTGGTCAACGTCGGCGCCGCCGCCGCGCTGGCCGTGTGGGCCTATCGGTACCGCGGCGCCACGAGCCCGGGGTGGGGCGAGCGGTTGCCGGTGGCCCTGGGGCTCCTCGCGCTCGTGATCGCGCTCGCGACGCCGAGCTGGTCCGGGCGGCTGCTGGATCGCGCGCCGGCGGTCTACGGGCGGACGGTCATGAACAGCGACGACCTCGCGCGCTACCTCCGCGGCTACGGGTCCGAGCAACTGAGCTTCGAGGAGGGATGGAACGCCGCCGTGTCGGTGTGGCGCGACGGGAACCAGACCTGGCTCAAGGTGAACGGCAAGGTGGACGCCTCCAGCGTCGCGGACATGGACACGCAGGTGTCGCTGGGGCTGCTGCCCGCGCTCGGCCATCCGCGGCCGCGCCGCGTGTTCGTGGTGGGCTTCGGGAGCGGGGCCACGACGCGGACCATCGCCGACGTGCCCGGGGTGACGCGCATCGACGTCGCCGAGATCGAGCGGGCCGTCCTAAGGGCGGCGCCCGACTTCCGCGACGTGAATCGCGACGTCCTGTCGGACCCGCGGGTGCACGTCATCGCCGACGACGCGCGCAGCGCGCTGATGCTGCAGGACACCGCGTACGACGTGATCGTGTCCGAGCCGTCGAACCCGTGGATCGCCGGCGTCGCGTCGCTCTTCACCCGCGACTATTTCGCGGTGGTGAACCGCCGGCTGGCCCCGGGCGGGATCTTCTGCCAGTGGCTCCAGATGTACCGCGTGACGCCGGGCGCCGTCGCGGTGGTGGTGGCCAACCTCCGGGCCGTCTTCCCGCACGTGGAGATCTGGTACGCGAACGCGAGCGACCTGATCGTCCTTGGCTCGCGCGAGCCCATCCGCTGGAGCGGCGCGCGCATCGCGGCCGCGCTGGCGCCCGGGACCCGGACGGCCGATGCGTTGCGGATGTGGCTGCAGGTCACGCAGCCCGCGCAGCTCCTGGGGCATTTCCTGCTGGGCGATCGCGGGACCGCGGCGCTCGCCAGGGGCGCAGCGTTCCGGCACACCGACGATCGCCCGGCGTTGGAGTTCGAGGCTGCCCGGTCGCTCCTGGCGGGCACGCGCGCGGCGGAGGTGTTCGACTCGCTGGTCGCCCTGAAGGCGGCCGTCGGCGATTCGCTGCCGCTGCTGGACGGATGGCCGCTCGCGCCGGGCGCGTGGCGCGCGGGCTACGCCGCCGCGCTGCCGGGAGACGAAGCCGAGGCCTTGCACTCGGCGGAGCTGGCCGTGCAGGCCGCGCCGCGCGAGCCGGCCTACGAGGCGGGGCTCGGCACGGTGCTGTTCGACCGGCGTGACTTCCACGCGGCCGCCGAGCACCTGACGGCGGCGCTGCGTGCCCGCCCCGGCGAGCCCGAGTGGCTCCTCACGGCAGGGCTGAGCACCCTCGCACTGCAGGACACGGCCCACTCGCGGCAGCTGCTCGAGGACGTCGGCCGGAACGGGGGCGATTCCGCGTTCGCGCTGGCCGTGCTGGCGCAATTCGACGCGAACGCCGGCGCCTACTCGCTGGCGGCGTCGGAGATGACGCGCTCGCTGGCGGCCCTGCATCCGACGCTCGAGCGTCCGTTCCCGGGAGCCCTCGAAGGCGTGGCCGTCACCCTGGGCCAGCGGGCGCCGCCCGCGCTGGCCGCACCCGTCTTCACGGCCGCGATCGCCGCTCGACCGGCGTGGCAAACCGGCTACTGGGGTGCCGCGGTCGTGGGGACGCGCGCCGGGGGTGCGGCGTGCAGCGGGGCCGAGGAGGCCGCACTGGAGCTGGGGCGGTTCGGATGGACGGCCGCAGAGATCTTCCCGCTTATTCGGTCCTGCCTGATCGCACGCGGCACCTGACGCCGCCTGCGGGCGTCAGCTCTGCTGCGCCCTCGGCTCGCGACCCGTGATCCTGCGAATTTCCTCGGCGGCCGAGACCGCGGCGTCCACGTCGCGCGAGAGCGCTCGCGCCTGCTGCGTGGCCTGCGTGAGGTCCCCGAGCGCCTCGGCCACACCGGCCGAGCGCAGCCGGAGCAGGTCGAACCGCACGTTCTGCATCGCCAGGAGGCAGGCCTCGAGCTGCGATTCCAGCGCGCCTCGGCGCGCGATCAGATCGTGCACGGTCTGCCGCTGGCGGTGGAGCAGGCCCAACCGGCGCTCGCGGTCTGCGGAAGCCGGCTCCTGCTCGAGCGCCGCGATGCGGACGTCGATCTTGTCCTCCGCCGCGGTGTCGATGTCGCGTTCGAGCGCCGACAGCGTGCGCGCGAGATCCGTGGCGCGCTCCAGCAGCTGGTCCGCGGTCGGCCCGATCTCGGGCAGCATCTTGCGCTCCGACTTGGGCAGGCGCTCGAGCATGCCGACGATGGCGGCGCGATCGCGACGTGCCTGCTCGATGCCGGCCGCGTGCGCGCCGAACTCCTCCGGCGTGCCGGGCGACGGAAGGGCTCCCGAGGCGCGGCCCATCTTGGCCTCCAGCGCGTCGGGCGCCGGCGGACGGTGCAGCACGTCGCGCCACGAATAGCCGGCGGTCCACAGCCGCGAGTAGTCGCGGGCGAGCCCCCAGCCCATCCACACGGCCGGTACCAGGAACCACGGGTGGTGGATCCCGCCGGCGAACGTGAGGTTGATCAGCATCAGCGGCCCGATGACCGACGCGTACCGGGCGACGCGGTGCCGCAGCTGGACCACCATGAGCGGCTCGCCCGTCTCGGCGGCGCGCTTGGCGACCTCCCGCTCCTCTCGCTGCTGCCGCTCGAGCCTTCGGTCCGCCTTGTCGAGGCGCACCTCCATCTTGGCGCGGATGCGCTCGGCGCGCTCGGCGTGGCGGCCCTTGCGCTCCTCAAGCCATTGCGAGGGGTCCACGGCGCGTGAAGAAGGCGCCGCGGGCCGGCTCTCCGGGGCCTGCACCGAACGCCGCGAGCCGGGCCGCGCCGCGGGCGGGACGTAGGTGCCCGTCTCGAGCGCACGACGTAGCGCGTCCGCGGTGGGCCAGCGGTCCTCGGGATCCTTCTCGAGACAGCGCATCACCGTCTGGGCGAGGTCGCGCGGGGTATCCGGCCGCAGCCGGTCCACCGGCACCGCGGGCGTGCCGATCTGCTTCATCAGCAGGCCCGGCACCGTGGGCGCGCTGAACGGCAGCTCGCCGGTCAGCATCTGATAGGCCACGACGCCGAGCGAGTACAGGTCCGAGCGCCCGTCGATGACGCGCTCGCCGGCGGCCTGCTCGGGGCTCATGAACGCCGGCGTGCCGATCGCGATGCCGGTGTCGGTGAGCGTGCCGCCCTCGGCGCTCAGCGCCTTGGCGATCCCGAAGTCCGTCACCATCACGCGGCCGCGCGTACCCTCGAGGAGGATGTTGTCGGGCTTCACGTCGCGGTGGATGACGCCCTGCTGATGGGCGGCGGAGAGGGCGTCCGCGGTCTCGCGCATGATGCGGCGCACCTCTTCCATCGAGAGGTGTCCGCGGCGCTTGATGCGCACCGACAGCGACTCCCCGTCCACGAACCCCATCACGAAGTAGACGAGGTCGTTCGCCTCGCCCACGCTGTGGATGGGCACGATGTTCGGGTGCGACAGGCGGGCCGCCGTCTCGGCCTCGCGCATGAAGCGCGCCCGGATGTCCTTGCGGTAGGCCAGCTCGGGGGGCAGCACCTTGATCGCCACCGTGCGCTTGAGCTTCTCGTCGCGCGCGCGGTACACCACGCCCATGCCGCCTCGACCGATCTCGGATTCGATCGAGTATGCGTCGGCGAGGGCGGCGGTGAGTCGGCCCTCGAGCGCGCGGTCGCCGTCGGCGGCGGTCATCGACTCGGCAGCTCCATAGCGGGGCTTAGATTAGCGCTGCTCCACAGGCAGGGCAATCCGCGAGATTCCTGCCAGCTGCGGCCGGGCTGAGTGCCGGGACGCCGCGCCGCGTCGCGGCCACCCCGGCGCGCTGCCAGAATGGCACAAAACGCACTCCCCATGGTGGCACGATCGGTGCCCTGTTCTGGCCCGGCAACGGAAACGACACTCCCTGGACGAGACGCGCGAGGACCGGATGACCGAACGGCTGACCCTTCCCCTGCTTCCACTGCGCGACATGGTGCTGTTCCCCGGCGTCACGTCATCCATCAGCGCCGGGCGGGCAGGCACGTTGAAGGCGATCGAAGCGGCGCTGAAGTCCGAGCGGCGGCTGATCTTCGCGGTGGCGCAGCGGGAGAACGTCGAGCAGGTGACGCCCGAGAACCTCTACTCCGTCGGCACCGTGGCGCGCATCGGGCAGATGCAACGCGGCCTGGCTGGCGTGCAACTGCTGTTGCAGGGAGAATTCCGCGCCAGCGCGATCCACCTCGCCGAGCGCGAAGGGTACCTCGAGGTGGTGATCCGGGAAGCGGAGGATCAATCGCCGCTCGACCCGAACGAGCCGGCGTTCCTCGCGCTGTACAAGGAAGCGCGCGAGCGTGCGGGCGAGCTCGGGCAGAAGAGCGGGCTCCCGGAAGAAATGGTGCAGTCGGTGCTGTCGTCGGTGACGGACCCCGGCCGCTTCTCGGACATGGTGGCCGGCTACCTGGACGCGAAGACCCCCGAACGCCAGGCCCTGCTGGAGATGCTGGGCGTCGAGGAGCGCCTGCGCCGGGTGCTGATCCTGATGCAGCGCCAGATCGGCGTGCTCGACGCGCAGGAGGACATCAAGTCGCAAGTCCAGGAGGAGCTGGGCGAGCGGCAGCGCGAGATGTACCTGCGCGAGCAGATGAAGGCGATCCGCCACGAGCTCGGCGACAGCGAGGACGATCGCGACTTCGCGGCGCTGCGCGACAAGCTCAAGCAGCTCCACTTGCCCGAGGCGGCGCAGAAGGAAGTCGACCGGGAGCTGGGCAGGCTGGAGCGGGCCTCCAAGGACTCGATGGAAGCCCAGGTGATCCGCACGTTCCTGGAGTGGATCGCCGAGCTGCCGTGGAACGCGCGGTCGGACGATTCGCTCGACACGGCGCGTGCCGAGCAGGTCCTCGAGGAGGACCACTACGGGCTGCGCGACGTCAAGGAGCGCGTGCTGGAGTTCCTGGCGGTCCGGCAGCTGCGGGAGCGCGAGGAGAAGAAGGAGCAGGCCGCGGCGGAGGCGAAGGTGCCGGGGCAGGCCGACGACCGGATCCTGGCCAAGGGCCCCATCCTGCTCTTCGTGGGGCCGCCGGGTACGGGCAAGACCTCGATCGCGAAGTCCATCGCGCGCGCGATGGGCCGCAAGTACGTCCGCATTTCGCTCGGCGGTGCGCGCGACGAGGCGGACATCCGCGGCCACCGGCGGACCTACGTGGGCGCGATGCCCGGCCGCATCATCCAGGGGATGAAGCAGGCGGGCACGAAGAACCCCGTCTTCCTGCTGGACGAGGTGGACAAGCTCGGCGTGTCGTTCCAGGGTGATCCCGCCGCCGCGCTGTTGGAGGTGCTCGATCCGGCGCAGAACGACTCGTTCACGGACCACTACCTGGGCGTGCCGTTCGACCTATCGGAGGTGCTGTTCATCGCCACGGCCAACTTCCTCCAGAACATCCCCGCGCCGCTGCTGGATCGGCTGGAGACCGTGGACTTCACCGGCTACACCGAGCAGGAGAAGCTGGCCATCGCCCGGCAGTATCTGGTTCCGCGCCAGCTCAAGGAAAACGGCCTGACGTCCGACCGGCTGTCCATCGAGGACTCGGCCGTGCGCGAGATTGTCTCGGGTTACACCCGGGAGGCCGGCGTCCGGCAACTCGAGCGCGAGCTCGGACGGCTCGCGCGGAAGATCGCGCGGCGCGTGGCCGTGGACGGCGGCGAGCGGATCGTGCTCACCGGCGCCGAAGTGCGCGCGCAGCTCGGCCGGCCGAAGGTGCGGCCGGAGCGCGCGGCCGCGAGCGACGCGGTCGGCACCGCCACCGGGATGTACTACACGCCGACCGGCGGCGACATCATGTTCGTCGAAGCGTCGCTGATGCCGGGCAAGGGCGACCTCGTGCTGACCGGCCACCTCGGCGACGTGATGAAGGAGTCGGCGCGCGCGGCGCTCACGTACGCCAAGACGCACGCCGCGGCGCTCGGCGTGCCCGAGGAGGCGCTCAGGGACCGCGAGGTGCACGTGCACGTGCCGGCGGGCGCCATTCCGAAGGACGGGCCCTCGGCGGGCGTCACGATGGCGACGGCGCTCGTGAGCGCGATGACGCAGCGGGCGGCGCGCCACGACGTGGCGATGACCGGAGAGGTGACCCTGAGCGGCCGCGTGTTGCCCATCGGGGG
>DATKNX010000166.1:0-4211 GCA_035541085.1 Gemmatimonadales bacterium | reverse complement strand
CCCAATCGGGTCCAGCGGGCTGACGAGGTCGATCGATGCATGGGCGTACCTCCGATGCAGGGCGCACGACGTGCCGCGTTGACGGACGAACGGCTTCGGTCTGGCGGCGGGAGCGGCGTAATCCTATCGGGCAGGTCGGTTTTGCGCCAGCAGGGCGGGAACGTCAGGTGGTGCGCCGCTTTTCAGACGCTGATGGGCGTGTCGAGCACCTCGCGGACCTTGCGCAGCAGCTCGGCGATGGTCCACGGCTTGGCGAGGAAGGGCACCGAGGGATCGAGGGTCGTCCGCTCGCGCACGTCGCGCGCGGCGTAGCCGCTGGTGAACAGGATCCTCGGCGCCGCGCCGGTCTCGCGCAGCGCGGTCAGGAGCTGCGGGCCGCTGGCGTGCGGCATCACCACGTCGCTGATGATGAGATCGGCCGGGGTGGCCTTGAGGTGGATGATGTTGAGCGCGTCGAGCCCGTCCGTCGCCGTGACCACCGTGTAGCCGAACTTCTCCAGCACCCGCTTCGCGGTGCGCCGCAGGATGGCGTCGTCCTCGACGAGCAGGATGGTCTCCTTGCCCTCGCGGATCTCGCCGCTCGGCGCGGCGCGCTTGGCCTGCGGGGCCTCCGCGACCGTGGGGAAGTACACGCGGACCGTCGTGCCGAGGCCGGGCTCGCTGTACACGCTCACGAACCCGCCGTGCTGCTTGACGAGCCCGTAGACCATCGCCATCCCGAGGCCCGTGCCCTGGCCCACCGGCTTGGTGGTGAAGAACGGCTCGAAGATGTGCTGCTGCGTCTGCGCGTCCATCCCCTCGCCCGTGTCGGCGACGGTGAGCACCGCGTACTCGCCGGGCGCGCCCCAGCCGCGCGCGCGACAGTCGTCCTCGTCGAGCGTGCCGTGGCCGAC
This sequence comes from Gemmatimonadales bacterium, assembly GCA_035541085.1. Classification (GTDB taxonomy): domain Bacteria; phylum Gemmatimonadota; class Gemmatimonadetes; order Gemmatimonadales; family JACORV01; genus Fen-1245. The sequence continues at coordinate 3,318 of DATKNX010000166.1, read as the reverse complement.
GACCAGCCGGAGCGTGCCGCCGCCGGGCATCGCGTCGCGAGCGTTGGTGACGAGGTTCATCAGGATCTGCTCGACCGCGCCCGGGTCGGCGCGCACCACCGCGCCGGGCGCCTCCACCTGGACGGCGACCTCGACGTCCTCCGGCACGATGCGGCGCGCCAGGCGCGCGAAGTCCGCGACCAGCCCGCCCAGCGGCACGGCCTGCAACTCGAGCGCCTGGCGCCGGCTGAACGCCAGCAGGTCCCGCGTCAGCTCCGAGGCGCGCTGCGCCGCCTGGTGGATCATCGCGACGTCGTCGCGGTGCGGCGTGCCCGGCGGCAGTCCGGACGCCAGCAGCTCGCTGGAGGCCAGGATGGTGGTGAGCAGGTTGTTGAAGTCGTGCGCCACGCCGCCCGCCAGCTGGCCGACGGCCTCCATCTTCTGGGCCTGCCGGAGCTGCGCCTCCAGCGTGCGCCGCTCGGTGATGTCCTCGATGATGACCTCGTAGCCCTCCACCGCTCCCTCGGGCGCCCGCACGGTGCGCCCCGACAGCCGGACGGTGAGCGGCGAGCCGTCGCGCCGCCGCCACTCGGCCTCGAGGTTCTCGAACCGTTCGCCGCGCTGCATCTCGCGCAGCATCGTCTCGCGGTCCGCGGGGCGGCGGTAGAACGCCGCCCCCACCTTGACACCGATCAACTCGTCGGGCGAGCGGTAGCCGAGGATCCGGGCGAGGGCCTGATTGGCCGTGATGACCGTGCCGTCGGGCAGGCTGCGCGAGATGCCGAACACCGCGTTGTCCACGAAGGCCCGGAGGCTGACCTCCGAGCGCCGCAGGGCCTCCTCCGCACGCTTGCGCTGCACGGCCATCGCGATCTGCGCCGAGACGAATTGCAGCAGGTCGCGGTCGGCGGCCGAGTAGCGGACGCCCTGTGTGTAGGTCTGCACGACCACGACGCCGAACGTGTCGCCCTGCGCCACGAGCGGCACGCCCAGCCAGTCCACCGACGGCGCGCCGATCAGCTCGACCTCGCCGCGGCGCTCGAGGTCGAGGCTCACCTCCGGCGTGGCCAGGAGCGGGATGCCCGTGCGCAACACGTACTCGGTCAGCCCCTTGCCCGGCCGCTTCGGCGCTGGCGTCGGGTCGAACTCGTCCACGAAGTACGGGAAGCTGATCGTGTCGCAGCCGGGGTCGCAGAGCGCGATGTAGAAGTTGCGCGCCGGCATCAGCTCGCCCACGATGCGGTGGATCGCCGCGAACAGCTCCTGCATACTGAGCGCCGTGTGCGCGGCCTCCGAAATCCGGAAGATCGCGCCCTGGATCAATTCCGAGCGGCGGCGGTCGCTGATGTCGCGGATGGCGCTGACGCGCAGCTTCCGGCCCTGGTAGGGCAGGCTCCGCCCCTGCACCTCGACGTGGAACGTCGAGCCGTCCTTGCGCCGCGCCACGTGCTCGTAGCGCTCGACGGCCTCCAAGCGGTGCTTCTCGCTCACGAGCTCCACGTCCACCGGCGCCACGAAATCCAGCACCGGCCGCCCGATCATCTCCTCGCGCCGGTAGCCCAGCATCGCGGCGAGGTCCTCGTTGCAGTCCACGATCCGGCCCTCGTCGGCGATGCCGATGCCCTCGAAGGCGGCCTCCGACAGCAGCCGGAAGCGCTCCTCGCTCTCGCGGACGGCCTGCTCGGCGGCGCGCTGCGCCGTGATGTCGCGCACGATGGCCTGCAGGTGCACCTTGCCGTGCAGCGTCAGCGCGGTGAGCGAGACCTCGGCGTCGAACGCCGAGCGGTCGCGCCGGCAGTGCTTCCAGTAGAACCGCTGGGCCTGGCCCTGCAGGGCGGCGAGGATGTACTCCATCGCCTTCTCGCGCGAGTCCCGTCCGTCGGGCTGCAGCGGCGGGGAGTAGTCGGCCGGCGAGTGCCCGATCATGTCGGTCCGGTCGTGCAGGCCGAACATCTCGCAGCACTTCGTGTTGATGTCCACGAACACGGCGCCGTCCATCAGGAACAGTGCCTCGTCCGCGGCCTCGAACAGCGTGCGGAACCGCTCCTCCGCGGCCTGCAGGGCCTCCGCGGCGCGCCGGCGCTCGGTGACGTCGCGGGCCATGCCCCGCTCGCCGACGATCCGGCCGTTCTCGACGAGGGGGGCGCTGTGGAACTCGGCGATGATGAAGCCGCCGTCCCTGGTGCGGATGCGGAGCTCGAACGGGCCGACGGTTTCGCCGCGGAGGATGGCCTGGTACTTGTCGATGGCGCGGGGCAGGTCGTCGGCGTAGACCAGCTCGGCGAACGGGCGGCCGAGCCACTCGGCTGGCTCCCAGCCGGTCAACTGCGAGAACGCGGCGCTGAGGGAGTCGAGCGTGCCTTCCGTGCCGCGGACCTGGTACATGACGTCGGGCAGCGCGTCCCACAGCGGCGGGGCGACCCTCTCCTCCGGTCCCGTCCCGCTCGCGGGGCGCGCCGCGCGCCGCTTCGTTCCCTTGGGCGGCATCCGACCTCCTCCCGCCCGCCGGCGTGGGGCGCCGCAGCCATCGGGCGCCCGCGCCGGGGGCAACGGGGGGCCCCCCCACCGTATAGCGCTGAGGCCGCCGACGCAAATGCCCGGCCGGGATTTCCCCCGACTGGGCCTGTCCCGATTGGCGCGGCGGCTCCGAAGCCTCGGCTGGCCCGGCCGCGGAGCTCCGCATAAGATGAGGCGACACCGGAACCTGGACGCTGGAGCGATCCATGACGAAGCTCGGCCTCGTGTGCGCCCTCGCCGCCGTCCCGCTGGCGGCCGCCGCGCAGAACGCCCACACCCACGCGCCGGCGTTCACCCACGCCGACTCGCTGCGCGGCTCGCTCACGAGCCCCGACCGCACGTGGTGGGACGTGGCGTTCTACGACCTCCACGTCGCCATCAAGCCCGCCGACAGCAGCATCAGCGGCTGGAACGGCATCACCTACCGGGTCCTCAGGCCCGCACGCCGGATGCAGATCGATCTCCAGCAGCCGCTGGTGGTGGACAGCATGGTGGCGGGCGGACGCCACGTTCCTTTCAGCCGCGACGGCAACGCGTTCTTCGCGACCCTGCCGGCGGCGTCGCCGGCGGGCGCGCTCCGCACCATCACGGTCTACTATCACGGCCGGCCGCAGGCGGCGAAGCGCCCGCCGTGGGACGGCGGGTTCACGTGGGCCACGGACAGCCTCGGCCACCCCTGGATCGTGACCACCGACCAGGGCGTGGGCGCGAGCATCTGGTGGCCGAACAAGGACACGCAGGCCGACGAGCCCGACAGCCAGCGCATCGCGCTCACGCTGCCCGACGGGATCTTCGACGTCTCGAACGGGCGGCTCCGGCGGG
>DATKNX010000165.1:0-22691 GCA_035541085.1 Gemmatimonadales bacterium | reverse complement strand
AGCGTCGCCCAGGCGCTGTCGTAGTTGGCGTTGGCGTCCAGGTAGATCTGGTGGATGCCGGAGCCGGGCAGGACGTCGTGGAATTCGTTGAACAGCACGCGATGCCACACCCCCTCGAGCGCGGCCTGGGGATACGCCGCGGTATCGAGCGCGGCGAGCCCTTCGGCCGTCCGCAGCAGCGCGTCGCTGTGCCGCGCCGACCACTTCTGGCGCGCCTGCGTGGTGTACGTGGCGCGATGGTATTCGAGGTACAGCTCGTCATGCCAGACCGGGAAGGTCGAATCCGGCATCGAGCCCCTGAGATCGGCGAGCGCGTGATCGGGGTTGTCGAACTCCATGACCGGGAAGGTCGGCACCCGCCAGGTCCGCTCCGCGCGCTCGAGCATCTCGATCGTCGGGCCGCCGCCGTGGTCGCCCACGCCGTACAGCACCATCTGGTGGTGAATCCCGGCGTTGCGCTTGGCGTCGTCGAGCCGGTCGTGGATCAACTGCTGCGGCTCGAGGTCGGAGTCGTAGCCGTAGGGGTTGTACGTGAACAGGCGCGTGCCGTCGCGGCCCTCCCAGTAGAAGGCGTCGTAGGGCAGCTGGGTGGAGTCGTTCCAGCGGATCTTCTGGGTCACGAAGAAGTCGAGACCCGCCTGGCGGTAGATCTGCGGCAGGGTCCAGGGATAGCCGAACGAATCGGGCGTCCAGCCGACCTTGGCCCGCCGCCCGTAATGCCGCTGGAAGTAGCGCTGCCCATAGAGGCCCTGGCGGGCCAGGTCCTCGCCGGAGGGGATGTTCTGGTCCGGCTCCAGCCACCAGCCGCCGACGATCGCCCACTGGCCCGCGTTCACGGCCGCGCGCAGGGAGTCGGCGAGTGTGGGGTAGAGCCGGTCCATGGTCTCGTAGTAGACGGCGGCGCTGCCCGCGAACACGTAGCCGGGGAACATCGCGGCGAGCTTGAGCGAGGTGCGCCAGGTGTTCGGAATGACGTCGTGCTCGGTCTCGCTCCACGGCCACAGCCACGCGGCGTCGATGTGCGAATTGCCGACGAGGTGCAGCGTGTCGCGGCGGATCTGCGCGGCGAGGGGCGCGTAAGCGGCGGCATAGCGATCCAGCAGCGCCGGGTAGAGCGTGGCGTCGGGGCCCTCCAGCGCCGTGAGCCATTCCCGCGCGTCCGGCCGCGCGATCGCGGGCGCCTGTCCGGTGAGTTGCTGGGCGTACCGGTACCCGTCGGCGTACTCCGCGTAGCCGATCTCGCGCACGCGGACATCCGGGAACGTCCACCACGGGCGTCCCGGCTCGAGCGTGATGCGGACCATGAGCGTGTCGCCGGCGCGGCACGGGGCGCACAGTTCGAGTGCGCCGTTCCTCCAGGCGCCGGCGGTGCCGTTGACCCGGTACGTGGCGCGCGGCCCGAACTCGGCCACGAGGAGGTCCACGGACCGCCCCGCGAGCGCCCGCGGCACGATCAGCCGCACCTGCGCGTGGCGGCCCGCCTCGGAAGAATCGGTGACCCACGTCCCCGTCGCGAGGCGCCCGCCCCAGACCCGGAGCAGCCAGTCCGGCTCGACGGGCAGCCTGGCGCGCTGGACGCCGCCGCCCGACCCGACGGTCACCGCGAGCGGGTAGGTGCCCAGCGCGGAGCCGCGCAGGTCGTCGAAATCCATGCCCAGGAGCAGGTCGCGCGGCACGCCGGACGGGAGCAGGGCCGTCGAGTCCACCGTCGCCCCGGTGGTGTCCAGCACCACGCGCGTCACCGCGCCCGGCAGGCTGTCGTGTCCCCACACGGTCAGGGCGAACGTCGTCGGGACCTCGATCCGGCCGCCGTTCCACAGCGCCGTCCCGCTCGAGTGCAGCGCGGAGGCTGTGACCGTCGGGGCCGGGTAGTTGTAGCCGCGCATCTCCGCCGGGCGGCGGTCCTGGACGCGGATCCCGTCGAGCGCCGGCTCGCCGGGCGCGCGCGAGAGACGGCCGAGCACGCCGAAGCCGCCGCTGCGGTTCACCGCCTTGAGCAGCAGACTGTTCCACCCGGCGGCCAGGCGCACGGCGACCGTGTCGGCACCCGTCGTCACGCCACGCGCGATGACGTGCACCCACACGCGCTGCCCGTTCAGCCAGGCGACGAGGTCGTCGTCGCTGTCCATGACGAGCAGCACGTTCCGGTCGTCCGGCGAGAAGACGTAGGCGTGCGCGTAGGCCGCCGTCTCGTCGGTCGAGCCGGTGAACACGCGGTTGAGGTCGATGCCACCCAGCGAGTCGGCGTCCACCGGCAGGAACGGGCCGCCGGCGACGACGTCGCCCGAATCGGGGAGCACGGTGGACTCGGCGCCGGCGAGGTAGTCCGGCAGCGGGCCGGAGGGCGCCCTGATCGGGCCGCGCACGAGCCAGCGGCGCACGGGGAGGTCCTGCGCGCGAAGCGGGAGGCTCGCGAGCACACCGGCGAGCGCCGCGACGAAGACGAGCGAGAGACGACGAGGCATGGGAACTCCCGGAGCTTGCCTAGACTCGGCCGGCGCGCGCGCGACGGCGCGCGTCCGCGCGCTTCATCCACACGTCGAACAGCACTGCCAGCAGAATGATCACGCCCTTGGCGATCTCCTGCCAGAACGACTGGACGCCGAGCAGGTCGAGCGCGTTGTTGAGGACGCCGATCAACAGCGCCCCGGTCAGCGCGCCCCACGCGGTGCCGATGCCGCCGAACAGCGACGTACCCCCGATGACCGCCGCGGCGATCGCGTTCAGCTCGTAGAGCATCCCGGCGTCGGGTCCGCCGCTCCGGAGCTGGCCCACGAGCAGCACCGCCGCGAGACCCGCACAGCCGCCCGAGATCGCATAGGTGCCGAGCTTGACCTTTCCGACCGCCACGCCCGAGAGGCGCGAGGCTTCCTCGTTGCCGCCGACGGCGTAGACATGGCGCCCGAACCGGGTGCGCACGAGCACGAAGGCCCCGGCGGCGACGAGCGCGAGCATCACCAGCGCGGGCACCGGGAAGCCGGTGGGCAGCCCCGGCACCGGGATCCGGCCACCGCCGACCGTGTGCAGGGCGTCGAGGGCCGCGATCTTCGGCGCGTACAGCGGATCGCCGGGGTCGGGGAAGCCGATGGGAACGCCGCCCGTGACGAGGCGGGCGGCCCCGCGGGCCGCGGTCATCGTCGCCAGGGTGACGATGAACGGGGCGACGCCGAGCCGCGCGACGATGCCGCCGTTGAGGAGCCCGACCGCGGCCCCCGCCGCGATGCCCACCAGACCCGCGGCCACGGCCGCGCCCGCCGGCCCGAGGAGCCGCAGCACGGCGCCGCTCGTGAGCGTCGCGGCCGTGAGCACGCCGGCGAGCCCGACCAGCGAGCCGACCGAGAGATCGATGCCCGCCGTGATGATGACGAACGTGGAGCCGAGGGCGATGATGCCGTTGATGGAGACGTGGAGCAGGATGGTCGTCAGGTTCGCGCGGCTCATGAAGCCCGGAATCAGCACGCCGGCGACGAGCACGAGTCCCGCGAGCACGAGCGGGACACCGAAGCGGGCGGCGCGCGGAGCTTTCATGCGGCGTTGGACGCCGGCAGCGCGAGGGCCAGCACGGCCTCGGCGGTCGCCCCTTCGCCGGCCATCTCGCCCGCCACGCTGCCCTCGCGCATCACGACGATGCGGTCGGCGAGGGCGAGCACCTCGGGCAGCTCCGACGATATGACGAGGATCGCCTTCCCCGCGTCGGCCAGCGTCCGGATGAGGTGATGCAGCTCGGCCTTCGCGGCCACGTCCACGCCCCGCGTCGGCTCGTCGAAGATCAGCAGGTCCGCGTCGGCCAGCAGCCACTTGGCCAGGACCACCTTCTGCTGGTTCCCGCCGGAGAGCGTGCCGGTTTCGCGCTCGATGTCGGGCGGGCGCAGCTCGACGGCGCCCGTCTGCCGGGCGGCGGCTTCGCGCTCGGCCGCCGGCCGCACGACCCCCCAGGGCGAGAACTGCGGCAGCGTCGCCAGCGTCACGTTCTCGCGCACGCTCATCCCGAGGACGAGCCCCTGCGTCTTCCGGTCCTCGGGGAGGTAGACGACGCCGCGCGCGATGGCCTCGCGCGGGGAGGCCGGCCGGTACGGAGCGCCGGCGAGCGTCATCGTGCCGGCATCGTAAGCGTCGGCTCCGGCGATGCAACGGGCCACCTCGGTCCGACCGGCGCCCACGAGTCCCGCCAGCCCGACGATCTCGCCGCGCCGCACGACCAGCGAGACCCGGGCGAAGCCGCGTCCGCGGCTCAGGCCCGCGACCTCGAGCAGCGGCGAGCCGGGAACCGGGGCGGCGGGAGCCTGGCGTGCGTACTCCACGTCGCGCCCGACCATGTGGCGGATGAGCGCCGCGTCGTCCACCTGCGCAGCGAGCCCCGAGAATACCCGCCGACCGTCGCGCAGTACGGTCACGTCGTCGGCGATCCGCCGGATCTCCTCGAGGCGGTGCGAGACGAAGACGACCGCGATGCCACGGGAGCAGAGCCGCCGGATCTGGGCGAAGAGCCGCTCCGTCTCGACGTGCGACAGCGCGGCCGTGGGCTCGTCCATGGCGATCAGTCGCGCGTCGCGCGCCAGGGCCCGGGCCAGCTCGACCAGCTGCTGCTCGGCGATGGAGAGTTCTGCCGCCGGCGTGGCGGGATCGAAGTCCGCGCCCAGACTCGCGAGCGCATCGCGTGCCTCAGCCGCCGCCCGGCGGCGGTCCAGGACCCCGTGCCGCGCTGGCTCCATGCCCAGGAAGATGTTGGCCTCGGCGCTGAGCTGCGGCACCAGGGACAGCTCCTGGTAGATCACGGTGACGCCGGCGCTCAGCGCTTCGCGCGGCGCCGAGAAGTGCCGCGGCACGCCGTCGAGCGCGAGGGTCCCGGCGTCGGCCGCGTACGCGCCGGCCACGATCTTCAGCAGGGTGGACTTGCCGGCGCCGTTCTCCCCGACGAGGGCGTGGACGCGGCCGGCGTGGACGGCGAGATCCACGCCGTCGAGGGCCACGACTCCGGGGAAGCGTTTGGTGACGGCACTCAGCACGAGGAGCGGGGACGCGGGCGGGCCGGGGAGAACGGATGCGGCGGAAGGCGACGTCACATGCGCCGGACCAGCCTGAGGACGCGGAACGTCATCACCACCGCGAGCGCGAGCAGGCCGATGGCGGCTCCGATGTTGATCTTGCGCATCAGGTGCGCGGAGATGAAGCGGCGGCTCCACGCGACGATGCCGGAGAGGGCGAGGCCGTAGAGAATCGCTCCGGCCACCAGCCCCGTGAAGAACCACATCCGGGCGATGTGATGGGTGCTGTCCACGCCGACGCTCGCCATGGCGCCGGACGCGGCGAGCCACAGCCAGAAGAAGACGGCGAAGGGATTCGCCATCGAGAGCGCGACGCCGACCGCGAAGCCCACCCGCTTGCGGGGCGGGTCGGAGAGATGGTAGTCGGGGTTCTGAGCCGAAGCCCGGAACGCGCTCCAGGAGAGGAACAGCAGGATCAGGACGCCCGTGAAGCCGATGATCACCCGAAGCGGGATGGACTCCATCAGCAGTCCGGAGCCCAGGATGCCCACGGCCGCCCAGAACGAATCCCCGATGACGGCGCCGAGGGCCACGAGGAAGGCGGCGAGGAACCCGACGGTGAGCCCGCGCCGGACGATCTCGAGGTTGACCGGCCCGACGGGTGCGCAGTACAGCGCGCCGACGGCGATGCCAAGGAGGAAGGGAAGGAGCAGAAACATGGGCCCGCCAATGTAGCGCGGTTTCGGTCTGACTAGTAGGATCGAGCCATGCTCGGGATCGCGCTGGCCATTCTAGCCAGCCTGCCGGCCCCCCAGGACACGGTGGCCCTCGATGCCCCGGTCTACGCGAACGAGGCGTACGGGGTTTCGGTCCCCCGGCCTTTCCCCGACTGGGTGTTCGAGCCCGGCACGGGCCCCCAGACCCTGACCGTCATCTTCCATCCCCGCGCCGCCCCCCTGCGGGACCAGCTTTGGGGTGCCCTGATTCTGACCACCTTCCCCGGCGCCGTGGACCTCCGGCGCATCGCGGACCAGCGCGTCGAGACGACGTGGCGCCGGTCGCTGGGGCGCACCTACGAGCTCATCGCATCGGATTCCCTGACGGTCGAAGGACTCCCCGCCATCCGCACGGAGATGAGCGGCGCCATCGGCCACGTGGCACTCGACGTGGACGAGTACGCCATCGCGCGGGACAGCCTGCTCATCATCCTGCAGCTCCGCTATCCGCGCGGGTTGCCGCACGACTCGGTGGCCGAGGGGTATCGCCGCGTGCTGCGGGGCCTCCGGATACGCGTCTCGCCGGCGCTGCCGCCTCCGTCGGCCGATTTCGCCGACAGCGCGGCCACGGCCGGCGTTGTGCCGCCCTCGCCGTTCGAGGCGGACGCGTACGAGGCGCTGGTGCGGTACGACGCGCTGTCGGCCCGGGCCGAGTTCGCCGTGCGCGCGAGCGCCGGCAACGCGAGCGACGCGCCGGCCGACTCGCTCGCCATCTGGCTCTGGCCGGCCCTCACGCTCGACAGCGTCCGCTCGGCGACCTCGGCGCTTCGGGTGCGCACGACGGGGAGCGTGTCCTGGATCCGGCTGCCAGCCGCCGTTCAACCGGGAGAGGCGGCGCCGATCACCTTCTTCTATCACGCGTCCGCCGATCCGCGGATCCCCCGGCCGTTGCTCGATCTCACGCCGGCGGGCGCCTACGTGACCGGCGACTGGCTCCCGCGGCTCCAGGCGGAGATCGATTCGGTGGGCCAGCCCCTGCAGACCCCGCGGGCCGCGGTCACCTTGCGGTTCGACCTGCCGCAGGATTGGCACGCCGTCGCAGAGGGCCGGCTCACGGCCGACGCGGTCGCGTCGGGTCGGCGCCTGACGACCTGGCGCGCGGGGCGCGTGCCCTCGTCCCGGTCCGCGTTCGTCGTCGGACCCTTCAGGGCGATGACGAGGAGAGGCGACGGGCTGACGGTCTCGGTGTGGCTCGGTCCCGCCGACTCGCTTTCGAGCGCGGATGTCGATCGCCTGGCGGACTCCGTTCGGTTGGCGTGGAGGATCTGCGGCGAGGTGTTCGGCCGGCTCGCCCCGATGGAGATGAACCTGGTCGCGGCGAACGTGCCCGGCGCCCGGGGATTCACGGGGCTCATCCTCCTGCCGCGCCAAGGTAGCGGGGGCCCATCCTCGGCGGACTCCTCGGGCGAGTCGCCGCAGATCCCGCCGTTCCGTGTCATCGCCCGCGAAGTGGCGCGCACCTGGTGGGGGGGCTCGCTGGCGGCGGCGGGGCCGGGCTCCGCGTGGATTCTCGAGAGCTTCCCGTCGTGGCTGACGGTGGCCGCCGCCGGCGTGGTCCAGGGGGACACGGCCCGACAGCGGCTGGTGAGGGAGGCGGAGGCCGCCTGGCACGACCTGCCTGCCGGCGGCGACGCGCCCCTCGCCCGCGTGACCGAGTCGGCGGCGAGCACCGGCTTGCTTCGGTCGAAGGGAGTCGCCGCCATCGAGGCGGCGCGCCGGGCCACCGGCGAGGCGCGGTTCCGCGATGCCCTGATGCTCCTCGCCGTTGAGCACCGGGATGCCTGGCTGGCGCTGGCCGACGTGCTCGCAGCGCTCGGCCCGGACGCCGCGGCCGTGTTGCGTCCCTACCTCTATTAGGGTTAGCTTACTTCGTCAACAAAAGCATTGGTGAAGTAGGCGAACCGACATGACATTCTCAACTCCCGCCATCTCCGGCCACCGCGGCCTTCGCGCCCAGATCCTGCTCGAGATCAAGAAGTCGCAACCTGTTACCACCAAAGATCTTAGCGCGACGTTCGGTGTCTCCGCGAACGCGGTCCGCCGCCACCTCAAGGAGCTGGAGGTGGACGGCTCGATCATCTACGGCCGCGAGCAGCGAGGGATGGGTGCGCCCGTCTACGTCTATCGGCTGACGGGCCGCGGCGAGAGCCTGTTCCCGAACCGCTACGAGGACGCGCTCACGGGGCTGCTGCACCACGTCGAGGAGCGGGCCGGCCGGGGCGAGATCAGCCGGATGTTCGCCGACCAGTTCCGCGCGCGGGCGGAGTCGCTCAAGACGGAACTAGCGGACCAGCCGGTCGAGGTACGGCTCCAGCGGCTCGTGCGCCTGCTCTCGGAAGAGGGCTACATGGCGGAGTGGAACACGCGCGAGGGCACGCTGCGGCTCGCCGAGCACAACTGCGCCATCCGGGCCGTGGCCGAGCGGTATCCGGAGGTGTGCGCGGCGGAGCGCCGCTTCCTCACCGAGGTCCTGGCGGCGCAGGTCGAGCGGCACACGCACATCACCGAAGGCTCGAACTCGTGCGAGTACTCGATCACGCCGGACGCGCAGGCGGCCCGCGAGGGTGCGCCGCGTTCGGAGCAGGAGCTGGCATGACGTCGTCCATCGAATCGCAGGTCCTCCAGCCCTACAAGTACGGGTTCGTCACCGACATCGAGTCGGACGAGGTCCCGGCGGGGCTGAACGAGGACGTCATCCGCCTGATCTCGGCCAAGAAGCGCGAGCCGGCCTTCATGCTGGAGTGGCGACTCAAGGCGTACCGGCACTGGATCACGATGAAGGAGCCGACCTGGGCGAACGTGAAGTATCCGCCCATCGACTACCAGGCGATCGTCTACTACGCCGCACCGAAGCAGCAGAAGCAGCTCGACAACCTGCAGCAGGTGGACCCGAAGCTGCTCGAGACCTTCGAGAAGCTCGGGATCCCGCTGGCCGAGCAGAAGCGCCTCGCTGGCGTGGCCGTGGACGCCGTGTTCGACAGCGTGTCGGTGGCCACGACGTTCAAGGAGACCCTCGCGCAGCAGGGCATCATCTTCTGCGCGTTCTCCGAGGCGGTGCGCGAGCACCCCGAGCTCGTCGAGCGGCACCTCGGTTCAGTCGTACCCTACAACGACAACTACTTCGCGGCCCTGAATTCGGCGGTCTTCAGCGACGGCTCGTTCGCCTACATCCCCAAGGGCGTGCGGTGCCCGCTCGAGCTCTCGACGTACTTCCGCATCAACGCGGCGGCGTCGGGCCAGTTCGAGCGTACGCTGATCGTCGCCGAGGAGGGGAGCTACGTCAGCTACCTCGAGGGTTGCTCGGCGCCGCAGCGGGACGCCAACCAGCTGCACGCGGCGGTGGTGGAGCTGATCGCGCTCGACGACGCGCAGATCAAGTACTCGACGGTGCAGAACTGGTACCCGGGAGACGAGGAAGGACGCGGCGGCATCTACAACTTCGTCACCAAGCGCGGCAAGTGCGCCGGCCGGAACTCCAAGATCTCGTGGACGCAGGTGGAGACGGGCTCGGCCATCACCTGGAAGTACCCGGGCTGCATCCTGCAGGGCGACAACTCGATCGGCGAGTTCTACTCCGTGGCCGTGACCAACAACCGCCAGCAGGCGGACACGGGCACGAAGATGATCCACCTCGGGAAGAACACGCGCAGCACGATCGTCTCCAAGGGCATCTCGGCGGGCCGCGGGCAGAACACCTACCGCGGCCAGGTGAAGATCCTCAAGGGCGCGACGGGCGCGCGGAACTACTCGCAGTGCGATTCGATGCTGATCGGCGACAAGTGCGGCGCGCACACGTTCCCGTACATCGACGTGCGCAACAGCACGGCGATCATGGAGCACGAGGCGAGCACGTCGAAGATCGGCGAGGACCAGATCTTCTACTGCCGGCAGCGCGGGCTGTCGGCCGAGGACGCGACGAGCATGATCGTGAACGGCTTCTGCAAGGAAGTCTTCCGCGAGCTGCCGATGGAGTTCGCCGTGGAGGCGCAGCGCCTGCTCGGCATCAGCCTCGAAGGGAGCGTGGGATGACGCGGGCGGCGGCGACGGCGATGCTGGAGGTCCAGGACCTCCACGCGTCGGTCGAGGGGCGGGAGATCCTGCGCGGCGTGGACCTCGCGGTGAAGGCGGGAGAGGTGCACGCGATCATGGGGCCGAACGGTTCCGGGAAGAGCACGCTCGCCCAGGTGCTGGCCGGCCACCCGGCGTACACGGTCACCGCGGGCTCGGTCCGCTACCAGGGCAAGGACCTGCTCGACATGGATCCCGAGGAGCGGGCCCGCGAGGGCGTGTTCCTCGCCTTCCAGTACCCGGTCGCCATCCGCGGCATCACGAACGCGTACTTCCTGCGCTCGGCCTTGAACGCCGTGCGCAAGCACCGCGGCCAGCCGGAGCTCGATCCGCTGGAGTTCCTGGACCTGCTCGCCGAGAAGCTGAAGGCGATCGACTCCGACGACGGGCTGATGAACCGGCCGGTGAACGACGGCTTCTCGGGCGGCGAGAAGAAGCGCAACGAGATCCTGCAGATGGCGGTCCTCGAGCCGAAGCTCGCGATCCTGGACGAGACCGACTCGGGGCTGGACATCGACGCGCTGCGGACGGTGGCGGGCGCCGTGGACAAGCTGCGGCGCCCCGACAACGCCACCGTGGTGGTGACCCACTACCAGCGCATCCTCAACTACATCACGCCGGACTTCGTGCACGTGCTGAGCGCCGGGCGGATCGTGCTGTCGGGCGGCAAGGAGCTGGCCCTCGAGCTCGAGGCCCGCGGCTACGACTGGGTCCGGTCCGAGGCGGCGGTCTGATCCGATGGACCAGCACGTGACTCAACCGGCGGACGCGGTACGGCGCTTCGTGGCACAGTACGAGGCGTTCGCGGGGGACGGCGCGGGCTCGGCGCCGGCGTGGCTCCGGGACCTGCGGGCCGCGGGCATCGCGCGGTTCGCCGAGCTGGGCTTCCCGACGACACGCCAGGAAGAGTGGCGCTTCACGAGCGTCGCCCCGCTGGCCGAGACGGCGTTCACGGCCGCCCCGGCCTCAGCCGACGTGCGGCCGGAGGTCGCGGGCGACGCCGCCTCGCGGCTGGTGTTCGTCAACGGGCGCTTCCGCGCGGCGCTGTCGGCCGTCGGACCGCTGCCGCCGGGGGCGTACGCCGGGAGCCTGGCCGCCGCGCTCCAGGGCGAGCACGGCCGGCTGGTGGAGCAGCACCTGGGCCGGCACGCGGCGCCGGGCGCCAACGCGTTCGCGGCGCTCAACACGGCGTTCGTGCGGGACGGGGCGTTCGTCCGCCTGCCGCGCGGGTCGGCGCTCGAGGAGCCGCTGCACCTGGTGTTCGTCACCGCACCCGGAGGGGCGGCGGAGGTCGTGCACCCGCGCGTGCTGGTCGTGGCGGACGAGCTTTCGCGTGCCACGCTGGTCGAGCACTACGTGGCGCCGCGCGGCGTGCCGCACTGGACCAACGCGGTCACGGAGCTGGTGGTGGGCGACGGCGCGACGCTGGAGGTGGTACGCGTCCAGGAGGAGCCGGTGCTCGCCTGGCACGTCGCCAGCACCCACACACGGCAGGGCCGCGACAGCACGCTGCTGGTGCACCCGCTGGTCCTGGGCGCCGGGCTGACGCGGCACGACATCACAAATGTGCTCGACGGACCGGGCGCGGAGCTGGTGCTGAACGGCCTCTACCTGCTCGGCGGCCGGCAGCACGCCGACCACCACACGGTGATCGACCACGCCATGCCGGACTGCCGGAGCCACGAGTTCATGAACGGGGTCCTGGACGGCGGCGCGCACGGCGTGTTCAACGGGCGCATCATCGTCCGGCCGGGCGCGCAGCGCACCGACTCGAAGCAGACGAACCACAACCTCGTGCTGTCGGAGGAGGCGCGCGCCGACAGCCAGCCGCAGCTGGAGATCTACGCGGACGACGTGAAGTGCACGCACGGGGCGACGCTGGGCCCGCTGGACCCCAAGGAGCTGTTCTACCTGCAGAGCCGCGGCCTCGCACCGCAGGAAGCGCGCGCGCTGCTGACCTACGGCTTCGGGGCCGAGATCCTCGGGCGCATGCGCCACGCGGGGCTGCGGTCGGTCCTCGACGCCGTGGTGCGCGCGCGCCTGGCCGCGGGCCACGTGACGGACGCCGCCAGCCGTGCTGGAGCAACTTTGTGATGTCCTGCGTGCGCCGCGGCGCCGGCCGCGGACGGTGAGCGGCATGCGCGAGGTGCGCGCGGACTTCCCGATCCTGCGCCCGGGGCCGGACGGCCGGCGGCTGGTCTACCTGGACTCGGGCGCCACGACCCAGAAGCCGCAACAGGTCATCGACGCGATCGCCGAGTACTACCGGACGCTGAACGCCAACGTGCACCGCGGCGCGTACACGCTCGCCGTGCGGGCCACCGAAGCGTACGAGGCGGCGCGGGCGGACGTGGCCGCGTTCGTGGGCGCGCCGGACCCGGCGGGCGTCGTGTTCGTGCGGGGCACCACGGAGGCGATCAACCTCGCGGCCTCCTCGCTGGGACGGCTGCGGGTGCGCGCCGGCGACACGATCGTCGTGACCGCGATGGAGCACCACTCGAACCTGATCCCGTGGCAGCTCTTGGCTCAGGCGCGGGAAGCGCGGCTCGTGATGGTCGAGCTGACGCGCGACGGCCAGATCGATCCCGCCGACTTCCGCCGCGCGCTGGAACGGCAGCCGCGCGTCGTGGCGTTCACCCACGTCTCGAACGTGCTGGGCACGATCAATCCGGTGCGCGAGCTGACGCGCCTGGCGCACGACGCCGGAGCCACGGTGGTCGTGGACGGCGCGCAGGCCGTGCCCCACATGCCGGTGAACGTCGCCGAGCTCGGCTGCGACCTCTACGCGTTCTCCGGGCACAAGATGCTCGGCCCGATGGGCATCGGCGTGCTCGTCGGCACGCCCGCGCTGCTCGACGCGATGCCGCCGTATCACGGCGGCGGCGAGATGATCCGGACGGTGCAGGACACGACGGCCAGCTACGCGCCGCTCCCGCACAAGTTCGAAGCCGGCACGCCGAACGTCGAAGGCGCGATCGGACTCGGCGCGGCGATCCGCTACCTGACGGCGCTCGGGATGCGCGAGGTGGCGGCCCACGAGACGGCGCTGGCGCGCTACGCACTCGAGCGCCTGGCCGCGGTGGAAGGCGTGACGCTCTACGGCCCGGCGGAGCGGGCGGGCGTGGTCTCGTTCACGCTCGGGGACATCCACCCGCACGACCTCGCCACCATCGTGGACAGCGAGGGCGTCGCGATCCGGGCGGGCCACCACTGCGCGCAGCCGCTGATGCGGCGCCTCGACGTGGCCGCGACGGCGCGCGCCACGTTCTACGTCTACAACACGCGCGAGGACGTGGACGCGCTCGTCGCCGCGCTCGAGAAAGCCCGCGCGCTGTTCGGGTACGCCCATGCCTGAGGGCGAGGCCACCGCGCTGGCCGAGTTGTACCAGGAGCTGATCCTGGACCACTACCGGCGGCCGCGGAACAAGGGCAGCCTCGAGGCGCACACGCGCCGCGTGGCGCTCAGCAACCCCACCTGCGGCGACGAGCTCGAGCTCGACCTGCTCCTCGACGGCGAGACCATCGCCGACGTGCGCTTCTCCGGCCGCGGCTGCTCCATCAGCCAGGCATCGGCGTCCATGATGACGCAGCTGGTCAAGGGCCGGACGTTGGCGGAGGCCCGCGCCCTGGGCGCGCGCTTCAGCGAGATGATGCACGGCTCCGCCGACGCGGCGCGCGACAAGACGCTCGGTGAGGCGCGCGCCCTGGCCGGCGTGGCGAAGTTCCCGGTGCGCGTCAAGTGCGCGCTGCTCGCGTGGAACGCGCTCGAGGAGAGTACCAAGGCCTAGCCCGAGTCGCCGCCGCCCGCCGCCGCAGTTATTCTCCCATCCGGTCCGCACCGGAGCAGGTCGTGAGCACGAAGGTCCTGTTCGTCATCGCGCCCGAGCGGTTTCGCGACGAGGAGCTCCTGGAACCGAAGCGCATCCTCGAGCAGCGCGGCGCCCGGGTGACCGTCGCGTCGACGCGGAGCGGCACCGCGGTCGGGATGCTCGGTGCCGAGATCGCGGTGGACACGACGATCCGGCCGGCCGACGCGGCCGCCTACGACGCGCTGGCCATCGCCGGCGGCGCGGGCTCGCCCGCGCACCTCTGGGACTCGGAGCCGCTGCGGGCGCTCGTGCGGGCGATGAACGCCGCCGGCAAGCCGGTCGGCGCGATCTGCCTCTCGCCGCCGGTGCTGGCGCGGGCCGGGTTGCTCCAGGGCAAGCGCGCGACCACCTTCCCCGCCGACCGGGCGATCGCCGAGTTGAAACGCGGCGGCGCCACCTACGTACGGGACGCCGTCGTCACGGACGGCACGATCGTGACCGCCAGCGGACCGGAGGCCGCGTCCGCGTTCGGCGAGACCTTGGCCGGGCTACTGACCCCATGACCGACAACAACGTCGTCGCCATCGACCGGATCGCGAAGCGCTTCGCGGACCACGTCGCCGTCGCGGACCTCTCGCTGCGGGTTCCGCGGGGTGCCGTGTACGGCCTCCTGGGCCCGAACGGCGCCGGGAAGACCACCACGATCCGGATGATCATGAACATCACGATCCCCGACGAAGGGACCATCGAGCTGTTCGGGGACCGGATGGGCGGCCGCCACCACAGCGCGCGCATCGGCTACCTGCCCGAGGAGCGCGGCCTGTACCGGAAGATGCGGGTGCGCGACATGCTCGTCTTCCTCGCCGAGGCCAAGGGCGTGAGCCGCGCCACGGGCGGGGCCAAGGCGGACGAGTGGCTGCGGCGGCTCGACCTCTCCGAATGGGGGCCGCGCAAGGTCGAGGAGCTGTCGAAGGGCATGCAGCAGAAGGTCCAGTTCATCGGCACGATGCTGCACGAGCCGGAGCTGCTGATCCTCGACGAGCCGTTCTCCGGCCTGGACCCCATCAACCAGCAGGTCCTCAGGGACATCGTCGTCCACCTCTCGCGCTCGGGCAAGACGATCATCTTCTCCACGCACCAGATGGACGTGGCGGAGAAGATCTGCGATCACGTGTGCATCATCGCGCGCGGCCGGAAGGTGCTCGACGGAGGACTCGCCGAGGTGAAGCGCGTGCACGGCGGCACGTACGTCGCCGTGGCGTTCGAGGACGCCACCGCAGGCGCGGGGGCGATGCGCGCCGTGAGCGAGCTGGTGGCGGCGGCCGACGATTCCGGCGTGTTCGCTGAGCTGAAGCTCAAGGACGGCGTGGAGCCGCAGACGGTGCTGGAGCAGTTGATGAAGACCGGCGTCCGGATCCGGCGCTTCGAGCGAATCGAGCCGTCGCTCAACCGGATCTTCCTCGAAAAGGCGGGCCCCGAGGCGGCGAGCGAGGCACGGGAGGCGTCCGATGCGTAAGGTCTGGGCGGTGATCCGGCGCGAGTTCGTCGAGAAGGTCCGCACCAAGTGGTTCGTGATCTCGACCATTCTCGGCCCGATCTTCATGATCAGCGTGACGGTGCTGCCGAGCCTGCTGATCTCGCGCTCGGGCCGCGTCAATCACGTCGCGCTCGTGGACGACGGCGCCGGCGCCCTGGCCGAGCGGCTGCGGACGCAGCTCGAAGCCTCGGGCCGCTACGTGGTGAACATCGTGCCGGCCGCCGCGGGGCGGGCCGCCGCCCTGGAGGATTCGCTGACGAACGCCGTCCGCGCGGAGACGCTCGACGGCGTGATGTCGGTCTCGTCCGCCACGGTCGAGTCGGGGAAGGTGGAGTACCGGGCCCGCAACGTGTCCATCAGCGACATGGGGGTCCTCGAGGGGTTGCTGCGGCAGGTCATCGTGACCGAGCGGCTCGCACGAGCGGGCGTGAACGCGGCCGTGGTCCAGGAAGCGCAACGCGGCATCAACCTGCAGACCGAGCGGATCACCAAGCACGGGGCCACGGGCGAGTCCGCCATGGTGACGTTCTTCCTCGGCTACGCGGTGGGGATCGTCCTGTACATGATCATCCTGCTCTACGGCATCAACGTGATGCGCAGCGTGCTCGAGGAGAAGCAGACGCGCATCATCGAGGTGCTGGTCTCGAGCCTCCGCCCCTTCCAGTTGATGCTCGGCAAGGTCATCGGCGTGGGCGGGGTCGGCCTCTTCCAGTTCGGCATCTGGGGGGCGACCGGCTATCTGGTGGTTCACTTCCGGACCCAGATCCTGGGGGCCTTCCACGTGTCGGCCGAGCAGATCGCCGCGGTCACGATGCCGGCCATCTCCGGCACCCTGCTCGCGGTGATCGCGGTGTACTTCGTGCTCGGGTATCTGCTGTACTCGTCGCTGTTTGCGGTGGTCGGCGCCACGGTCACGGCCGACTCGGAAGCGCAGCAGGCCCAGCAGCCCGTGATGATGCTGCTGGTCTTCTCGCTGATCGTGTCGTTCGCCGCGCTCAACGACCCGGCGGGCCAGATGGCGCTCGTGACGTCGATGATCCCCTTCTCTTCTCCGATCATCATGCCGGTCCGGGTCGCGACGTCCGACGTACCGGCATCCCAGCTCGCCCTGTCCCTGGCGATCAGCGCCGCCACGAGCGTGCTGGTGGTCTGGCTGGCGGCCCGGGTCTACCGCATCGGCATCCTGATGTACGGAAAGCGCGCCAATCTGAAGGAACTGTGGCGCTGGGCGCAGCAGAGCTGACGACCGGCGCTCCCGCGGCCGGTTGAGGCCTGGGCGGGGGTCCCGATACCGGGGCCCCCGTTTCACGTGCAACACCCCCTGCCCCGGCTCCAAGTGCGCTAGCCCGTTGCACGTGCAACAGATAGATTCACCCGCCCAATGGCCAGGATCATCGCGATCGCCAACCAGAAAGGCGGCGTCGGCAAGACGACGTCGGCGGTCAATCTGGCCGCGTCCCTTGCGGCGGCCGAGAAGCGGACGCTGCTGGTGGACGCCGACCCGCAGGCGAACGCCACGAGCGGCGTCGGCCTCGAGCGCGAGGGCCTGCAGCTCACGGTCTACGAAGTCCTGCTCGACGGCCGGCCGATCGCGGACGTCGTGCGGCGCGCGGTGCACTTCCCCTTCCTCGACGTGGCCCCGGCCTCGCGGGACCTGGTGGGCGCGGAGGTCGAGCTGGTGTCCCGGCCCCGCCGCGAGTCCATCATGCGCGGCGCACTCGCTGGCATCCGGCGCTCCTACGACTACATCCTCATCGACTGCCCGCCGTCCCTCGGCTTGCTGACGCTCAACATGCTGACGGGATCCGACTCCGTCGTGATCCCCATCCAGTGCGAGTACTACGCGCTCGAGGGGCTGTCGCAGTTGCTGAACACGGTCCGCCTGGTGCAGCGCAACTTCAATCCGCGCCTGGCGATCGACGGTGTGCTGCTGACGATGTACGACGCCCGCCTCAACCTCTCCCGCCAGGTGGCCGAGGAGGCGCAGGAGTATTTCGGCGGCCGGATGTTCAAGACCGCCATCCCCCGCAACGTGCGCCTCGCGGAAGCCCCCAGCTTCGGCAAGCCGATCCTGCTCTACGACATCGGCTCCGTGGGCGCGCAGAGCTACCTCAGCGTGGCGGAGGAGCTGATCCGGCGGACCGCCTCGCGGGTGGCGGCCGACGCGCGCGAGGGCGGCCGGCACACCGCCGAGGCGGCGTCGTGAGCGGCGCGGCCGGCAACCGGCGCCGCCTCGGCCGCGGCCTCGAGGCCCTGCTCGGAGTGAGCACGGTCGAGGAGGCGGAGCGGGAGGGCGCGCTCAAGGAGCTGCCGGTCGAGGCCCTCGAGCCCAACCGGTTCCAGCCGCGCCGGGCGATGGACCCGGGCGCCCTCGCCGAGCTCAAGCAGTCCATCGCGGCGAGCGGCCTCCTCCAGCCCGTGGTCGTGCGGCGCGTCGAATCCGGCTACGAGCTGGTGGCGGGCGAGCGCCGCTGGCGTGCGGTCCGCGAGCTGGGCTGGAAGAAGATCCCGGCCGTTCTGCGCGACGTGGACGACCAGACGCTGCTGACGCTCGCGCTGGTCGAGAACCTGCAGCGCGCGTCCCTCTCGGCCATCGACGAGGCGGAAGGCTACGAGCGCCTGGTGACGGCCTTCCATCTCTCGCACGCGGCCATCGCCGAGGCCGTCGGGCGCGACCGCTCGACGGTGGCGAACGCGATCCGCCTCCTCAAGCTGCCCAAGAGCGTGCAGCAGCTCGTGAGCTCCGACGCGCTGTCGGCGGGCCACGCACGAGCTCTGCTCAGCCTGGGCGACGGCCGGCGCATCGAGCGCGTCGCGCGGGAATGCGTGGCGGCCGGCTGGTCGGTGCGGGAGATGGAGCGCCACGCGCGCGGGACGCCGGCGCGCCCGCGGTCGGGGGGCCGCGCCTCGCGCCGCGGGGTACCACCGGAGGTGGCGCGCATCGAGGCGGCGCTCCGCAAGAGGCTCGGAACGGATGCGAACGTGGTGCTGACGGGGAAGGGCAAGGGCCACCTCGCCCTGCGGTTCTACTCGGAAGAGGATCTCGGCCGTCTGCTGGAGGTCATCCTCGGCCGGCGCTGGGACGGCTGAGTGCGGAGCTCGGGCTACACGGTCATCG
Source organism: Gemmatimonadales bacterium (assembly GCA_035541085.1). Lineage (GTDB taxonomy): Bacteria > Gemmatimonadota > Gemmatimonadetes > Gemmatimonadales > JACORV01 > Fen-1245. The sequence goes on along the minus strand of DATKNX010000165.1, from coordinate 4,398 downwards.
TCCACCGCAACGGTGCACTGGCGTCGCGGCAGCTCCAGGTGCCGTCGTGGCTCGCGCGCGCCCTCGTCATTACGCTCGGCGTGGTGCTGGTGCTCGGGGGCGTGTTCGTCGTGGCCTACGGACCCATCGTGTCGGCCGCGCTGCGGGCGCCGCTGCTGCAGCGGCGCGTGAACGAGCTGACCCGGGAGAACGCGAGAGTGGACCAGCTCGCGCGCGAGCTGTCGGACGCGGAGGCGCGCTACGCTCACCTGCGCGGCATGCTCGGCGCCCGGATGCCCGCGTCGGCCGGGGACGCCGATCAGCAATTCGCCGCCGGCGAGGAGCGGCTCTACGTGGCCCCGCCGATCCTCGCGCAGCCCCCGGCCGCGGACTCGGCGGGCGCGACGCCCGAGAACGGGCCGTCGATCCCGCACCGCTGGCCGCTGTCGGTGCCCTCGTACAGGACGCGCGGCATGGTCGACACGCCGGGCGAAGAGGTGCATCCGGGCATCGACCTCGCGGTGCCCGAGGGCTCGAGCGTCCGGGCGTCGGGCGGCGGCGTCGTGGAGCGCGCGGGCACGGACTCGTCGTACGGACTGTTCGTGTTACTACAGCACCCGATGGGCTATCAGACAATGTACGGTCACCTGTCCCGCATCCTCGTCTCCAGGGGCGACACGGTGTCGGCGGGCCAGGTGATCGGACTGTCCGGGAACACGGGCCGGTCCACGGCGCCACACCTCCACTTCGAGGTGCGTCTCCGCGGCCGCTCCATCGATCCGACGAAGCTGGTGCGGGAGGGACCGTAGCGATGGGCATGTTCGGCAGCAGCGACAAGTCCACGGGCGACAAGCCGGCGCCGGCCAAGGGCCCGCCGGCGGCGACGAGCCTGTCCATCGTCGGCCTGGGGATGACGGTGCGCGGCGACCTGGAGACGGAAGGCGTGGTCAAGGTCGAGGGCACGGTCGAGGGCCACGTGAGCGCGGGCCAACAGGTGCTCGTCGCCAAGGGCGGCGTAGTTCACGGAGACATCGAGACCACGGAGGCCGTCGTCGGGGGCGCTGTGAGGGGATCGGTGACGGCCCGGGAGCGGGTGGAGGTCCAGGCCGGCGCAGCGATCGACGGCGACGTCACGACCCGGCGCATCGCCGTCGCCGAAGGCGCAACGCTGAACGGGCAAATCAAGATGGGGGAGGGGGGCCCGCTACTGAGCCCAACGGCGCACGGCTGAGGCACAGAGGTCGCTATCAAGTCAGTGTTCGTTCGGCGTCACAATACTATAGCCAGGGCTTCAAGGTGCGTCTCGACGATCTCGTTCGCTACTTGGACGGCTACCTCCGCATCGGCGAGGTGGGGGACGACCCCCACGCGTTGAACGGCCTGCAGGTCGAGAACGCCGGCGAAGTGCACCACGTGGCGGTGGCGGTGGATGCCTGTCAGGCCGTCATCGACCAGGCGGCCGAACGCGGCGCGGACCTGCTCATCGTTCACCACGGCCTGTTCTGGGGCGGGCTGCAACCGCTGGTGGGGCGCAACTTCCGGCGGGTCTGTTCGCTCGTCCGGCACGGCACGGCGCTGTACTCGGCGCACATTCCGCTCGATCGTCACCCCGAAGTGGGCAACAACGTGGTGCTCGCGCGCCGGCTCGGGATGGAGATCCGCGGGTGGTTCGCGGAGTACCGCGGCGCGCCGCTGGGCACCTGGGGGGAGCTGGACCTCTCGCGCGAGGCGTTGACGGCGCGGCTCGAGGAGATCCTGCCGTGCAAGGTGCGGCTGATCGCGGGCGGGCCGGAGCGCGTTCGGCGCGTGGGCATCATCACGGGCTCCGCGGGCTCGATGATCCCGCAAGCCAAGAGCGCCGATCTCGACTCGTTCATCACCGGCGAGGGACAGCACTGGACGTACTTCGACGCCGAGGAGCTCGGCGTCAACGTCTACTACGCCGGCCACTACGCGACGGAGACACTGGGGGTCAAGGCACTGGCCGAGCACATCGCGGAGCGCTTCCAGCTGCCCTGGTCCTTCATTGACCATCCCACGGGGCTCTGAGCCGGCGGCCGCGCGCCTCGGCCGAGTGACGGCAGGCGCGACGTGATCGGCCCCCTGTTTCGCTCGCCCGCGAATCGTCCTCGCAGCACCACGCTCGTTCCCGGTCAGCGCCGGAGGTTCGAGAACGTCGCGAGCCACTGCCTCGAGGTGCTCTCGGCCCCGTTCGGCCTGTGGCGCCTGAGGCGGCTGGCGATCGAGCGCTGCGACATCGCCCTGCGAGACCTCGGCCCGGCGTTCGACGGTTACCGCGTCGCGTTCCTCACCGATCCGCACTACTCGGCCGTGGTTCCGCGGTGGTGGATCGCGAAAGGCGTCGCGGCGGCACTCGCGCTGAGGCCGGACCTGATCCTGGTGGGCGGCGACTTCCTCTCGCACAGCCCGCGCTACGCGGCGGCCCTCGGGGAACTGTTCCGGCCCCTCGCGGCGCCCGACGGCGTCTACTACGTGCTGGGGAACCACGACCACTACGTGGGCGCCGACCTGGTGCGCGGGGCCCTCGCGGGCAGCGGGCTGGTGGAGCTGCGGAACCGCGCCGTGCTGCTCCACCGCGGCGCCGACACGCTGGCCCTGGGCGGCGTGGGCGACCTGCGGTTCGACGTCGTGGACTTCGAGGCCGCGCTCGCGGGCGTCCCCGGGCACGTGCCGCGCATCGTGCTGTCGCACGACCCCGACGTGTTCGCGTTCTGGCCCCGCGAGCCGCGCCTCGACCTGATGGTATCGGGGCACACCCACGGCGGCCAGGCGCACCTGCCGCTCCTCGGGCCGCCGTACGTGCCGTCGCAGTTCGGCTTTCGCTACCTCGCGGGGCGGGTGGAGGAGAACGGGCGCCAGCTGTACGTCTCCCGCGGCCTCGGCCTGATCACGGCCCCGGTGCGCTGGCGCTGTCCCCCGGAGCTGACCCTCCTGGTGCTGCACCCCTCTTGACAAGAAGTCCGCAGAGTGCCACTGTATCGGTACAGCGATACAGCAGGCGGTGAGGGTGTTCCGACAAATCGATCCCCGCAGTCCGATCCCGCTCTACGTGCAGATCGCGGACCGGGTCCGCATCGCGGTCGCGGCGGGCGACCTGCCGCCGGGCGCGGCGCTGCCGTCGGTGCGGCAGCTCGCCTCGCAGCTCAGGGTGAACCCCGCCACCGTGGTGCAGGCGTACCGCGAGCTGGAGGAGGCCGACGTGGTCGAGAGCCGGCAGGGAGCAGGCACGTTCGTGCGCGAGCTGGCCGAGCCGAAGCGGGAGGCGGAACGGCAGCGCGAGGCACGGCGCCTCGTGCGGCAGCTCGTCCAGGAAGCCTCGGCGCGCGGGGTGACGCGGGAGGACCTGCTGCACGGCCTGCGGGTCGAGCTCAAGGTGAAGGTCGCATGAGCAACGCCATCGAGACGCGCGACCTGACCTACCGCGCCGGCCGGCACTTCGAGCTCCGCGACGTCGGGCTCAACGTGCGCGAGGGTTCGATCTACGGATTCCTCGGGCCCAACGGCTCCGGGAAGACCACGACGATCCGGCTGCTGCTGGGGATGCTGCGGCCCGTGCGGGGAACCATCTCGCTGCTCGGCCGCCGGGTGCCGGACGACATCGCGCGAGTCATGGCGCACACCGGCTACGTGCCGGAGCGCCCGCACCTGTATCCGTACCTCACGGTCGAGCAGGCGGTGCGCTACCACGCGGCGTTCTACCCGGAGTTCGACGGCCCGTACGCCGACGAGCTGCAGCGCTCGTTTTCGATCCCGTCCGCGCAGAAGCTGGGCGCGCTGTCGAAGGGCGAGATGGGGAAGCTGCACATCGCGCTCGTGCTGGCGCAGCGTCCGCGGCTCCTGGTGCTGGACGAGCCGACCGACGGCTTGGATCCGGTCGTGCGGCGCGACGTGCTCTCCGCGCTGCTCGACTTCTGCTCCCAGGGCACGGCGACGGTGTTCATCTCCAGCCACCTGGTGCACGAGCTCGAGCGAATCTGCGACTGGGTCGGTGTGCTGGACGGCGGCAAGCTGGTCGTCGAGCTGCCGATGCAGGGCTTCAAGAACGGCATCAAGCGCATCCGCCTCGCCCACGCTCCGAGTCTGGTGGGCGACACGCCGTTCGTGATGCTGGGCCGGGAGATGTCGGGACTCGAGCAGGTCTGGGTGGTGCGCGGGTGGCAGGCGCCGATGGTGCAGTGGTTCGAGGGCGTGGGAGCGGAAGTCCGGGAGATCGTGGACCTCGACCTGGAGGAGGGGTTCGTCGAGCTGTTGCGCTCGTCGCGGACCTCGGCCTTCTAAGCGGGAGCGCGCCATGTACAAGCAGGTACTCTACGCGCAGTGGCTGGCGCTGCGGCTCCCCACCGTCCTCTTGGCCGTGCTGGGATTCGCGCTGCCGCTTCTGACCGTGACGTACGGCGG
>DATKNX010000164.1:0-25109 GCA_035541085.1 Gemmatimonadales bacterium | reverse complement strand
TCGGCGGTGCCGGGGGCCTGCGAGGCCACGCGGGTCACGGAGCGCTCCCCCCAGATGATCGGGGCGTCCACGCCGTACACGCGGCCGCCCCGCCGGATCGTGAGCTCGCTCAGCTCGGCCGGCAGGTGCTGCGAGAAGTCGAGGTAGAGCTGGCGCGTGGGCACCAGCAGGCCGCCGGCCGACACGCTGTCGTCGTCCACCGCGATCACCGTGTCGCCTTCCAGCAGCCCGTGCGCCTTGAACGGCGAGCGGTCGCCCACCCACCCCACGACCGCGCGGTCGCGCGCGACGCCCACCAGCGCCACGTCGGGGCTGGCCGCGGCGCGGCAGGAGTCGAGCGGGATGGCGGCGACGGCGTCGGCCAGCTCGCCCGCGAAGTCCGACAGCGTCCGGTACTTCGCGCGGTCCTTCTCGTAGCGCGCCAGCGCGTCCTCGAGCCAGGGCACCAGCGCCATGTTGGCGTTCATCGCCTCGATGCGGATGGGCCAGGCGAGCGTGGGCTTGGCCGCGACCAGCGCGCGGACCGTGATGGCGCGCGCGAGCTGCTCGCCGAGGTCCTCGTCCCAGAACACCGGGGCGTAGCCCGCCCGGGCCATCGCGGCCTCGACCGTGGGCCGGAGCTTCACCGTGCGCTCGAGGATCTCGGGGTGCTCGGCGAACAGCCGGCGCACGACCGCGTGCGCCATCTGGTGGCCGGCCGCCAGCCACACGTAGCTCGGCGAGCGGTACGAGCGGTCGGGGAACGACGGATCCGGCGTCAGGAAGATCCGGTCACCCAGCGCGTGCGACCAGCTCACGGGATCCACCGTCGGGCTCAGCGCCCGCGTCCAGAAGGTGCGCCCGAGCGTGATGTCGTAGTGCATGTCGCCGTAGCCGGAGTACGCGGCGAAGAGGCTGTCGGGCGCCTTGGCTTCCGATAGGGCGACGTACGCGTCGGAGAGGTCCTGCTGGCGCGCGTCCGCGTTCATCCCCTCGAACGTGAGCGGCGCGGCGCGCGGCCCGAAGGCGCGGGCGGCGGCGATGAAGCGCGCAAGCGCGCGGCGCTGCGCGCCGTCGCCCGTGAAGCAGCGGTGCACGCCGGGCGCGATCCAGCCGCAGGCGGTGTCCGGCCCCACGGGCGACGCGTACGCCTCGAGCACCGGCCCCACCGGGGTCGGGCCCAGCGCGCGCGCCAGCGCGAAGGCGGAGTCGTTCCGCTCCGTGCCCAGCGCCAGATTCCACTTCTTCAGGGGCCCCAGCGGCGGGATGTCGCCCGTGTCCGAGAGGCGGAAGACCAGGCCCACCAGGTCGAGCGTCGAATCCACCCGCACGGTGGTGTGGCCCAGCGTGAACGACGTGGAGCCGCGCGGCAGCTCGGAGGTGCAGGCGGACGCGGCGGCGGCAAGGACCAGCGCGAGGCGGCGCATCAGTGCCGGAACTGTCGCTTGCCGGTGAGGATCATCGCAAGGCCGTGCTCGTCGGCGGCGGCGATCACCTCGGCGTCGCGCACCGAGCCGCCCGGCTGGATGATGGCGCGGATGCCGGCCTTCGCCGCCTCGTCCACGCCGTCGCGGAACGGGAAGAACGCGTCGGAGGCGAGCGCCGCGCCGGCGATGTCGTGTCCCGCGGCCCGCGCCTTGTGGACGGCCAGCATCGAGCTGTCCACGCGGCTCATCTGCCCGGCCCCGATGCCGAGCACCTGGCCGCCGCGCGCGATCAGGATCGCGTTCGACTTGACGCTCATCACGGCCGCCCACGCGAAGCGCAGGTCGTCGAGCTCCTCGGCCGTGGGCGCGCGCCCGGTGGCGGTCTTCCACGCCGACTCGTCGTGGTCGAAGCGCAGGTGCGACTCGGCGAGGAAGCCGGCGCGCACCCGCTTGAAGTCGAGCGAGTCCTCGGCGCGGCGGCGCGGCACCTCGACGATGCGCAGGTTCTTCTTCTTCCGCAGCACCGCGAGCGCCTCGGGATGGAAGCTCGGCGCCACCACCGCCTCGACGAACAGGTCCGCCATCGCGGTCGCCGTCTCGGCGTCGAGCACGGTGTTGAAGCCCACCACGGAGCCGTACGCGGAGACCGGATCGGTCGCGAGCGCGCGGCGGTAGGCCTCCAGCGTGGTCCGGCCGATCGCGAGGCCGCACGGCGTCGTGTGCTTGATGATCACGCAGGCGGTGGTGTCGGGCCACGGCTCGAGCGCGAGGTACGCGGCGTCGAGGTCGAGGATGTTGTTGAACGAGAGCTCCTTCCCGCCGAGCTGCGAGAGGTCGGCCAGGCCGCCGCTCTCCCCCGTCACGTAGAAGGCGGCCTGCTGGTCGGGGTTCTCGCCGTAGCGGAGCGCCTGGCGCCGCTCGAGCGCCAGGAGGAGGAACGGCGGCAGGCCGCCGTCGGCCGGGGCCGACTGCCCGCCGAGCCACTGCGCGATGGCGGCGTCGTACGTCGCCGTCTCGCGGAACACCTTCACCGCCAGCTCGCGCCTGAGCTCGGGGCTCACGGCGCCAGCCTTGAGCGCGTCCAGGACGCGCGCGTAGTCCGCGGGGTCCACCACCACGGTGACCGACTCGTGGTTCTTGGCGGCCGAGCGGAGCATCGAGGGGCCGCCGATGTCGATCTGCTCGACCGCCTCCTCCAGCTTCACGCCGCCGCGCGCCACGGTCTCGCGGAACGGGTAGAGGTTCACGGCGACGAGGTCGATGGGCGCGATGCCGTGGCGCTCGAGCGCCATCAGGTCGCCCTTCACGCCGCGGCGCGCGAGCAACCCGCCGTGCACCGCCGGGTGCAGCGTCTTCACGCGCCCGTCCATCATCTCGGGGAAGCCGGTGACCTTCTCGACCGGCGTCACGGCGACCCCGGCGCCCGCGAGCGTCTTGGCGGTGCCGCCGGTCGAGACGATCTCCCAGCCGAGCCCGGAGAGCTCCCGGGCGAACTCCACGATGCCGCGCTTGTCGGAAACGGACAGCAGCGCACGGGGCATTACGGTGTCTCCGCGATGGAGTTCGAGAGGCCTGCGACCAGCGCATCGTCGAGGGCGGGGGGCAGCACGGGCACAGGCCCGAACGCCTCGGCCGAGAGCGAGCAGGGGGCGGCGCCGCCGCGGCGCGCGAACGCCGCCACGACCGCCGGCAGCAGCTCGTGCTCGACCGCGAGCACGCGCGCCGCGAGGGACTCGGCGGTGTCGCCGGCGCGCACCGGCACCGGCCACTGCGCGACGATGGGCCCGTGGTCGTACTGCTCGTCCACCAGGTGCACCGTGACGCCGGTGACCCGCGCACCGCTGGCGAGCACGGCCTCGTGGACGCGCCGGCCGTACATCCCGGCGCCGCCGAAGGCCGGCAGGAGCGCGGGGTGGACGTTCAGCATCCGCCCGCGATACGCGCGCACCACGCTCTCCGGCACCTTCTTGAGGTACCCCGCGAGCACGACCAGGTCCGCGGCGTGCTCGCCGAGGAGCGCGAGGAGCCGCGGCGCGTCGTCGCCGCTCTCGGCGATCACCGCCGTCGGCACGCCGCGCGCCGCGGCGCGCGCGAGGGCGCCGGCCGCGGCCTTGTTCGACACGACCAGGGCGATGGCGGCGGGGGACGACGGATGGGAGAACGCGTCGAGCAGGGCCTGGAGGTTGGAGCCTTGGCCGGAGGCGAGCACGGCGACGCGCATGTCAGGTAAGCAAGCCACGGGGCGGGACGGGGGCAAGTCGAGCGCGCGCGGGTGCGGGGCCGCCCGCCGCGGCCCCGCACCCTGCGGCCCCGCCTACTTCACCGCGATGGTGAACGACCCGTACTGTCCCTGCCGGTACGTGTTCGCGATCAGGCGATAGGCGCCCGAATAGGGAAGCGTGTAGACGATGCGCGCATTGGTGCCGCCGCCCGAGTCGTCGTCGGCCGCGAGCTTGACGCCGTTGCCGTCCTGGACGATCGCGTAGGCGTCGAAGTCGCTGGACGTGACGTCCACCTCGATGGTCTCGCCCGCCTGGCCGACGAAGGTCCACGCCTGGTATACGGAGCCGTCCGACAGCTTGGGATCGTTCGCCGCCAGCTGTCCGGACATGGACTGGCCCCGCATGATCTGTCCCACGGTGCCCGGCAGCAACCCGCCCGGCGCGGCGGCTCCGGATGCCATCCCGATGCCGTGCAGCTTGACCGTGTAGCGCCCGTACTGGCCCCGCCGGTAGCTGTTGGCGTACACCTGGTACGTGCCGGTCGCCGGGATGGTGAAGATGATGCGCGCGTTCGTGCCGCCGCCGCTGTCGTCGTCGCGCGCCAGCTGCGAGTCGGTGGGACTCGCGAGAATCGCGTAGGCGTCGAAGTCCGTGGACGTCACGTCGATCTGGACGATCTGTCCCGCGGTGGCGTCGAAGCGCCACGCCTGGTACACGCTGCTGTCCCGGAGCCGCGCGTCGGAGGCCGTGAGCCGGCCCTGGACCTCGCTGTTCATGGCGATGGTGCGCACGGGCGCGGGTGCCGGCGCGCCGGCCGGGCCGGCCGCGCAGCCGGCGAGGACGAGCAGGCCGGCGCAACAGAGCAGGGGATGCTTCATCGGGTTCTCCGTTTGGGCTCGGATGGGGCGGGCGCCGGAGGCGCCGCCTTCAGGGATACGGCATAGCGTCCCGCGCGCCGCTCGTGGCCCGCGCTGTTCACCACGATGCGGTACGTGCCGGTCGCGGGCAGCGTGAGCGTGAGGCGGGAGTTGAGGTCGCCGCCGGAATCGTCGTCGTGGCCGAGCAGCGTGCCGCCGGCGTCGAGTACCTCGAGATAGGTGTCGAATTCGTCGGAGCGGACCGCGACGGTGACGGTCTCGCCGGCCGCGCCGTCGAACGCCCACACGTCGGCCAGCGTGCTGTCGGCCATCAGCAGGTCGCCGGGCTCGAGCCGGCCGCGGAGCGTCTGGCCGGGCTCGATGCGCGCCGCTTCGCCGGGCGCCGCCACCGCGGTGTCGGGCGGCGGCGGGGCGCCTGCCGCGGGATGCTGGACCGCGAGGGGCAGCGGCGCCGCCGCCTGCGCCGCGAGCGGCGGCGCCGCCACGAACGCCAGGCCGGCGAGCGCGCCGGCCATTGCGCCGCCTCTCACGCCCGCCGGCCCGGTGCCACGGGAACTACCGCGCCGTCAGCGGACGGTCAGGACGTAGAGCCCCGTCTTCCGCTGTGCCCCGTTGCTGTTCACCACGATCTGGAACGTGCCCGCCGCCTGGAGCGTGTAGGCCAGGCCCGAGTTGGGGTGCCCGGCCGACTCCGCCAGCACGTGGCCGGCGCCGTCCAGCAGCTGCAGGTACGTGTCGAAGTTGTCCGACTGCAGCTGGATGGACACGCTCTGGCCCGCCGTCCCCTGCAGCTGCCAGATGTCGGCGTACGTGCTGTCGCCCATCACCTGGTCGCCGGCCTCGAGGCGTCCCTGCACCGACTGGCCGGCCATGATCTGCGCGACCGTGCCGGGCGCCGGGATGGCGTTGGTCGGGGCCGCGGCGGCCGGCGCCATGGGCTGCGCCATCGGCGTCGGCGCCCCCCCGATGGGCTGCGCCACCGGCTGCTGGATGGGCTGCGGCACGCCCTGCTGGACCGGCTGCCCCGTCGCCTGCACCTGCAGCGTGTACTGGCCCGGCGTCGTGGACACCAGGCCCGTCGTCACGCCCAGCTTGTAGAGGCCCGCCGTCGGGCATATCCAGCGCAGGCGCGCGTTCAGGCCCTCGCCGCCGTCGTCGTCGTGCGCGACCTCCGTCCCCGACGGATCGAAGACGAGCAGGTAGTTGTCCCAGCTCGACAGAATGTCGATCTGCACGGGCTGTCCGGCGGCGCATTGGAATCCGTACAGGTGGATGGGCTTGTTGTTCCAGGAGACGCCGCCCGGCACGAGCGTGTTCTGCACCTGCTGGTTGAGCCCGATCTGGCCGATCACCGCCATCGAGTTGACGGTCGGGAGCGCGCTCACGAGCGGCTGCGTCGTCATCGCGCCCTGCGAGAACTGCAGCGAGAGCGAGAACGCGCCGTACTGCCCCGACTGCAGCGTGTTCGCGACGATCTGGTACAGCCCGGTGTACGGCAGCGTCTGCACGATCCGGGCGTTGAGGCCGCCGCCGCCGTCGTCGTCGTGGGCGAGGGCCGTGCCGCTCTGGTCGCGCAGGTACAGGTAGGCGTCGAACGCGCTCGACACCAGGTCGATCTGGACGGTCTGGTTGGCCGTGCCCTGGAAGGTGAACAGCTTGTAGTGCGAGCCGTCCGAGAGCGTGGGATCGGCCGCCGTCAGCTCGCCGTTCACCTGCGTGCCGATCGGGATCTGCTGCGCCATCCCGCCGCCCGTCTCCTGGGCCATCTGCCCGGAGGCCTGCCGCAGCTGCAGCGTGAACGAGCCCGTCTCGCCGCGGCTCAGCGTGTTGGCGTAGATCTGGTACGTCCCGGTGTACGACAGCGTCTGCACGATGCGCGCGTTGTGGCCGCCGCCGCCGTCGTCGTCGTGGGCGATGGTCTGCCCGTTCTGATCCTTGAGATAGAGGTAGGCGTCGAAGTCCGCCGACATCAGGTCGATCTGCACGGTCTGGCCCGCGGTCCCCACGAACGTGAACATCTTGTAGTGCGTCTGGTCGGCCATCATCGGATCGGACAGCAGGAGCTGTCCGGTCACGGACGTGCCGACCGGGATCTGCTGCTGTGCGCGTGCCGGCAGCGCCAGGGCGGCGGCGAGACCGAACCCCACAGCGAGGGTGCGGCCGGCGGCAGCACCACGCAGGAGCGACATGTCCACGTTCCTCCTCGAGACCTTGGTTGAATCGAACGAGCCCGTGCGGTGGTTCCCTCGGGGTGAGTATACGGCGGCGGGGACGGCGCGCAATAGCGTTTGGCGCTCCCCGCGCGTGGTGATTTGCGTCACGCCGCAGGCCGGCCGATCAGCTCCGCGGCGGCGGCGAAATCGGCGGCCACGGCGAAGCCCAGATCGCGCGCCCGGGCGGCTTCGTCGGCCGCGTCCGGGCCCGCGATGACGAGGCCGCGGCCCGCGAGCGCGAGGGCCGGCTGCGCGTCGCTCACGCGGTCGCCGACCATCCACGAGCCCGCGAGCGCGAGCCCCAGGTCCCGCGCGGCGCGCTCGAACAGCTCCACGCCGGGCTTGCGGCACGCGCACGGGCCCGTGATGTCGGGATGGTGCGGACAGAAGTAGGCGCCGGCGAACCGCACGCCGTGGGGTGCGAGCAGCTCGGCGATCCGCGACTGGACCGCGAAGAAGTCGTCGGGGCCGTAGAGGCCGCGCGCCATCCCGGACTGGTTGCTCACCACGACGAGCGACCAGCCGGCGGCGGCGAGTGCGGCGAGGCCCGCGGCGACGCCCGGCAGCAGCTCGACGGCCGCGGGCTCGTGCAGGTAGCCGGGGTCGCGGACGAGCGTGCCGTCGCGGTCGAGGAAGACGGCGGTGCGCACGGCGTCAGGCGAGCGCGGCGGCGACCGCCGCCACGACCGCGGGCTCGTCCTCGGCGAGGATCGTCCGCACGTCGAGCACGACCTTGCCGGCCGCCACGACGGCGACGACGGGCGGATCCGCCCGGCGCAGCCGCCGGGCCAGCTCGCCCGCGGCCAAGCCGGACGGCGAGAGCTCGATGCCCGCGCTCGCGAGCTCGACGCCGGGGAAGGCGCCGCCCCCGACCGCGGCCCTGGTCGCACGCACCGCGGCCCGCGCCGACGGGGGCAGGCGCGAGGCGAGCGCGGCGGCCCGCGCCTCGAGCGCCGGGCCCTGCGCGGTCAGCATCCGGAGCACGGGCACCTCGCGGCGCGCGGCGTCGCCGTCGCGGTACAGCGCGAGCGTGGCGGCGAGCGCGCCCAGCGTGAGCTTGTCGGCGCGCACGGCCCGCGCCAGGGGGTTCGTGCGGCACCGCGCCACGAAGGCGGCGGCGCCCACGAGGATGCCGGCCTGCGGCCCGCCGAGGAGCTTGTCGCCCGAGGCGACGACGGCGGTGGCACCGCTCCGGGCGGCGGCGGGCAGCGTCGGCTCGCCGGCCAGCCCCGCGGCGTCGAGGTCGAGCATCAGGCCGCCACCGAGATCGTAGATCACCGGCACGCGGCGCTTCCGGCCCAGCGCGATCAGCTCGGCGAGGCCGGCGTCGGCGACGAAGCCCTCCTGGCGGAAGTTCGACCGGTGGACCTTGAGGATCGCGACGGGCGCGGCGGGGCGCCTGTTCTTCCCTGTTCGCCTGTGCGCCGGTGCGTCCGTGCGTCTTGCCTGCAGCGCCTTCTCGTAGTCCGCGAGCCGCGTGCGGTTCGTCGTCCCGACCTCGACGAGGCGGGCGCCGCTCGTCTCCAGGATCTCCGGAATGCGGAACCCGCCGCCGATCTCGATCAGCTCGCCGCGCGAGACCACCACGTCGCCGCCCCGCGCGGCCGTCGAGAGCGCGAGCAGCAGCGCCGCCGCGGCGTTGTTCACGACCATCGCGCCGCCGGCGCCCGTCAGCTCGCCCAGGAGGCCGGCGCAGTGGACGTGGCGGTCGCCGCGCGCGCCCTCGTCGGCGTCGTACTCGAGCGTGGAGTAGCCCGCGGCGACGGCGGCGACGGCCTCGCGAGCGGCCGCCGCGAGCGGCGCCCGGCCGAGGTTGGTGTGCAGCACGACGCCCGTCGCGTTGATGCAGCGGCGCAGCGTGGGGCGCGTCGCGGCCCGGAGCTCGCCGGCGACGGCGCGCGCCCACCCGGCGGCGTCCCGCGGCGCGGCGTCGGGCGCCGCGCGGGCGGCGGCCACGGCGCGCCGCACGGCCGCGACGCCCGTGGCGCGCGGGGCGCCCGCGAGCGCGGCGGCGACCGCCGGCGCCTCGAGCAGGCGGCTCACCGACGGCAGGCCGCGGCGCGGATCGCTCACCGGGGCGGCGCCCGTGCCGGCAGGGGCGGTGGCGGGACGGCCGGGCCCGAATCCCGGCGTGCCGGAAGCGGCGGCGCTGGCCGGCGGGTGGTGTCCGGCGGCGCGCGCATCGTGTCGGGAGGCGCGGCGTGCGATGTGTCGGCCGGCGCGCGCGTCGTGTCGGGCGGGGCCGCCTGCGTCGTGTCCGTGCCGCGCGAGCGGCGCAGGCTGTCGGCCGCGGCGGCGGCCCGCAGCGAATCGGCGTGGGTCATCGTCTTCTTGGGCACCGTCAGCGACGAGCGCGACTCGTGCCCCGCCACGCCCGTCAGGCCGCGCATCCCCGCGACGAACACGAAGTAGCGGCTGCCGCGCTCGAGCGGGGCCGCGAGGCGCACGACGCGCCGGTCCGTGGGCGCCGGCCGGAGCGCGAGCAGGTGCGTGGCCCGGGTCGTGTCGGGCCGCGGTCCGGCGGCCGGCCCGGGGCGCCGTGCGCCCTGGCGCTGGCCGCGCTGCGGCTCGCCGGGCGCGGCCGGCCGCGATGGCGCCCCGCGCTGCGCCGGCGCGCGGTGCGTGGTGTCCTGCGCCCGGCGCAGCGAGTCCCGCGCGGCGGCGGCCGCGGCCGCCGCCTTGGTGAGGCTGTCGAACGCCGCCGGCGTGAGGACGCTCTGGAGCGCCAGGAGCTGCGTCGTGTCCTCGGCGGGCGTGACCTGCACCATCGAGGTGTCCGGCGTCTGGGTCGGATCGATCGGGCGGTCGAAGATCAGCCGCAGCGTCAGGCTGTCCACCATCTCCACGCTCCTCAGCCGCGGGCCGACCGTGTCGTGCTGGAACGCGTACAGCCCGACCTCGGCGGAGTCCTGCAGCGAGACCCGCACCGTGTCGAACGGCTCGCGCGGCTGGCGATGGTGGTCGCCGTTGAGGTCCACGACCCCGTAGACGACGTAGTCGCCGGCGGGCATCGCGCCGAGGGCGAAGTTGCCGCCCGAGTCGGCGAGCGTGCGGTAGGTGAGGGAGTCCGGGAGCAGCACCGCCTCGACCAGCGCGGCGGCCGCGAGGTGGCCGCCGGTCCAGTCCACCACCGCGCCGCGCAGCGTGGCCGCGGGGATCTGGGGCCCGGTCGAGAAGACGACGACCTTGCCCTGGCGCAGCCGGTTCTGGTGCAGGTCCACGATGACGGGCAGCAGCTCGACCCGGTAGACGCGGTCGGGCTTGAAGCCGCCCTTGGGCTCGACGGTGAGGTGCGTGCGATGCCAGTCCACCGACCACTTGTCGGCCGGCGAGAGCAGCACGGCCCCCTGGATGTCGCGCTGCGTGGCCGCGATCTGCTCGCCGATCACCTCGTCGAAATCGATCTCGACCTGGTGCGGCGTCGCGGCGAGCACCGCGCCCGATTCGGGCACGACCTGCACCACGCGGGGCGGGATCGTGCGGGGCGGCCCGCCCGGCGGAGGGCCGGTGAATGCGCAGGCCAGGGCCAGCGCCCCGGCCAGCGCGGCGGCGGCCGCGGCTAGGCGCAGCCCAGGGCCGCGAGCTTGCCGGCGAGCGCCTCGCGCCTGGCCGTCCACTGCCGCTCCTTCTCGGTTTCGCGCGCGACCACGTCGGCCGGCGCCCGTGTGCGGAACGACTCGCTGCCGAGCTTGCCGCGCACCGCGGCGAGCTGCCCGTCGAGCCGCGTCAGCTCCGTCTTGAGGCGCGCGCACTCCTTGCCCACGTCGATCGCGTCGCCGAGCACGACGAACACCTCGGCGCCGTCGGGCAGCAGCGCGTGCGAGCCCACGCGGCCGAGGACCGAGGCCTCGCCGGCGGCCGTCTCGAGCGCGCCCACCTTGGCCAGGCGCCGGATCATGTCCTTAGCCTGCGCGATCGCGCCCGCCTGCCGCGGCGCGAGCCGGCTCACCACGATCTTCAGCTCCGCGCCCGGCTTCACGCCGTACTCGGCGCGGACCTCGCGCACCGCGTTCACCAGCGCCTGGACGAACGCGAAGTCGCGCTCGGCGTCCGGGTCGTCGCGACCGGCGTCGGCGCCGGGCCACGGCGCCACCATGATGGACGCGTCGCCGCGGCCGGGCAGCCGGCGGTACAGCGCGTCGGTGATGAACGGCATCGCCGGGTGCAGCAGCCGCAGCACGCGGTCGAACACGTGGGCCGCGACCGCGCGCGCGGCCGCGCCGCCCGGTGCCTCGTCCCTCAGGCGCGGCTTGATCTCCTCGAGGTACCAGTCGGCGAAGTCGTCCCACAGGAAGTGGTACGGCGTGCCCACCGCGTCGTTCAGGCGGAACCGCTCGAGGTGCTCCGTGGTCTCGCGCGCGACGCGGGCGAGACGCGAGACGATCCAGCGGTCCGGGAGCGTGAGCTCCCCGGCCGGCACCTCCGCCAGCGCGGGCAGGGGCCCGTCGCCGAGCGAGGAGAGCAGCAGCCGGCCCACGTTCCACAGCTTGTTGGCGAAGTTGCGGCCCGACGCGAACGACGTGTCGAGGTCGTTCGGGTCGAGGATGATGTCGGTCCCCACGCCGAGCCCGTTGGTCACGGCGAAGCGCAGCGCGTCGGCGCCGTAGCGGTTCACGACCTCGATCGGGTCGATCCCGTTGCCGAGCGACTTCGACATCTTCACGTGGTGCGTGTCGCGCACGGTGCCGTGCAGGTACACGGTGTGGAACGGCACGCGGCCCACGAAGTGGATCCCGGCCATGATCATCCGGGCCACCCAGAAGAAGATGATCTCCGGCGCCGTGACGAGGACGTCGGTCGGGTAGTAGCGCTCGAGGTCCGCCGTCGCCTCGGGCCAGCCCAGCGTGGAGAACGGCCACAGCCACGAGCTGAACCACGTGTCGAGCACGTCCTCGTCCTGCCGGAGCGGGCCGCCGCACGCCGGGCACGCGACCGGGTCCTCGCGGAAGGCCTGCTGCAGGCCGCACCGGTCGCAGTACCAGACGGGGATGCGGTGGCCCCACCACAGCTGCCGCGAGATGTTCCAGTCGCGGATCCCGGTGAGCCACTGCTCGAACTCGTCGCCGCGCCGCTCGGGGATGAAGCGCACCCGGCCCTGGCGGTAGGCCTCGAGCGCCGGCGCCGCGAGCGGCTCCATCGTGACGAACCACTGGTCGCTGAGGCGCGGCTCCACCACGGTGTCGCAGCGGTAGCAGTGGCGCACCGCGTGGAGGCGCGACTCCACCTTCTCGAGGAGCCCGCGCTCCTTGAGCATCGCGACGATCGCCTTGCGCGCCTCGAAGCGGTCCATCCCGAACAGCGGCGCCGGCACGCGGCCGCCGGGCTTGCCGCCGAGGGCGGCGTCGCCCATCCGGGCGTCGGCCGTCATCACGATCGGCGTCGCCAGGTCGTGGCGGCGGCCGACCTCGAAGTCGTCCGCGTCGTGCGCCGGCGTGATCTTGACGAAGCCGGTGCCGAAGCCGGCCTCGACGTGCTCGTCGGCGATGATCGGGATCTCGAGCTCGGCGATGGGCAGCACGACGTGCCGCCCCACGAACGCGCGGTGGCGCCCGTCCTCCGGGTTCACCGCGACCGCGACGTCGCCCAGCAGCGTCTCGGGGCGCGTGGTCGCGACCGTGATCGGCTCGCCGCCGTCGGCCATCGGGTAGCGGATGTAGTAGAGCGCGCCCTCGACGTCGGCGTGCTCCGCCTCCTCGTCCGACAGGGCGGTGTGGCACCGCGGGCACCAGTGGATCACGCGGTAGCCGCGGTAGATCAGCCCCTCCTCCCACAGCCGCACGAACACCTCGCGCACGGCGCGGCTCATCGCCGGGTCGAACGTGAAGCGCGTGCGCGACCAGTCGCACGAGCAGCCGATGGCCTTGAGCTGCTGCAGGATAATGCCGCCCTTGGCGCGCACGTGCTGCCACACGCGCGCGACGAAGGCCTCGCGGCCGAGGTCGAAGCGCGTCCGGCCCTCCGCCGCGAGCAGCTTCTCCACGACGTTCTGCGTCGCGATCCCCGCGTGGTCGGTGCCCGGCAGCCACAGCGCCGCGCGCCCGCGCATCCGCTCGAAGCGGACGAGGACGTCCTGCACCGTGTTGTTGAGGCCGTGCCCCATGTGGAGCACGTCGGTCACGTTGGGCGGCGGGATGACGATGACGAACGGCCGCGCCCCCGGCGCGGTCGAGGGCGCGAACAGCCCCCGCGCCTGCCAGTCGGCGTAGAGCGGCGCCTCGATGGCGGCGGCGCTGTACTGCGGCGCCAGCGGCTCGGCGTCGCTCATCGCGGCGTACCTGCAAAAAGGCCCGCGTGGAGCGGGCCGCGGAGCGTGGGCATCAGCAGAGCCTCAACTGCGCGCGGCCAGCGGCGTATTCGGTCCCGGTACCGCCCGGGCCTCCACGTCCGCTCCCGGCACCAGCAAGTGGTTCAGGACGGTGCGCACGCCGGCCACGGCGCGCACGACGTCGCCGGCGGGCGCGACTTCAGCGGCGTCGGCGACGCGGCCCGAGAGCTCGACGATGCCGCCCTCGAGCACGCGCACCCGCACGGCCCGGCGGCCCAGGACGGGGTCGCGCCGCAGCGCGTCGAGCACCCGGCTCTCGAGGCGCTCGGCCTCGTCCTCGGTCCACGGCTCGTCGCGGCGCCGCCGCGCCTTCCACCGCTCGAGGGCACCCGTGACGCGCCGCGAATTCACGCGCCCGACCCGCTCCGCCAGGAAGTAGCCCGTGATCAGGCCGAGGCCCGCGCCTCCGGCCAGCAGTAGGAGATCCCCGGCGGTGACGGACGAGCGGTCCCGATGGCGCGACACGCGACTCCGGTGGAAACGAGGGTGGTGCTCGACTACATTCAACTCCAGTCTCTAACAGTGGCGAAGCGGGCCTGCCGTCGCAAGTTGCGCCCCGCTCCGCCTCGCGCGTTCGAGGGAGGGTGCGCGGCTCCGCGGAGCCCGCCGCCCGGAGGTCCATGACCCAAGAGCTGGTCGTCACGCTGCCCGACGGATCGGAGCGCCGCGTCGCCCCGGGGACCACCCCGCGCGCGATCGCGCAGAGCATCGGCCCGGGCCTCGCCAAGGCCGCCGTCGCCGCGCGGCTGGACGGGCAGATCGTCGAGCTCGACCGCCCGCTCGAGCGGCCGGGCCCGTTCCAGATCCTCACCGAGAAGGACCCGGACGCGCTGGGCGTGCTGCGTCACTCCGCCGCCCACGTGCTCGCGACCGCGGTGCGGCGCCTGTTCCCCGACGCGGGCATCGGCTTCGGGCCGGCCATCGAGGACGGGTTCTACTACGACTTCGACGTGCCGCGGCCGTTCACGCCCGAGGACCTCGAGAAGATCGAGGGCGAGATGCGCCAGGTCGTCGCGGCCGACTACCCGATCGTGCGCGAGGAGGTGAGCCGGCCCGAGGCCCAGAAGCGCTTCGCCGCCGACCCGCTGAAGCTCGAGCGCCTCGCGGAGATCGGCGCCGGCGAGACCATCTCGGTCTACCGCGACGGCCCGTTCGAGGACCTGTGCCGCGGCCCGCACCTCGCGAGCACCGGCCGGCTGCAGCACTTCAAGCTGCTGCACGCGGCCGGCGCGTACTGGCGCGGCGACGAGAAGCGCCAGATGCTGCAGCGCATCTACGGTACCGCCTGGTTCAACCAGAAGGACCTCGACGCGTACCTGCGGCGCCTCGAGGAGGCCAGGAAGCGCGACCACCGCCTGCTCGGCCGGCAGCTCGACCTGTTCAGCATCCAGGAGCTGGTCGGGCCGGGGCTCGTCTTCTGGCACCCCAAGGGCGCGATGCTGCAGTTCCAGCTGCGGCGCTTCATCGAGGACGTGCTCCTGGAGCGCGGCAACCAGCTGGTCTACACGCCGCACATCACCCGCGAGCAGCTGTTCCTGAAGTCGGGCCACCTGCCGCTCTACGGCGAGAACCAGTTCCCGGCGATGGCCGCGGGCGAGGGCGAGGCGGAGGACGTGCGCTACCGCGTGAAGCCGATGAACTGCCCGGGGCACATCCTCGTCTACGCGTCGCAGCAGCGCAGCTACCGCGACCTGCCGCTCAGGCTGACGGAGATCGCCAACGTCTACCGCAACGAGCGCTCGGGCACCCTGCACGGGATGCTGCGCGTGCGCGGCCTGACGATGGACGACGGGCACCTGTTCCTGCGCCCGGACCAGATCGAGGAGGAGATCTTCGCGCTGCTGGACGTCGTCGAGCTGGTGATGGGCAAGACCTTCGGCCTCAACTACCGGCTCGACCTCGCCACCCGGCCGGAGAAGAAGCTCGGCGCCGACGAGGCGTGGGACCAGGCCGAGCGCGCGCTCGAGGCCGCCCTGAAGCGGCGCGGCGCGACCTACCGGCTCGACGCCGGCGGCGGCGCGTTCTACGGCCCGAAGATCGACATCAAGTTCGACGACGCCATCGGCCGCGAGTGGCAGGGCGCCACGATCCAGCTCGACTTCCAGCTGCCGGAGCGCTTCGGCCTCGAGTACACCGGGTCCGACAACAAGCCGCACCGGCCGGTGATGATCCACCGCGCCATCTACGGCACGATGGAGCGGTTCATCGGCTTCCTCATCGAGCACTTCGCCGGCGCGTTCCCGGTGTGGCTCGCGCCCGAGCAGGTGCGCGTGCTGCCCATCGCCGACGCGCAGACGCCGGCGGCGCGCGCCTTCCAGGAGCGGCTCAAGGCCGCGGGCATCCGCGCCGCGCTCGACGACCGCAGCGACACGTTGAACTACCGCATCCGCGAGGCGGAGCTCGAGAAGGTGCCGTACATGGCGGTCATCGGCGGCCGCGAGGCGGAGTCGGGCGCCGTGGCGCTGCGGGTGCGCGGCGCCGGGAGGAAGCAGGAAGTGCTGGCCCAGGACGCGTTCCTCGAGCGCATCACCGGCGAGGTGCGCACGCGCTGGCGGGGGCCGTGATGGCGAGCCTCGACCCGAAGACCACGCCCGTGATCGTGTCCGCCGTGCGGACGCCCATCGGGCGCTTCCTCGGCGGCCTGGCCCCGCTCGCGGCGCCGCAGCTCGGCGCCGTGGCGATCCGCGAGGCGGTGCGCCGCGCGGGCGTGGCCGGCGCGGACGTGGACGACGTGATCATGGGCAACGTGGTGCAGGGCGGCGTGGGCCAGGCCCCGGCGCGGCAGGCGGCGATCGCCGCGGGGCTCCCCGGCACGGTGCCGGCGCTCACGATCAACAAGGTGTGCGGCTCCGGGCTCAAGGCCGTGATGCTGGCGGCGCAGGCGGTGAAGGCCGGCGACGCGTCGTGCGTGGTGGCGGGCGGGATGGAGTCCATGTCCAACGCGCCGTTCTACGCCTTCGGCCTCCGGAACGGCGTCAAGCTCGGCAACCAGACGCTCGTGGACGGCGTGATCCACGACGGCCTGTGGTGCTCCTTCGGCGACTGCCACATGGGCTCCTACGCGGAGTACACCGCCACCAAGGCGGGCGTCTCGCGCGCGGACCAGGACGCATTCGCGCTCGAGAGCCATCGCAAGGCGGTCGCGGCGCAGCAGTCGGGCGCGTTCGACGCCGAGATCGTTCCCGTCGAGGTCACGGGCCGCAAGGGCGCGGTGACGGTGGCGAAGGACGAGGCCCCGCGCGCCGACACGACGCTCGAGGCGCTGGCGAAGCTCAAGCCCGCCTTCCAGAAGGACGGCTCGGTCACGGCGGGCAACGCGCCGGGCCTCAACGACGGCGCGAGCGCGCTCGTCGTCACGTCGCTCGCGTTCGCGCGGGAGCGGGGCCTCAAGCCGCTGGCGCGCATCACCGCGTACGCCACGGGCGGCGGCGAGCCGAAGGAGATCTTCTTCGCGCCGGTCGTCGCGGTGCGGTCGCTGATGAAGCACGAGGGCAAGACCATCGGCGACTACGACCTGATCGAGGCCAACGAGGCGTTCGCGGTGCAGGCCCTGGCCGACGGGCGCGCCCTCGGCTGGGACTTCGCGCGGGTCAACGTGAACGGCGGCGCCGTGGCGCTCGGGCACCCGATCGGCGCCAGCGGCGCGCGGGTCCTGACGACGCTGCTCTACGCCCTCGAGGCGCGGTCGAAGGCGACCGGCCTCGCCACCCTGTGTCTCGGCGGCGGCAACGCCGTCGCCCTCTCCGTGGAGCGCATCGCATGAACGTGGCCGCGCCCGCCGTTTCCCGGTCCGTCGCCCGCAGCCGCGCCGTCGCGGCCGCCTCCGTCCTGGCCGGCGCGCTCGCGGTGGCCCTGGCCTCGCAGCTCGCCGTCCCGCTGCCGGGCACGCCCGTGCCGATGACGCTGCAGCCGCTGGCCGTCCTGCTGGTGGGCGGCCTGCTCGGCGGGCGGCGCGGCGCCGCCGCGATGGTCCTCTACCTCGCGGCCGGCGCGGCCGGCCTGCCGGTGTTCACGCCCTTCGGGGCGCCGGGCGTCGCGCGGCTCCTGGGCCCGACCGGCGGCTACCTGGTCGCGTTCCCGTTCGCGGCGGCGCTCGTGGGCTGGACCCTGGGACGGTGGAGCGGCTGGCCCGCGCTCGTCGCGGCGCCGCTCGCGGGGATGCTCGCGATCCACGCCGGCGGCCTCGCCCAGCTGCTCGTGCTGACGGGCGGCGTGGGCGCCGCGGTCGCGCTGGGCACGCTGCCCTTCGTGCTCGGCGACCTGCTCAAGGTCCTGGTCGCCGCGCTGGTGCTGCGGCGGTCCCGGCCGTGGACGCGGGCGCTCCGGTGAGCGCCCGCCGCGTTTCGGGGAGGGCGTGAGCGCGTGAGCCGGGTGGCGGTGATCGGCGCGGGCACGATGGGCAACGGCATCGCCCACGTCTTCGCCCAGCACGGCTGGGACGTCGCGCTCGTGGACGTGGCGCCCGCCGCGCTCGCGAAGGCGGTGGCCACGATCGGCGCGAACCTCGACCGGCAGGTCCGGAAGGGCTCGCTCGCCGCCGAGGACCGGGACGCCGCGCTCGCGCGCATCGCCACCGGCACCGACCTCGCGGCCGCTTCGGATGCGACGCTCGTCGTCGAGGCGGCGGTCGAGGACGAGCCGATGAAGTTCCGGCTGTTCGGCGAGCTGGACCGCGTCGCGGCGCCCGGCGCCATCCTGGCGAGCAACACGAGCTCCATCTCGATCACCGCGCTCGCGGCGCGCACGCGGCGCCCCGAGGCCGTGATCGGGATGCACTTCATGAACCCGGTGCCGGTGATGGCGCTGGTCGAGGTGATCCGCGGCCAGGCCACCAGCGACGCCACGACCGCGCAGGTGATGGCGACGGCGCGCGAGCTGGGCAAGACGCCGGTCGAGGTGAACGACTACCCGGGCTTCGTCGCGAACCGCGTCCTGATGCCGATGATCAACGAGGCCGCCTTCTGCGTGATGGAGGGCGTGGCCACGCCGGAGGCGGTGGACACGGTGATGAAGCTGGGGATGAACCACCCCCTCGGCCCGCTCGCCCTCGCCGACCTCATCGGCCTCGACGTGTGCCTCTCGATCCTCGAGGTGCTGCACCGCGGGCTCGGCGACGACAAGTACCGCCCGTGCCCGCTGCTCCGGCGGATGGTGGCCGCGGGCCGGCTCGGCCGGAAGACCGGGCGCGGCTTCCACGAGTACGGCGCGGAGAAGGCGTCGTGAGCGCCGCCCTGATCCACCCCGAGGAGCAGGAGCAGGTCGTCCAGCTCGCGCGCGAATTCGCGGCCGAGCACATCGCGCCGCACGCGGCCCGCTGGGACGCGGAGAAGTGCTTCGACCGCGGCGTGATCGACCGGCTCGGGGCGCTGGGCTTCCTGGGGATGCTCGTCCCCGAGGCGTACGACGGCCTCGGGCTCGACACGGTCACGTATCTCCGCGCGATCGAGGAGATCGCGGCGGCCGACGCCGCCGTCGCCGTGTCGGTGGCCGTCCACAACTCGCTGCCGAGCCAGATGCTGCTCCGCCACGGCACCGAGGCGCAGAAGGACCGCTGGCTTCGTCCCATGGCGCGCGGCGAGCGGCTCGCAGCGTTCGCGCTCTCGGAGGCCGACGCCGGCTCCGACGCCGCGGCGCTGCGCGCGCAGGCCGTGCGCGACGGCGACGGCTGGGTCCTCAACGGCGCAAAGGCGTGGGTCAGCAACGGCGGCACGGCCGACCTCGTACTCGCTATGGTGCGCACGGACGCCGAGGGCGACCGGCGCGGCGCGCGCGGCATCGGCTGCTTCGTGGTACCCACCGACGCGCCCGGCTTCGTGAAGGGCAAGGCCGAGGACAAGATGGGTCTCCGGGCCTCGAACACGAGCGCCGTCTACTTCGAGGACCTGCGCCTGCCGGCCGGCCACCAGCTGGGCGAAGCGGGCGACGGCTTCGTCTACGCGCTCGAGGCCCTCGACAGCGGGCGGATGGGCATCGCGGCGCAGGCCTGCGGCATCGCGCGCTCGGCCCTCGACCACGCGCGGCGCTACGCGGCCGAGCGGCGTCAGTTCGGCCGCGCCATCCGGGAGTTCGAGGCCGTGCAGTTCAAGCTCGCCGACATGGCCACGCGCCTGGCGGCGGCCCGCGCCCTGCTCCACGAGGCGGCGCGGCGCCGCGACGCCGGCGAGCGCGTGACGCAGTGGGCCGCGATGGCCAAGCTGCACTGCTCCGAGACGGCGATGTGGGTCGCTACGCAGGCGGTGCAGGTGTTCGGCGGGTACGGCTTCATGCGCGACTACCCGGTCGAGCGGCTGATGCGCGACGCGAAGGCGACCGAGATCTACGAGGGCACGTCCGAGATCCAGCGCGTGGTGATCGCGCGCGAGCTCCTTTCCACCACCTGAACGGGAACCTCCGACCGCCGATGGACATCTTCGAGACGCTGGCCGAGAACGATCACGAGCAGCTGGTCTACTGCCACGAGCCGTCCTCGGGCTACCGCGGCATCATCGCCATCCACAACACGACCCTGGGACCGGCCCTCGGCGGCACGCGCTACTGGCGCTACAAGTCGGAGAGCGACGCGGTGATCGACGCGCTGCGGCTCTCGCGCGGGATGACCTACAAGGCGGCCGTGGCCGGGCTCTCGCTCGGCGGCGGCAAGTCGGTGGTGATGGCGAACAACGGCGGGCACGACCGCGAGGCCGTCTTCCGCGCGCACGGCCGGTTCATCGAGTCGCTCAAGGGACGCTACATCACGGCCGAGGACGTGGGCACGAGCCCGGCCGACATGGACTACATCAAGCTCGAGACCGAGCACGTGGTCGGCCTGCAGGGGCGCTCCGGCGACCCGTCGCCCGTCACGGCCTACGGCGTCTACCAGGGCATCAAGGCGGCCGCGAAGGTGCGGCTGGGGAGCGACAGCCTGGCGGGGAAGACCGTCGCGGTGCAGGGTTGCGGCCACGTGGGGTACTACCTGTGCGGGTACCTCCACGAGGAAGGCGCGCGCCTGGTGGTGACGGACATCGACACCGAGAAGGTCAAGCGCGTGGTGGAGGAGTTCCGCGCCAAGGCCGTGGGCCTGGACGACATCTACGGCGTGCAGGCGGACGTCTTCGCGCCGTGCGCGCTGGGCGCGGTCATCAACGACAACACGATCAAGTGGCTGAAGGTGAAGGTCGTGGCCGGCGGCGCGAACAACCAGCTCGCCGAGGAGCGCCACGGCGACCTGCTGGAGCAGAAAGGCATCCTCTACGCGCCCGACTACGTGCTGAACGCCGGCGGGCTGATCAACGTGAACAGCGAGCTGGAGGGCTGGTCGGCGGAGCGCGCCAAGCGCAAGGCGGGCGAGATCTACGACACGCTGCTCCGGCTGTTCGATCTGGCGAAGGAAGAGGGCATTCCCACGTATCGCGCCGCGGACCGCTTGGCCGAGCGGCGCATCGAGGCCGTGGCCAAGCTGAAGCGGACCTGGGTGTGACGATGACGAGCTGGCAGCCGGCTTCCGAACTGGTCGCCGCCGATCCGACGGTGGCGGACATCCTCGCGCGCGAAACCGCCCGGCAGGCCGAGGGCCTGGAGCTGATCGCCTCCGAGAACTTCGCGTCCCCCGCGGTGCTGGCCGCGATGGCCTCGCCGCTCAACAACAAGTACGCCGAGGGCTATCCCGGCAAGCGGTACTACGGCGGCTGCGAGGTGGTGGACGAGGCCGAGCAGCTCGCGATCGACCGTGCCAAGCGCCTGTTCGGCGCGGCGCACGCGAACGTCCAGCCGCACAGCGGCAGCCAGGCCAACCTCGCGGCGTACCTGGCGGTGGCCAACGCCGGCGAGACGCTGATGGGCCTCGCGCTGCGGCACGGCGGGCACCTCACGCACGGCGCGCCGGTGAGCGCCTCGGGCCGGCTGTTCCGCGCCGTGCAGTACGGCGTGCGCGAGAGCGACGGCCGGATCGACCTCGACCAGGTGCGCGAGATGGCGCGCGCCGAGCGGCCGAAGATCCTCGTCGCCGGCGGCAGCGCCTATCCGCGCACCATCGACTTCGCCGGCTTCGCGGCGATCGCGAAGGAGGTCGGCGCCGCGCTGGTCGTGGACATGGCGCACTTCGCCGGCCTGGTGGCCGGGGGCGTGCACCCCTCGCCGGTGCCGCACGCCGACATCGTGACCACCACCACCCACAAGACCCTGCGCGGCCCGCGCGGCGGGATGATCCTCGCCACCGAGCCGCTCGCGAAGGCGGTGGACAAGCAGATCTTCCCGGCCACGCAGGGCGGCCCGCTGATGCACGTCATCGCGGCCAAGGCGGTGGCCCTCGGCGAGGCGCTGCAGCCCTCCTTCCGCGCGTACGCCGCGCAGGTCGTGGCCAACGCCAAGGCGCTCGGCGACGCGCTGATGGACAAGGGCTACGTGCTCGTCTCGGGCGGAACCGACACGCACCTCCTGCTGGTGGACCTCCGGGCGAAGGGGCTCACCGGCAAGCTGGTGGAGGAGACGCTCGGCAAGGCCGGGATCACGGTGAACAAGAACACGGTGCCGGGCGACCCGCAGTCGCCGTTCGTCACGAGCGGCGTGCGCATCGGCACGCCGGCGGTGACGACGCGCGGGATGCGCGAGGACGAGATGCGCCTCGTGGCCGGTCTCATCGACCGCGCGGTGGAGGCGAGGGAAGATCCGACGGTCCTCGCGCGGTTGAAGCACGAGGTGCTCGAGCTCACGGAGCAGTTCCCGTTGTACGGGCTGCCGCTGCGCGCCGTGGCGGCGGGCCGGATGTAGCCGGACGACCGGCGCCGGGAAGGAGGCCCCATGACGACCGGGAACGAGCCGCGGGTCCCGCGCCGCTCGGCGCAGGCGGTGCAGCACTCGTTCGACGACCTGCGGGCGAGCCGCAAGCGGAGCTCCCTGCTGCGGACGGTACTGGGACTGGTGCTGGTCGTGGGGCTGGTGTACGGAGCGAACCAGATGCTGCTCGACCGCCCGGTGCGGGCGGCGCTCGCGGAAGATCCGCGCACGGCGCCGATGGACGTGAACGCGCACTTCGACCGCTGGGTGATCCTGCCCACGCTGGTGCTCGACTTGAAGCGGCCGGGCGTGGCCGACACGGCCGACCTGCTGCGCGGCCTGCTGGCGGTCGGGCGCGACCTGAACCACCTGACGCTGGTGAACCGCGTGGTCCTCGCGCGCGACGGCAAGCCCGTGTTCGCGCTCACCGGCGACGCGTTCCGCAAGTTCGGGCACGACTTCTGGGTGGCCCGCAACCAGGTGGTCGTGCTCCGCGGGCTCACCGACGCCCTGCAGCTGCCCGGCGGCGGCAAGCCGCCCCTGGAGGACTTCGGCGACGCGGCCCGGCGCTGGGCCACCGGCGGGCCGTAGCGCCGGCGCCCGCTCCAGCTTGACCGGCCGCCGCGCCGGGGCGTAGCTTCGCCTCATGGCCGATGGGCGACGACGTCCCCGCGCGCCCCGGCCCTCCGGGCCGGTCACTCCGCACAGCGCCGACGAGTTGGAAGTCTATTTCAACGACTACGTCCGCGGCGCACCGGTCGGGTTCGTATCGACGCCGAAGTGGCGCCCTCCCACCGACATCTACGAGACCGACGACGGCTTCGTCCTGGTGATGGACATCGCCGGGGTGGAGCCCGGCGAGTTCACCGTGGCGCTCGACGCCGGGATGCTCACCGTGAGCGGCGAGCGGAAGGACCGCGCCACCGGCCGGCGCGAGTACCACGCGATGGAGGTGAAGGTCGGCCCGTTCGAGCGCACGTTCCGGCTTCCCAAGCCGGTGGACCCCGCGTCGCTCAAGGCCACCTACGAGCTGGGCTTCCTCGAGATCCGCCTCGCCAAGCTGCCCTCGGCGCCGCCGCGCGCCGTGGGCGTGGTCGGCCGGTGAGCGCCCCGGCGGCCGGCCCGGAGGCGGCGCCCGCCCGCCTGCCGGTCCTCGCGCTCGCGCACACCGTCGTCTTCCCGCACGTCGTCGTGCCGGTGGCCGTGACGGCGCCGCCCACGGTCGAGGTGATCGACCGCATCGTCGAGTCGCACAAGCGGCTGCTGCTCGGCGTCGTCCGGATCACCGACGGCGCCGACCTCGCGGCGGGCGTCGTCGAGGGCGCGACGCCGGACGCGCTGTACGAGGCCGGCACCCTCGCCTCCGTGGTGCGGCTCCTCAAGCTCGCCGACGGCAGCGTCCGGATGCTGGTGCAGGGGCTCGAGCGCGCGCGCCTCGCGGACGTGCGCGGCGGCGACGAGGGACTCACCGCGGGCTACGCGGTCGTCCCGAGCGAGGTCACCGACGTCCTCAAGACCGAGGCGCTGAAGCGCTCGGTCGCGGCCCAGATGGGCCGCGTGATCGAGATGACCAGCCTCTCGGTCGAGCTGCAGGAGATGCTCGCCGGCATCAGCGACCCCGGCAAGCTGGCCGACTTCGTCGCCGCCAACCTCGACATCGCCGTGGAGGCCAAGGCCGAGCTGCTGGCCACGGGCGACGTGACGGCGCGGCTCGAACGCCTCGGCACGCTCATCTCCCAGGAGCTGCAGGTGCTCGAGGTGGGCACCCAGATCTCCGAGAAGGTCAAGACGCGCCTCGACGAGCACCAGCGCGAGTACGTGCTGCGCGAGCAGCTCAAGGCGATCCAGGAGGAGCTCGGCGAGGCCGGGCCCGAGGGCGAGGCGGGCGAGCTCCTGAAGAAGCTCGAGGCCGCGAAGCCGTCCGAGGAGGCGCTGGCCGCCGGCCGCCGCGAGATCGAGCGGCTGGCGCGGATGTCGCCGCAGTCCGCCGAGTACCAGGTCGGCCGCACGTACGTCGAGGTGCTCGCCGGGCTGCCCTGGAGCGTGCTGACCGAGGACCGGCTCGACATCGCGCACGCGCGCGAGGTCCTCGACCGCGACCACTTCGACCTCGAGAAGGTGAAGGACCGCATCATCGAGTACCTGGCGGTGCGGTTCCTGAATCCCGAGGCGCACGGCAGCATCCTCTGCTTCGTCGGGCCGCCCGGGACGGGCAAGACCAGCGTGGGGCAGTCCATCGCCGAGGCGCTCGGGCGGAAGTTCGCGCGCATGGCGCTCGGCGGGATGCGCGACGAGGCGGAGATCCGCGGGCACCGGCGCACCTACGTGGGCGCGCTGCCGGGGCGCATCCTCCAGCTGCTGCAGCGCGCCGGCTCGCGCAACCCGGTGTTCATGCTCGACGAGGTGGACAAGCTCGGCGCCGACTTCCGCGGCGACCCGACGTCCGCGCTGCTCGAGGTCCTCGACCCCGCGCAGAACCACTCGTTCGTGGACCACTACGTCGAAGTGCCCTTCAGCCTGCGCGACGTGATGTTCATCGCCACGGCGAACACGCTGGCCACGGTGCCGCCGCCGCTGATCGACCGGATGGAGGTGCTGGAGCTGCCGGGCTACACGCCGCGGGAGAAGCTGGAGATCGCGCGCCGCTACCTGGTGCCGCGGCAGCTCGCGGAGACGGGCCTGGCGGGCCGCGAGGTGACGGTCACGCGGGGCGCGCTGCAGTGCATCGTCGCGGAGTACACGCGCGAGGCGGGCGTGCGCCAGCTCGAGCGCGAGATCCAGCACGTGCTGCGCCAGATCGTCGTGGACGTCGTGGGCGGGAAGCGGGCCGCCGCGCGCGTCACGACGCGCACGGTCCGGCAGCGGCTCGGTCCGCCCAAGGTGCTGCCCGAGGTGGCGGGGCGCGAACCCGAGGTGGGCGTGATGACCGGTCTCGCGTGGACGCCCACCGGCGGCGACATCCTCTTCATCGAGGCGCTCAAGATGCCGGGGAAGGGCGCCATCACGATCACCGGCCAGCTCGGCGACGTGATGAAGGAGTCGGCCGAGGCGGCCTGGAGCCTGGTGCGCGCGAAGGCGCCCGGCCTCGGCATCGAGCCGGCGGCGTTCCAGGCGGTGGACGTCCACCTGCACGTGCCCGCCGGCGCGGTCCCCAAGGACGGCCCCTCGGCGGGCGTCGCCATCGCCACGGCGCTGGCGTCGCTGTTCTCCGGCCGGCCGGTGCGGCCCGACGTCGCGGCCACCGGCGAGCTGACGTTGCGCGGCCACGTCTTGCCGGTCGGCGGCATCAAAGAGAAGTTGATAGCGGCCGAGCG
>DATKNX010000163.1:0-13333 GCA_035541085.1 Gemmatimonadales bacterium | reverse complement strand
CGTGGGCGCCACGCGCGTCGAGGTGATGGGCGATTTCACCGGCTGGCAGCCGGTGGCGCTCGAGCCCGACGGAGGCGGCCGCTACCGCTACGCGCTCGACGTGGGGACCGGCCTTTACCGGTTCAACGTGCGGCTCGACGGCGGATCGTGGGGCGTGCCCGAGGGCATCGCGGCGGTCGCGGACGAATTCGGCGGCAGCGTCGGCCTGCTGGCGGTGCCGTAGCGCGAGAGCGGCGAGCCTCGGTGACCGAGCGGCCGCGGCGAGGGTCTGCACGGGTGAGGGCGGCCTCCCGAGCATTGGCCGCCCGGTCCAGGAGGTGTTCGATGCTTCGGCTCGGCTGGCAGCATCTCGCCCTGCTCGTCATCGCCGCCGTCGCCGTCCCCGCGGACGCCGCGGCGCAGGTGCGTCTCGAAGTCGGGCCGGTGTTCGGCGGTTACATCCCCGCGGGCAGCCTCAGGCCCGCCGACCAGTTCTCGCCCAGCCTGCCGACGGCGCCGGGCGACCTCGGGGCGCTCGCCTGGGGCATCGAGGGGCGCCTGTGGCTCGGACCCCGGACCGGGATCGAATTCCTCGGCGTGGTGGCGCGGAGCCGCTTCGGCGGAGGGTTGGTCCCGCCATGCGGGCAGGTGCCTTCCATCTGCGGGGCGGCGAGTGCCCCCAATCACGCGACCATCGCCGCCGGCACCGCGCAGGTCCTGTTCCGACCCGCGGCTCGCGGTCCGCTCACCGTGAGCGCCGGCTTCGGTCTCGTCCGGCACGGCGGGGATGCCTACGCGTCGTTCAACGCGCCGACTCCGCTCGCCGCCGTGGGCGGCCTGGTGCTGGACCTGCCGCTCGCTCGCCGGCTGAACGCGACCCTCGGCGTCACGGCGCTGGTCTACTCCCTCGACGTGCGGGACCCGTTAGGCAGCTACCAGCGCGGCACGCAGGTGGACCTCGTCCCCCACCTGTCGCTGACCTGGACGACGCACCCGACCTGACGCGCGCGGGCTGGGCCGCAGCCCTCGCGCTGCGCGGCCGTCTTGCGCCCGTGCCTCGCGACCCGGTACATATCGCGCATCACCTCATAACGCCCAGCCTTCTCGCCACCGACGCGCGATGGCGGCACGAGACTATGCGTTTGCATCGACGCCAGGGACCGGAGACCACGTGACCGTACGACCCCGCCTCGCGCTCGCCCTGCTCGCCCTTGCCGCCGCTCCCGGCGCGGCGCGCGCGCAGCCGTCGGGCGGCCCGTCGCCCGAGATGCAGCGCGCGGTGCGCCTCGATCTCGCGGGCCGCACCGGCGAGGCGCGCGCGATCTTCCAGCGCCTCGCCGACTCGGCCGCCGATCCGGCCGCGCGCGCCGCCGCCGACCGCGCGATCGCGATGTCGTACGCCTTCGGCGGCGACTGCGCCGGCGCGGGCCGCTACGAGGAGATGGTCATCGGCTACTGGCGGACGCGCGAGGCGGCCGAGCCGCAGAACGCGTTCTACCAGGAAGGCGAGATCGCCGACGAGGCCGCGCGGGTCTGCATCGACGCGGGCGACCTCACCGCATCCGAGCGCTGGTACCGCCGCGGCTACGAGCTGGGGACGAAGGAGCCGGCGCCGCCGACGCACCCGCGGAGCCTGTGGGAGTTCCGCCTCGCCCACGCGCTCGCGCGGCTCGCCGCCCGGCGCGGCGATACGGCCGAGGCCCGGCGCCAGGTCGCGGCCGCGCGCCGCATCCTCGACGGCGACTCCGCGATGGCGGCGGGCCAGGAGCGGTTCTTCCCCTATCTCGTGGGCTACGTCGCGCTCTACGGCGGCGACCCGGCCACGGCCGAGACCGAGCTCCGCCGGGCCGTGGACCTGCGCGGCAACCAGCGCGACCCGTTCCTGCGCTGCCTGCTCGCCATGACGCTCGAGCGGCTCGGCCGGAAGGCGGAGGCCGATTCCTCGTACCGCGAGGCGTACGACCTCGCCACCGCCCACAACCCGCCCGCCGCGTTCGTCCGGCCCCTCGTGCGCCGGAAGCTCGGCCTGGCGGACGCGCCGTGAGCGGCGCGCGGCGGCCGGGCGCTCGTTCGCGTTGGCACAAAGTGCCGCCCGGCTCCCGGGGCACCGCTGTGGTGTATCAATAGAGTATGGCCACTAACATCTATTCTCTTCCGCGGACGGAGGGTGCATGGACCTGCGTCGTCAGAATGGCAGCGCGTCCGGTGCAGCAACGGCAGAACTCACGGCGAGCATCAAACGCTTCAGTCGGCCCGAGCAGCTGCTCGTGTTCGACAGCGGGAGGCTCGAAGTGATCACGGTGGGAGGCAAGACCATCGCGAAGGGGAGCTACACGCCGGGCTGGCGGTGGTCGCGCTGCGCCGCCTCGGCGGCGGCCGTGCGGTGGGGTCCCACCGAAACGGTGGGCGTGGTCCTGTCGGGCCAGGCCCGGGTCCAGCTGCAGGAAGGCAACGAGCTGGACCTCAATCCGGGGGACTTCTTCCACACCGTCGTGGACACCGGCTACGACGAGTGGGTGCTGGGCCAGCGTCCCTGCGAGATCCTGTATTTGAGCGGGGTCGAGGGCCTCATCCGCCAGCTGCACTGGCCGGCCTGACGCGCGGGAGCGGCGCGCGGGGCATTCCCGCGCGCCGTTCTCGCCACAGGACCCCGCCACCCGTTCGACACTCCCGCATCACCGACCCGGCATCCCCGCGGCGACCGGCCGCCGCCCCGGCGCACCGCGCCGCGAGCGTTCCGCCCGGGACTGGACACGGGACCGCCCCCTGGTCAGACTTCGCCCTCCCCAAACCCCGGAGTCAGCAGCAATGAGAGCCCACGCTTACGCGTTGGCGGCCGCCCTGTGTGCGGTCCCGGCGCTCGCCGCGGCGCAGAACCCGGTGTCCGACGCGTACCGCTCCCAGGTTGACCGCGCGGCACGCATCATCCCGGCGGCGGTGGAGATGTTCCCGGCCGACAAGTTCGGCTACCGCCCGACGGCCTCCCAGATGTCGGTTGCCCAGGTCGCGGTCCACCTCGTCGAGGAAGGCAACTACTGGCTCTGCTCGCACGTGACGGGCGTGGCGGAGCCCCAGCGCGCCAAGGTGGACACCATGTCCTCGAGGGAGACGCTGCTGACGGCGCTCCGGGCGAGCTTCGACTTCTGCAAGACGTCGGCGTCCAACCTCACCGACGCGCAGCTCGCCGATTCCATCGAGTCCTTCGGCCCCCGCAAGACGACGCGGGCCAACATGCTGCTGATCACGGTCGGCGACTGGGAGGACCACTACAGCCAGCTGTCGAACTACCTGCGCCTGAACGGCATGACGCCGCCGACGGCGCAGCGCCGCGGAGGGATGTAAAAGACCGGGTGTGGGGTGTAGGGTTGAGGGTGTAGGGTGCACGGGGGCGGGATCCCCCACACCCTACACCCAGACACCCGACACCCGGCCGCAGTGGAGATTCCGCAGGTGAAACCCAGGTTCTTCCCCCGCGCTTCCTCGTTCCGCCGCTGGCTCCACGACCACCACGCCGCCGAGACCGTCCTGCTCGTCGGCTTCCGCAAGATCGGCTCGGGCAAGCCCTCGATGACGTACCCGGAGGCGCTCGACGCCGCGCTGTGCTACGGCTGGATCGACGGCGTGCGCCGGAGCCTCGACGCGACGAGCTACACCATCCGCTTCACGCCGCGCAAGAAGGGCAGCATCTGGAGCGCCGTGAACCTGCGGCACGTCGCCCGGCTCCGCGCCGCCGGTCTGATGCAGCCGGCCGGCCTCGCGGCGTTCCTCGGGCGCGACACGGCCAAGGCGAAGCGCTACTCGTTCGAGAACCGCCCGCGGAAGCTCGATCCCGGCTCGGCCGGGGCGTTCAGGGCGAACGCCCGCGCGTGGGCGTGGTTCGAGGCGCAGGCGCCCGGCTTCCGCCGCACCGCGATCTGGTGGGTGATGAGCGCGAGGCGCGAGGCGACGCGCGCGCGGCGCCTCGCCGTCCTGATCGAGAGCTCGGCGGCCGGCCGCAAGCCCGCGCCCTTCATCGTCGCGGCCAAGGACCGGGCCGCCGCCGCGGACCGCGCCGCGTCCCGATCGGAGTGACGGATGTCCCCGGCACGCCCTGAAGCACCCGGCTCGCCGGTCGCCGGCGATCCCGGCATCGAGATCCGCGGTCCCGTCGCCGGCGCCCAGGCGGAGATCCTGAGCGACGGCGCGCTGCGTTTCGTCGCCGCGCTCGCCCGCACGTTCGAGCCGCGGCGCACCGAGCTGCTGGCGGCGCGGCGCGCGCGGCAGGAGGCGATCGCCGGCGGCGCGATGCCCGACTTCCTCGCCGAGACGCGGCGGGTGCGCGAGCGCGAGTGGACCGTGGCGCCCATTCCGCCCGACCTCGCCGACCGCCGGGTCGAGATCACGGGGCCGGTGGACCGGAAGATGGTGATCAACGCCCTCAACTCGGGGGCGCGCGTCTACATGGCCGACTTCGAGGACGCGCACTCGCCCACCTGGGCGGGCACGCTCGACGGGCAGGTCAACGTGCGGGACGCGGTGCGCCGCACCATCGCGTTCACGAGCCCCGAGGGCCGGCACTACGGCCTCGCCGGCCACACGGCCACGCTGGTGGTGCGCCCGCGCGGCTGGCACCTCGTCGAGAAGCACCTCGTCGTGGACGGGCGACCCGTCTCGGCCTCGCTGTTCGACTTCGGGCTCTTCTTCTACCACAACGCGGCGGCGCTGATCGAGCGGGGCAGCGGGCCGTACTTCTACCTCCCGAAGCTGGAGAGCCACACGGAGGCGCGCCTGTGGAACGACGCGTTCGTCGCCGCGCAGGACGCGCTCGGCATCCCGCGCGGCACCATCCGCGCCACGGTGCTGATCGAGACGATCCTCGCCGCGTTCGAGACCGACGAGATCCTGTGGGAGCTGCGGGACCACTCGGCGGGCCTCAACTGCGGCCGCTGGGACTACATCTTCAGCTTCATCAAGAAATTCCGGCACCGGCCCGACTTCGTGCTGCCCGACCGCGCGTCGGTCGGGATGGACCGGCCGTTCCTCAGCGCCTACGTGCGGCAGGTCATCCGCTCCTGCCACCGCCGCGGCATCCACGCGATGGGCGGGATGGCCGCCCAGGTGCCGATCCGCGACGATCCGGCGGCCAACGCCGCCGCGCTCGAGAAGGTGCGGCAGGACAAGCTGCGCGAGGTGAGGGCCGGCCACGACGGCACCTGGGTCGCGCACCCGGGCCTCGTGCCGGTGGCGCTCGAGGCCTTCGACGCGGGGATGCCCGCCGCGAACCAGATCGCGCGGCGCCTGGACGGCGGCGCGCCCGCCGCGGCCGAGCTGCTGGCCGTGCCGACCGGCGAGATCACCGAGCGCGGGCTGCGCGTCAACGTGGACGTCGGCATCCAGTACCTCGAGGCGTGGCTCCGCGGCACCGGCTGCGTGCCCATCTACCACCTGATGGAGGACGCGGCCACCGCCGAGATCTCGCGGACCCAGGTCTGGCAGTGGGTGCGGCACGGCGCCAGGCTCGCCGACGGCCGCCGCGTCGGGCCGGAGCTGGTGCGCGCGACCATCGCCGAGGAGCTGGAGAAGATCCGCGGCCTGGTGGGGCCCGCGCGCTTCGACGGCGGCCGGTTCGACCTCGCCGCGCGGCTGTTCGACGAGATGATGACCGGCAGCGAGTTCGCGGAGTTCCTGACCCTGGTGGCCTACGACCACCTCGACTGAGGAGGCGCGATGAGCGACGCCGGCGTTTCGCCGGGCGGGTCCGCCACGTTCACGATGCGGCCCATCGGCACCGTCCGCTCGCCGTACACCGACACGGCGCAGGTCCCGCGGGGCCCGGGCGCGAAGCACGAGGCCGAGGGCATCCTCGAGATCGCGCCCGCCTTCGAGGCCGGCCTCGCCGACATCGAGGGCTTCAGCCACCTGTACGTGCTGTGGGTCTTCGACCGCGCCGATCCGCCGAGCCTGGTCTCCACTCCGCCCACCGACGACCGCCCGCACGGCGTGTTCTCCACCCGCTCCCCCGCGCGGCCCAACGCGATCGGCCTCACCGTCGTGCGCCTGCTCGGGCGCGACGGCCGCCGCCTCAGCGTGCGCGGCGTGGACATGCTCGACGGCACGCCCATCCTCGACATCAAGCCCTATCTCTCGAGCGTGCCCGAGGCCGATCTCCGCCGCGGCTGGATGGCGGAGGCGGAGCGGAGGCGCCGGGCCTAGGCGCTCCGAGGAACCCGCCGCCTCGCCTTCCCGAACCGCGGGCCCCTGACTCCGGACCCCTCTTGACGAGCCACCGATAATAGTGATATAACTATGTCGCTATAATCACCCGGGAGCCCGAGGAGAGAATGCCGGCATACGACTACGTCTGCGAGGACTGCGGAGCGCGCTTCGAGGTGCGGATGTCGATGGCCGCTTACGCCGGGGGCGCGAGGCCGGCGTGCGAGGCGTGCGGCTCGACGCGCGTGGCGCGGGCGCTCACGGCGGTGAGCGTGCTGACCGGCGGGCGCGGCGGCTCGAGCGGCGCCTCGTGCGGCAATCCCGGATGCGGGAGCGGGCGCTTCACCTGAGCGAGCTAGTGGCGCCGCCCCGTGCGGGCGGGGGAGCCGAACGACGCGGGGGCAGCCGGTGGCTGCCCCCGCGTGCCGTTCGGCCCTTCGGCGGTCGCGGGGCTAGCGGACCGTCACGGTGGAGGTTCCGCTGACCCCCTCGCTCGTCGCGGTGAGCGTCACCGAGCCGCTCCTGGCTCCGCGCAGCAGGATCCAGCTGTAGGCCGCCTGGGTCACCGAGACGACCGACGAATCGCTCACCGTCCACGTGACCGCGCGGCCCGTGAGCAACTGATTCTGCGCGTTGTACGTCATCGCGATGGCGCCGGCGCTGTCGCCGACCGAGATGGTCTGCGCCAGCGGCGAGATGGTGACGCTCGCCACCGGTCCGGTGGGCACGCCGCCGCAGGTGCTGTCGGCGAGCGTGCTGTCGCAGCCGCCGCCTCCGCCGCCTCCGCCGCCTCCGCCGCCGCCCGTGCCGGTCGAGTCGTAGGCCAGCACCAGGTTCACCGTGGCCGTGCCGCCCGCCGTGACGTGGACGCCCCACACCTGGGCGCGGAGGGCCGGCGCCCCCGGCGCCTCGGCGACGACCGTGTAGTCGCCCTCGGGCAGGAACCCGACGACGTACCGCCCGGCCGCGTCGGCGTGCGCCGTGCCCAGCGGCAGCGCGGTGGGCACGTAGTTCTGCGGCGCGCCGGCCGGCACGGGCCACACCTCGATCGCCGCGTTCACCGCGGGCGCCGCGGCGCCCTCGATGGACGTCGCCGTCGCCGTCCCCCCGATGGAGCCGGTGGTGGCCTCATTGACCGCGCGGATCCACGGGACGAAGTAGAAGCCGCCGGCTCCGTCGTCGATGAACGTCCGCCCGACGTCGAAGTCCAGGACGATCTGCGCGCCGGCGCTCGTGACGCTCAGGGGCTGCGCCACCAGCGCGTACAGCGCGAGGTCGCCGGAGATCGGCCAGTGCACGTTCGGCGTCGAGCCGTCGGCCCCGACCACGCTCGAGCGCGCGGTATTGATGACGACCTTCACCGCCGCGTAGCGGTCCGCGGGCAGGTCGGACTCGCCGAGCAGCGCGGCGTTGCCGCCCTCGAACGCGAGCAGGTTGAACGTCCGCTCGGGCGTCGCGATGGTCACCCAGGCCTGCGGGTTCGTGCCCATCGTGTCGGTCGAGGCGGACGCCTCGATGCGCGCGACGTACACGTTCACCGCCGAGATGGAGCCGTACGGGAACGGTGCGTCGGTGAGGTAGACGCGGGTGCGGCCGGCGCCGCCGGTAGTGGCGCTGTCGCTGCACCCGATCGCCGCGAGGGCCGCGGCGGCCATCAGCAGTCGCTTCATGTGCTCTCTCCGTTTCGTGACGTGGTCCCGTTCTTGAAACGGTCGAGACGACCGGATTCTGTCACCGCGCGCCCCGCAAGTCGAGCACCCAGGTGCCGCCGGGCCCGGCGGGCTCCAGCACCCGGGGCCGCGCCGTGCCGACCGCCACGGCGATGCGGCCCATCGCGGCGGGCACCCGCACGACGTAGCTCCCGGTCGTGCCGGAGTCGTTGACGATCGCCAGGCCGTCGGGCAGCACGACCAGCTCCGCGGTGCCGCCGCTCACCTCCGCGCTGGCGGACGCGCCGGCGGTGGTCTCCACGGTGAGGGTGCCCGCGTCCTGCGGCCGCGCCACGCGCACCACGAACGACCCCGCCGTGGGCGTGAAGGTCACCCGCCCCGCCGTCCCCGCGGCCGCGGGCGGCCGCGGCGCGGCCCGCCGCCCGCCCGCCGCGGCGCTCCACAGCGTGCGCGCGGCTTCGACGATCCACGCCCGCACGGGCCGCACGCCCAGCGCGCACGCCGCCACGAGGGCGACCGCCGCGGCCGCCCGCCACCGCGCCACCGCCCGGCGGCGCGCCGCGCGGGCGATCCGGGCCTCCGGGAAGGCCATCGCGGGCACGGGCGGGTCGGCGGCCCTGAGCAGCGCGCCCAGGCGCGCCGCCCGCCGGTCCGTCAGCTCCGGTTCGTCTTGGCTCACCGCGCGTCCTCCTCGTCCAGGTCCAGGTGCCGCGCCAGCTTCTCCAGGGCGCGGGCGATCATCGTCCCGACCGAGGGCGTCGTCGTCCCCACGGCGGCGGCGATCTCGCGGTGGGCGAACCCCTCCTCGCGCATCAGCAGGACCGCCCGCTCCTTCTCGCTGAGCTTCGCGAGCGCCTCGCGCACCCGCCGCCGCGTCTCCTCGCGCTCCAGCGCCGTCGCCGGGTCCGGCGGCGCGTCGCCGACCGGCTGCCGCCCCGGCCGCTCGCGCACCAGCGCCAGCCGGCGGCGCGAGGAGCGCAGCGCGTCGAGGGCGATCGTCGTCGCCACCCGGAACAGCCAGCCCCTGAGCCGCCCCTCGTCGGCCGGCGGCCGCGCGGCGAGCTTCACGAACGTGTCCTGCACCACGTCCTGCGCCAGATCCGCGTCGCCGGTGAAGCGCGCCACGTAGCGGTACAGCTCCACGTGGTGGCGGGCGAACAGCTCCTCGAGCTGCATCGCCTCAGAACGCCACGCTGAGGCCGGCGAGCGGCAGCAGCGGCACGCCCCGGTCGAACCGGTCGCAGACCCCGCCGCCCGCGTCCACCAGGGTCGGCGGCCGCGGCGCGCACGGCGCGACGCTCCCGGTGTACGTCACCGCGTTCGCGCGGCCCAGGACGTTCCGGACCTGGGCGAACGCGCCGACGGTCACCTTCCCCACCGTCCGCGACCAGTCCACCAGCAGGTCGAGCGACGCGTAGGCCGGCCCGCGCACGGCGTTCGGCGACTCGATGTAGACGGCCGCCGAGTCGGACGTCGCGCACGTGGGGCACTGGCCGAGCAGGAAGCGGGAGAACGGCGCCCCGCTCGCCCACGTGGCGGCCGCGCCGAGCCGCAGCGCGGGCGAGATGCGCAGCATCGCGGTGAGGTTCACCACGTGCCGCCGGTCCGCCGGCGACGGATAGCGGTACCAGACCGGGAACATCGCCGAGCGGGCCGCGAGGTCGGAGCGACCGAGGGAGTACGATCCGGACACGGTCCAGCGGCCGGCCAGCCGCCGCACCGACAGCTCGAGGCCGGACGCGTCGTTCACCGCGCTCACCAGGATGGGCCGGCTCGCCGTGAGGGGCCCGGGCCCCGGCTCGGGCACGGCCATCCCGGTGGTGTGCCGCACGTAGCCGTTGAGCGCCGCGACCCACGCCCCGCCCACGCGCGCCTCGACGCCCGCCGTGGCGACGTCCGCCCGCAGGGCCGGCACGGTGTCCGCCGCCAGCAGCCACACGTCGGTCAGGTACAGGTCGGGTCCGACGCTCGGTCCCGCCGGCGCGAGCGCCTGCGTGTACTGCCAGGAGCGCTGCGCCGCGGCCGTGAACGTCAGCGGCAGCCGGGCCGGCTCCACGCGCAGCGCGATCCTCGGGGCCACGCTCACCGGGCCCGCGTTGAGCACGGGCGCGTGCGCCTCCGCGCGCAGGCCCGCCTCCACCGTCACGGCCCCGCCGACCTTCTGGCGCCGCTGCGCCCACCCGGCGAGCACCGCGAGGCTCCGCCGGAGCAGCAGCGTGTCCGGCAGCACCACGACCGGGTAGGGCCGCGGCCACTGGCCCACGTAGCGCTGCGAGATCGCCGAAGTCTCCAGGCCGAGCGACCAGTCGCCGCCGCCCGACGCCGGCGGCGCCAGGTCCACGGCCCCCGTGAGCACGGTCACGCCGTTGCGGGTCGGGCCGTGGACGGGCACCTCGCCCGCCGGGGACGCGGGGACGCCCGCGATCGGGCCGATGGTGCCGTCGAACCGGCTCGCGCCCACCGTGTAGCGCGCCCGCCAGGCCGCGAGCGGGGCCAGGAGCGACACCCGGCCGAGCTGGTTCCCCCACGTGCCGCCGGTCGCCCGCAGCAGCTGGCGCACCTGCCCGTGCACCTGGTCTTCCTCCATCAGCCCGCTGGCCTCGAGCGCCGCGCCCCCGCCGAGGTCCGCGTTGAGCCGCGCCGTCAGGTCCGTGAAGTGATAGGGAATGAACGTTCCGGTGTCGGCGCCGAACGCCTGTGCCAGCCGCGTCGCCAGGTCGGCCCACGAGCGCCGCACCGCGACCGTGAGCCCCGCCCGCCCGTTCGCGGCACCCCAGTCCGCGGCGCC
Source organism: Gemmatimonadales bacterium (assembly GCA_035541085.1). Classification (GTDB taxonomy): domain Bacteria; phylum Gemmatimonadota; class Gemmatimonadetes; order Gemmatimonadales; family JACORV01; genus Fen-1245. The sequence continues at coordinate 2,704 of DATKNX010000163.1, read as the reverse complement.
GCGCGCGCTCACGAGCGACAGCTCGCCGAGTCCCCGGGCTCCCGGCGCGGCCGCCCGGGACTCGATCTCCACCACGCCCGCGGCCCCCTCGCCGACCGACGCCGGCCGCGCGCCGGGCAGGAACGCCGCCACGCCCACCGCGTCGGGGTTCACGCCCGCGAACAGCCCCACGGCGTGCACCGGGTTGAACAGCGGGAGCCCGTCGAAGTAGACCCGCGTCTGGCTCCAGGGCGCGCCGCGGGTCCACAGGCCCGCCATGTAGTCGTCGCGCGCCGAGACGCCGGGGAGCCGCTGCATCGCCCGGAACAGGTCCGTCTCGCCGAGCGTGACCGCCCCGACCACGTTGGCGTGGGTCAGCACCGCCGCGTCGCCCTCGACGAAGCGGTCGTGGCGCCACTGCTCCGCGTCGAGCGAGCCGCGCTGCTGCTCCGTCCGCGCATCACGCCCGAGACCGTACGGATCGGCCGTGGGCGCCCGCGCCTCGATCGCCTCGAGGCGGATGGGGTTCATCACCAGGCCCACCGACACGCGGAACGGCGTGTCGCGGGCCAGCTCGACCGTCACGACGGCGGGGCGATAGCCCAGCTGCCGGACGAGCAGCCGGTAGGTCCCGGCCGGCAAGCCGGAGAAGCGATAGCCGCCCGAGTCGTCCGTGACGGCGGTGAGGGCGCGCGCGAAGAAGGGACCGTCGGCACGCGCGAGGAGCGCCGCGCCGTCCCGGCCGGCCACCTCGAGCACCGCGACGGCGCCGACCAGCGGCTGGCCGGTCTCCGCCGACAGCACGGTACCGGACACGGAGCCCGTGGGGGGCGGCACCGCGGGCTCCGCCGACGGCTGGGCCGCGACCGGGCGGGCGAGCGCGAGCAGCGCCGCCACGACGAATCCGGTGGTTTCGATGGACTTGCCGACCGCGCCCTCCCGAGACCTTCGCCTGCACAACGAACGGTTGGGGGAGCGGGTTTCTGACGCCGGCTAGCGCCTCGCGACGTTGACGGCGTCCAGGAGCAGGTACGGCACGAGGCGGCTGCCGCCGAGCCACTTGGCCGCGCTCCCGATCGCCCGGATGCGCTTGAGGAGCTCGTAGGCGTTGCCCGCGATCGCGGCGTCCTTGACCCGCCCCGTGATCTCCCCGCCGTCCACGCGGTAGGCGAGCGCCACCGGGTGGCTGAACGCGCCGCTGATCGTGTTGCCCTGCCCCACACCGATCAGGTCCTCCACCACGAGGCCGTGCCGCATCTCCGCGAGCAGCGCGTCGGTGCCCAGCGCGCCCGGCTTGATCGCGAGGTTGGAGAAGCTGATGCCCGGCTTGCCGAACGTGGTGCGGCGCCCGTGCCCGGTGGACGCGGTGCCGGCGCGCGCCGCCGTCTCGAGGTCGTAGGCGAAGGCGCGCAGCACGCCGCGCTCGATCAGCGGCAGGCGCGCCGACGGCACGCCCTCGTCGTCGGCCGGCCGGCTGCCCACGCGGCTCGAGAGCAGCGGGTCGTCCACGAGGTCGAAGGCCGGATCGAACAGCTGTTCGCCCACCTTGCCGCCCAGCGGCGAGATGCCCTGGAGCACCGTCTTGCCCGAGAGGGCCTGCTGCAGCGGCAGGAGCACCGCGGCCGAGCCGTGGGGCGTGAACAGCACGGGCAGCTTGCCCTCGGGCGGCTCGACCACGCGCTCGCCCGCCTCGATGCGGCGCGCGACGCTCGCCGCCACGCCGTCCAGCTCCGCCTCGCTCGGCACGCCGCTGCCGGTCACGTCGTCGTAGGCCATCAGCACGTCGTCGCCGCGCACGCGCGTGACCTCGGCGGCGACGCTGACCGCCGTCGCGCGGCTCGTGAAGGTCTGGCCCGCGGCGTTGGCGAAGCTCGTGGACTCGACCCAGCGGTCCACCGAGGCGCTGACCTGCCAGCCGGGCCGCTTCAGCCGCTCGACGACGCGCCGGCCGAGCTCGGCGAGGTGCTCGACGTCGAGCGCCGCCGCGTGGTCGTCGAAGACCGACACCGCCGGCAGGCGCGCGGGGCCCGGGAACGCCAGCGCGCACGCCTCGCCCTGCTCGGCCGAGGCGACGGCGCGCTCGAGCAGGTCGGCGAGCGCCTCCTCTCGCGCGAGGTCGGTGGTGCCGGCGATGCCCACCCGGCCGCGGCACACGCCGCGGAAGCTGATCCCGGCCTCCTGGTGGAGCGCGGTCTCCTTGAGGCGGCCGGCCTCGAACTTGAGCCCGAGCTGCCGCTCGTCCCGGAGCAGCGCGTCGAAGCCCTCGAAGCGGCCGGAGCGCTTCGCCAGCTGGAGCACGCGTTCGATCATGGGGCGGAAAGGTAATCCCCCGACGGCGGCTTTCGCACTCGCCCGCGCGCGGCTAGGTTCGCGCAATGCCCGAAAGCCCCGAACGCTGTGCGTGGCCCAGCTCGGACCTGATGCGGGAGTACCACGACCGCGAGTGGGGCGTGCCGCTCCACGACGACCGCAAGCTGTTCGAGTTCCTGGTGCTGGAGGGCATGCAGGCGGGCCTCTCCTGGAGCACGATCCTCAACAAGCGCGAGAACTACCGCCGCGCCTTCGACGGCTTCGACCCGGAGAAGGTCGCCCGCTACGACGCGCGGAAGGTGGCGTCGCTGCTGAAGGACGCGGGCATCGTCCGCAACCGCCAGAAGATCCGTTCCGCGATCGGGAACGCGGCGGCGTTTCTCCGGGTCCGCGAGGAGTTCGGGAGCTTCGCCGC
>DATKNX010000162.1:0-2695 GCA_035541085.1 Gemmatimonadales bacterium | reverse complement strand
GTCCGGGGACGCGATCCCGTCGAAGCGGATGACCGTGTCGCCGCGCGTGAGCTGCGCGGGCCCGCCGATGCCGTCGGGATCGAGCCGCCACCACTCGGTCTCGCCGGTCTGGTCGGACAGCACGAAGAGCGAGCGGCCGTCGGGCGCGAAGCGCGCGGAGCGGTAGCGCACGCCGGGACGACGCGACGCCTCCACCAGGCGGCCCGGGCCGGCCGGCGCGACGAACACCTGGCCGCGCGCGGTGAGTACCACGCGGTCGCCGTCGGGCGAGAGGTGCGCGGCGGTGAGCCACTCCATCGGTTTGGTGATCCAGCGCTCGCGGGTCTGGTCGAGATCGGACGCGAGGGTGATCGGGATCGGGTGGTCGTCGCCGGTGGCGATCGTGTACAGCCACAGGTCGGCGCCGAGCTGGTAGGCGATGCGGCCGCCGTCGAGCGAGGCGCCGCGGACGTCCCACTCGGCGTGGTGCGTGAGCTGGCGGAGGTCGCCGCCGTCGGGCGTCATGGACCACAGGTTCATGGTCCCGTCGCGGTCGCTGATGAAGTAGATCCGCCCGGCCCAGACCATCGGGTCCTTCGAGGTGCCGGGGTAGTCGGCCGTGAGCGGCCGCGCCTCCGCGTCGCCCGCGGTGTAGCGCCAGATGTTCTGCGCGGTCCCGCCCTTGTAGCCGCGGGTGTGGCTGCCCTGGAAGGCCTGACGCGTGAAGAAGAGCGTGGTGCCCGAGGAGTCGAAGCTGCCGTCGGCGGCCTGCGAGAGCGGCACCGGCGTCGGCGTGTTCGTCGCGGTGTCGAGCCGCACCAGCTGCGTGTTGGGCAACGTGGAGTAGTGGTGCGTGGTGTAGAGCACCTGTCCGCCCGGCGTCCAGCCCACGACCGAGGCGCCGCCCTGGAACGTGCGGCGGATCGGAAGGCCGCCGGCGAGCGGCATCGTGTAGACGTCGGCCGGACCCTCGTAGGTGCCGGTGAAGGCGAGCGTGCGGCCGTCGGGGGAGAGGGCGGCGTTCGTCTCCGGGCCGGGATTCGCGGTGAGGCGGCGGGCCTGGCCGCCCTGGACGCTCACGGCCCACAGGTCGCCCTCGGCGGTGAACACCACGGTGTCGCCGTGGATGGCCGGGAAGCGGTAGTAGCCGCGCGGCGCGGGCGACTGCGCGGCGACCGGCACGAAGGCGAGCAGCAGGACGAGGGCGATGGCGCTTCTCATGCGCGACTCCGGATGGGCGCGGAGGAATGGTGCAGCCGCGGGTTAGACGCCGCCGCACGGGCGGTGGTTGGAACCGGCGCGCGGTCCGGACAATGTACGGCCCGCGGCCTGCGCCGGTGAAGAGCGTGCGGGCGGGCGCGGCGCGCGGTAAGTTCGTGCCGGGCGGGCGCCGGCCCGGAGGGGCCGCCCGGGCCCGGGGAGAACGCTGCGATGGCATCCGGCAACTTTCACATCGGCATCATGGGGAACCTGTTCTCCGGCAAGACCACGCTGATGAACGCGCTGGCCGCCGATCCCTACCGCTCCGAGTTCGAGGCCGTTCTCGGCACCGCCGAGACCCACGCCTTCAGCGAGCGGGTGGAGAAGGGGTCGCTCACCGACCAGTGCTTGGCGCTGTTCTACCGGGACCGCGTCGCCAACATCTTCCCCACCGAGACGGCCTTCCTCTTCATGCGGGCGCAGCAGCAGCGGGAGATCCGCCACCTGATGACGCGGGAGTCGAAGACCGGGGTGCTGATCCTCGAGGACCGGCCGTTCCTCGACGGCCCCGAGGTGTTCGTGAAGCGGATGATCGAGTCGGGCGAGATGCCGGCGGCGCACGCGAAGCTCTACTTCACGCTGCTCTACCAAACGCTGCAGAACGAGCGGATCCGGCTGCCCGATCTCACCGTGTACCTGCGCACCGAGCCCGAGCTGCTCGAGCGGCGCCGGCTGGCGCGGGCGGAGGCGGGCGACGCCTACGCCCGCACGATCAACGCGGAGTACCTGGGCCAGATCCACGAGGCCTACGAGCGCCTGGTGGCGAACTGGCGCTCGGTGCTGCGGAAGTACCAGGAGTTCGCCATCGTGCCGCCGGACTCGGACATGGTGATCCTGCCGGCCGAGACCGACATGCACGAGCACCCGGGGTACGTGCACGTGGCGGCGGGCACGATCCGCGAGAAGGTGCGGCGCATGATCGCGGCCCGGAAGCAGGACCAGTGACCGGCGCCGGCGCGCTGCTCGAGGTCCGGGAAGACGGGGCCATTCCCCGGCACCAGATCGCCAACCGGCTCACCAACGTCGAGCGGCGGCTGCTGACCTACCTGGCGAGGCACCAGACGCTGGTGGCCTGCGTGGGGAACATCGGCGCGGGCAAGAGCTCGCTCGTCAAGCTCCTCGCCTACAGCACCGGGATGAACGCGCTGTTCGAGCTGCCCGACGAGGGCTACGAGGACCACGTCGCGCAGAACCCGTCCCTGTTCCCGCTGCTCGCGACGGCGAAGAACACGGCCAAGCGGACCCTCGGCCGCTACTACGGCGCCATCAACGAGTTCATCGAAGTCCAGGCGCGGCAGCCGCCGTCCGGGCCCGCGTGGCAGACGGCGAAGCGCAACCAGGAGAACGCCGCACTGGACATCCAGCACGCCTACCTCGACCTGAGGAAGATGCAGCTGGAGGCGGTGCCGCACCTCTCCGCCTCGACCTGCATCGACGGTTCGCCCCTGGCGGACCG
>DATKNX010000161.1:0-7631 GCA_035541085.1 Gemmatimonadales bacterium | reverse complement strand
CGGACGGCCGGATAGCCGACGGTGACCTCGCCGTTGAACACCTGCACCAGCGTCGAGTCGTGCACGAAGGTCTCGAGGAAGCGGTCGGTGTCGTGCGCGTTGGCTGCCACGAGCTGGCTGTCGAGCAGCGGCGCGATCTGCTGCTCCGGCGGGGGAGCCGATTGCGCGCGCGCCGCCGCGGCGCTGCCGAGCACGAGCGCGGCGAGGATTCGGAAGGTCGTCGCGGTGCCGCCGGCGCGGCGCCCAGTCACTCCGCGGGTCTCTCGCGTCACCGCGGCACCACGTGGTAGAGCGCCTGCATCCCCATGATGAGGTGCGGCCCGTTGTGGCAGTGGAACAGCCAGGTGCCCGGATCGTCGGGGACCATGTCGGCCGTCACCATGCCCATCGGCAGCAACGCGGTCACGTCGGTGCGCATCCGGCCGATGAGCACCGTGTTGCCGTGCCAGTGCGGCGAGTGGATCTCGAAGCCCGTCGTCGCCATCAGGTACCAGCGCACGCGCTCGCCCACCCGCATCGTCAGGCCGGGCAGGTGGCCGTACAGGTACCCGTTCATCGATTCCTTGAAGTTGCCCTCGGGGTGCGGGATCCCCGCGTCCTCGCCGAAGGGGCTCTTGACGATCTGCTCCTTCGGCGCGTAGCGGCGGATGTTCTCGCCGAGGTACCAGCTCTGGCTCTCGTCGAACTCGGCGAAGGCCACGACGAACTCGCGGTCCACGTCCTTCGGCGTGCCGTCGGCGCGCGCCATGTTCCGCGCGGTCACGATGATCGGGCCGACGAGGCCGGCGTCCACGTCGCGCTCGTCGTTGCTGTGAGAGTGGTACATCCACATGATCGAGCTGCCGTCGCCGGGCCCGGGACCCGCGCGCTCGGGCACGGGCCACACGTACGTGTGCGTCCCGCCCGGCGGCACCGCGTCGTCGGCCTTGTCGGCGCCGGACGTCGAGTCGGCGTAGGGCGAGCCCTCGTTGGCCTTCGTGTAGAAGACCCCGTGCGGGTGCATCGTGGCCGGACGGGGCGTGTTGTTCCGGAACACCACGCGGATCGTGTCGCCCACGACGGCGCGGAGCAGCGGGCCGAGAATGCCCAGGTGCTCCCACGCCGCGTCGCGCGGCTTGAGCGTCGTGAACGTCGAGTCCGTGTACTCGCGGAAGATCGCCTTGAGGTAGCGGTGCCCGATGTTGACGGAATCCTCGCCGACGAGGATGCGCGCGACGCTGTCGTACGGCTGGCCCGTGATCAGGTTGATCTCCGGACCCGGCGCGTAGTCCCAGGTCACGGTGTCGGCGGCGACGTAGTACGTGCGCGTGTGCGGCGGCGGCGCGTGGTCGCCGCCGGAGCGGTGGCCGGGCATCGCCAGCAGGGAGAGGATGGCGCCGGTGCCGGCGAGGGTCGAAAGACCGGTCATCGTACAGCTCCAGGGAGGTCGGAGGCATCGCGGCCGCCCGCCGGCGCCGGTTTTTCGGCCCGCGGCGACGAACGGGCGCGTCGCGACGTGTATCCGGGAATCGGGAGCCCCAAGATACGGATTCCGCCGTACGCCGGAAGGGGGGCCGGCGCCCCCTGCGAAGCCGCTTCACCCCCCAAACCCTAACCTCCTTCCTCCGTGGGTCTTGCGGGCCGAAGGGCCGACCCGCATTTTGGCTGTCCGCGCCGAAAGCCGTGACACGATGAAACGCGACGATGGACCCACTCCGTTTCTGGCGGCGCTCACGACGGCGCCGTCGGCGGAGGCGGCGAAGCGTCTGGTGCGGACGCTGGTGGAGCGGCGCCTGGTGGCCTGCGGCACGGTGTTGCCCGGGGCGCGCTCCACGTACTGGTGGCACGGCGCGGTGACGGAAGAGGATGAGGTGGTCGTCGTCCTCAAGACCACGACGGCCCGCTGGGCGGCGCTGGCAGCGGCGCTGCCCGCACTCCATCCGTACGAGGTGCCGGAGCTCGTGGCGCTCCCCATCGTGGGAGGCTACCGGCCCTACCTCGACTGGTTGCGCGCGGAGACGGGGGCGGCAGGGGCGAGGGGCACGGCGCGCCGGGCGCGCGCCGGCAAGCGCAAGCGGAAGGAGTGAGGGGCGATGGGTCGGTCGAGGCGACGCCAGCGGCGGAACGGCAACGGTAACGGTCATATGGCGGAGCCCGCGCGAACAATGGAAACACTCGCTCCCGTGTACGTGCCCGTGGCGCCCGTGCGGCCTCCGGCCGTCGCGCCCGTGCTCGAGCTGGACGGATTGGACCCCTTCACCGAGATCCGCGGCCCCGCCCTCGCCCTCGCCGACGAGGCGCTGCCGGATGCCGCAGCCCCGGTATTCGACGATCCCGCACAGCTGCTGCTGGAACCCTTCGACCTCGCCGCCGCGGCCGCGCTCGAGGCCGCCGTGGCCGAGAGCGCCGCGCCGGCCGTCGAGGCGCCGGGGTTTGCGCCCGATGGCGCGGACGCGCCGGGCGGCGCGGTGGCGACGCTCGAGCCGGAGCCCGTCGCTTCGCCGCCCCCGGACCCGGTCGAGCTCCTGTACGAGGAGGCCCGGAGCGCCGCCGCCGAGGGCCGACCGGACGAGGCCAAGCGGCTGTACCGGCGGATCCTCGCCGAGCGCGCCTCGCACGTCCGCGCGCGCAACAATCTCGCGTTGCTGCTCGACGCCGAGGGCAACCACCAGGGCGCGCTCGCCGAGCTGGACCGCGCGCTCGACACGGACCCCGAGAACGGCCAGCTCCTGGTGAACCGCGGCGCGCTGCTCGGCGCGATGGGCCGGTACGCGGCGGCCGAGCGCGACCTCAGGAAGGTCCTGCGCGTCGAGCCCGCCAACGCCGAGGCGCTGTTCAACCTGGGCGTGACGATGACGAAGAAGGGCCTGTGGTGCGAGGCCATCCCGAACCTGCGCCGCGTCGTCGAGCTGGAGCCGGATCGCGGCGCCGCCCACTACTACCTGGGCGAGGCCCTCAACCACGTGGACGACCTCGGCGGGGCGCTGTCGAGCTACCAGCGCGCGGCCGAGCTGCAGCCGGGCAATCCCCGCGCGCTCTACGGGCTCGGCATCATCTACGACCGCCTCGCCCGGCCCGACGACGCCGCGCTCATGTACCGCCGCGCCCGGGAGGCCGGCCGACGCTAATCCGCGTGCTCGTGGGCGACCTCGCGTCCGTCGCGGCGGACGCGGTGGTCCGGCCCGCCAACGGCAATCTCGAAACGATCACTCCGGCCCTGCGCCGCCTCGAGCTGGCTGCAGGGCCGAGTTTTCGGGCGTTCTGCCACGCCGAGCGCGAGCTGGGCGTCGGCGCCGCGGTCGTGACGCCCGCCGGCGACCTCGCGGCCGAGCTGGTGGTCCACGCCGTGATCATGACGCGCCAGGAGCCGGTGACGCGCGCGGGCGTGCGCCGGGCGGCGGAGGGTGCGCTCCGCCAGGCCGAGCTGTGGCGCATCGCGACGCTGGCCCTGCCGCCGCTCGGCACGGGCGCGGGCCAGCTCGCGCTCGAGGACGCGGCGTCCACGCTCCTCGACGCCGTGTGGGCCCACGGCCGGATCGCGGAGCACCCGTCCACCGTCGTCGTCGTCGTGGACACCGACGCCGAGCGCGAGATCTTCGAGGCCGCGCTCGCGGGAGGCGCTGCGCCCTGAGCCGCAAGCTCCTCGCCGTCCTCGTCCTCGCCGCGTGGGCCGCCGGCATCGTCCTGCTGGTGCGCCGCGAGTACTTCAAGCCCAGCGCCCTCCGGCTGCAGGAGGCCGCGCTGCGCGTCGGCCCGGGCGCCGAGTTCTACGCCGTCACGATGGGCGCCGGCCCGGTCGGCTACGCGTCGAACACCGTGGACACCACGCCGTCCGGCATCCAGGTCCGGGACCTGATGGTCGTGGACATCGACGCCCTCGGGAAGGTGCAGCGCACGCAGCTCGCCACCGACGTCCGTCTCACCCGCGGCCTGCGGCTGGTGGGCTTCGACGGCACGCTCGACGCGCCGGGCGCCTCGTTCCGCGCGCGCGGGGCCGTCGAGGGCGACACCGTCCTCCACATCACGCTCGACGACGGCACGGGCCATCCGCAGGCGATGCGCCTCGGCCTACGCGAGCCCATCGTGATGAGCTCCCTGCTGCCGCTCCAGCTCGCCTTCGGGCACCAGCTCGCGCCGGGCAAGACGTACGCCGTCCGCGTGTACGACCCGCTGATGCAGGAGGAGCGCGACGTGACGGTCCGCGTGCTGGCCGAGAGCACGCTCGTCGTGCCGGACAGCGCCAAGCTCGACACGGCGTCCGGACGCTGGGTGCCCGCGCACGCCGACACGCTGCGGGCCTGGAAGATCGCGCAGGAGGCCGGCGGCGTGAGCACCGAGTCGTGGATCGACCGGCAGGGCCGCGTGGTGAGCGCCGTCTCGCCCATCGGCTTCCGGATGCAGCGCGAGCCGTTCGAGATGGCGGTGCAGAACTGGCGCCGCGACAGCGCGACGCGCGTGGCCGCCGGCGGCGGAGGCGGCGGCGACGTCATCGCGACGACGGCCATCGCCGCCGCCGCCCCGCTCGCGCCGCAGGACCTGGGCACGCTGCGCGTGGCGCTCGGCAACGTGTCGTTGGCCGGCTTCGACCTCTCGGGCGGGCGCCAGAGCCTCTCGCACGACACGCTGACCGTGCGGCGCGAGGCGGGCATCGGCGGCCTGCCCGGCACCCCGCCCGGGCGGTTCGTGAGCTTCCTGCCCTTCCTCGACGATTCGCTCGCGCCCTGGCTCCGCGCCGAGCCGCTGGTGCAGTCCGACGACCCCCGCATCCAGGCCCAGGCGCGGCAGATCGTCGGCCGGGAACGGCGGGCGGGTCCGGTGGCGCAGCTCCTCGAGCAGTGGGTGTACCGGAGCCTGAAGAAGGAGATCACGATCAGCGTACCGAGCGCCGAGCAGGTGCTGGAGGACCGGCGCGGCGACTGCAACGAGCACACGGTGCTGTACGTGGCCCTGGCGCGCGCGCTCGGCCTGCCGGCCCGGACCGCGGCGGGACTCGTCTACCTCCGCGGCCGCTTCTACTACCACGCGTGGCCCGAGGTGTGGCTCGGCCAGTGGGTGGCGGTGGACCCGACGTTTGGCCAGTTTCCAGCCGACGCCTCGCATCTACGCTTCGTCATCGGCGGCCTGGCGCGCCAGGTCGAGCTGCTGCGCCTGATCGGGCGCGTCACCGTCACGGTCGTGGGGAGCCAGAGCCAGCCCAAGTGATCAGGATCGAGGACCTCACCAAGGACTACGGCTCGTTCCGCGCCGTGGACCACGTCTCGCTGCACGTGCCGAAGGGCGCGCTGTACGGCTTCCTCGGACCGAACGGCGCCGGCAAGACCACGACCCTGCGGATGATCGCCGGCATCCTCCGGCCCACCGCGGGCCGCGTGCTGATCGGCGGCGACGACGTGATCGCCCGGCCGCTGGCGGCCAAGGCGCGCCTCGGCTTCATCCCCGACCGGCCGTTCGTCTACGAGAAGCTCACCGGCGCCGAGTTCCTGCGGTTCGTCGCGGGCCTCTACGGCCAGGACGGCCAGCTCGTGGAGCGGCGGGTGGACGAGCTGCTCGAGATCTTCGAGCTCTCGACGTGGAAGAACGAGCTGGTCGAGTCGTACTCGCACGGCATGCGCCAGAAGCTCATCATCTCCTCGGCGCTGATCCACCGGCCCGAGGTGATCGTCGTGGACGAGCCGATGATCGGGCTGGACCCGCGGGCGGCGCGGCTCCTCAAGGACCTGTTCCGCGGCTTCGTGCAGCGCGGCGGCACCGTGCTGATGAGCACGCACACGCTCGAGATCGCCGAGGCCCTGTGCGACCGCATCGCCATCATCCAGGGCGGCAAGATCGTCGCGGCCGGGACCATGGCGGACCTGCGGGCCCAGACGAAGTCCGGCAACATCGGGCTCGAGGACCTGTTCCTGCGTCTGACGGGCGGGGCCGAAGCCAAGGAGCTGGCCGCCGTGCTGGAGGACCGGCTCTGAGGCAACCCACGCTGGTGCACGTGCTCGAGCCCAAGTGGCGCACCGCGCTGACGCGCGCGCGCCAGGACCGGGCCCAGGGCGGCACCGGCAAGGTCGTCACGCTGGCCGTGGTGGGCCTCGTGTTCTGGGTCGCCGTGTTCGGCGTGCTGTTCCGCGTGCTGCGCTACTTCAAGGGCGCGCAGGAGATCGGCGCCCTGCTCGCCGGCAAGCTGCTCTCGATCACGCTGCTGTCGTTCGTGTCGGTGCTGCTGCTCTCCAACGTCATCACGGCGCTGTCGTCGTTCTTCCTCGCCAAGGACCTCGACCTCCTGGTCTCCTCGCCGGTGGACCAGGCGCGGCTCTACCTGGCCAAGCTCGGCGAGACGCTGCTGCACTCGTCGTGGATGGTCGCGCTGATGGCGGTGCCCATCTTCACGGCCTACGCGGTCGTCTACCGGGGCGGGGTGCTGTTCCCGCTGGTGGCCGCGGGCGCGTTCCTGCCCTTCCTGGTGCTGCCGGCCGTCCTCGGCTCGGCCGCCACGCTGATCCTGGTGAACGTCTTCCCGGCGCGCCGCACGCGCGACCTGCTCTCGATCATCGCGCTCGCGGCCGCCGCCGGCGTGATCCTGCTGTTCCGGATCATCCGGCCCGAGCAGCTCGCGCGGCCCGAGGGGTTCCGCAACCTGCTCGACTTCATCACCGTGCTGCGCGCCCCCACGAGCCCGCTGCTGCCGAGCGACTGGGTCACGAAGGCGGTGATGGGCTACCTCGGCGGGCAGATGGACTGGCTGCCGCTCTACCTGCTGTGGTCCACGGCGGGGGCGGCCGTGGTCCTCGGCGCGTGGCTGCACGGCCGGCTCTACCACACCGGCTTCACGCGGGCGCAGGAGGGCGCGGAGCGGTTCGTGCGGGGCGGCCTGTGGGAGCGCGCCCTGGGCGGCGCCTTGCGCCCGCTCGGCGCGGCGCGCCGCGAGTTCGTCTTCAAGGACCTGAAGCTCTTCTTCCGCGACACCACGCAGTGGAGCCAGCTCATCCTGCTCGCGGCCCTGCTGGTGGTCTACGTGTTCAACATCCGCGCGCTGCCGCTGTTCCGCGGCGAGCAGGTGCCGTTCTACCTGGTGTCGGTGATCTCGTTCCTGAACCTGGGCCTGGCCGGCTTCGTGCTCGCATCCATCGCGGCGCGCTTCATCTTCCCGGCGGTGAGCCTCGAGGGGCGCCAGATGTGGCTGCTGCGCTCGAGCCCGCTCGAGCTGCGGGCGCTGGTGTGGTCGAAGTACTGGGTGGGCACGATCCCGCTGCTGGTGCTGGCGCTCGCGATCACCGTCGTCACCAACGTGATCCTCAAGGCGACGCCGTTCATGATGGCCGTGGGCGTCGGGACGATCGTGCTGCTCACGTTGGCGATCAGCGCGCTCGCGCTCGCCTTCGGCGCGCTCTACCCGCAGTTCGAGACCGAGAACGCGGCGCAGATCCCGACGAGCTTCGGCGGCCTGGTGTTCATGATGGCGACGATCGCGCTGCTCGCGGTCGTCATCGTCATCGAGTCGGTGCCCGTCTACCGCTACCTGCGGGCCGCCTACGACCAGGAGCCGCTCCGCTTCTCGCCGCTGATGATCGCCGCCTTCCTGCTGGCGGCCGGCGTGTGCGTCGGCGCGACCGTGGTGCCGCTCCGCGTCGCGCTCCGCCGCATCGAGCAGTTCGAGTTCTAGG
>DATKNX010000160.1:0-2246 GCA_035541085.1 Gemmatimonadales bacterium | reverse complement strand
GGTGCGCGGGTCGGAGATGTGCGGCCCGAACGCGTTCTCGACCTGCGACGGGAGCCAGCGCACGTAGGAGTAGCGCGCGTCGTCCATCGAGAAGTTGGGATCCTCGTCGTGCGTCGGCGCGGGCTTGGCGATGATCGCGTTGCTGAAGCCGGCGTAGCGGAAGGCGGGCTGCCAGTCCTCGACGCCCTTGATGAGCCAGGGCACCCACTGCGACGGCGTCGCCGGGTCGATGTAGAAGACGATCGGCTTCACCGGGTCCGACACCGCGGCCGCCGGGTCCTTGGGCTCGAGCCGCCAGCGGTCGATGTAGCAGCGGTGCGCGGCCCGCTGCTCGCTCGTGCCGTAGTCCACCTGGTCGGTCGAGAAGAAGCCCACGCGGTTGTCGCACAGGCGGCGCGACGCGAGCTGGTCCGGCAGCAGCACCATCGAGTACTGCACCACCTCGGTGATCGTGCCGAGGCTGCGGTCGTTCGGCACGCTGTCGGACGACCAGGTCTGGATGGCGCGCACGTTGACGTTGGTCGGGAACACCTTGGCGCGCTCGATGAGGGAGCGCGCGGGGTCGAAGCGCCGCGAGCGGTCCTGGCGGCCGCCGCGCGCGACGGACAGCTCGGGCACGTCGGTGGTGAAGAGCCGGGTCACGTCGATGACGGCGTTGCTGTCGTTGGGGCTCCACGCCGCCACGTCGAAGCTCATGATGATGGGCTCGACGTTGTTGAGGCGGACGGCGCGGCTGACGGGCGCGGCGCTGTCGGCCACGAGGTCGTAGCCCACGTTGCGGAACAGGATGCGGTTGCCCATCCGCTCCCAGCGCACGACGTGCTCGATCGTCACCACGCCGGCGTTGCCGGTGCCGTCCTGCGCGCCGGCGAGGTCGCCCGCGAGCAGGAACTGCTTGCCGAGCTGCGCGCGCGGGATCTCGAACAGCAGCTGGTCGCCGATGCGGTGGACGATGAAGACGCCGGTGTCGGAGACCGCCTTGTCGGTCACGACCTCGAGGTACGGGCGCGGGCCCTGGGGCTGCTGCTGCCCCCGTGCGCCGTTGCCCGGCCCGCCCGCCGGCGCGCCGCCCGGGCCGGGCGGCGTCGGCGCCGGCGGCGGGCCGCCGGGCCGCTGGGCGTTGAGACTCGGCGCGGCGAAGATGCCGAGCGCCAGGAGTGCGAGGGCGGAAAGGCGGCGGTGCGACATGGAGGCCTTCTCGGGTGACGGGGTGACGACGCGGTACCGCACGACGGAACCCTAGAGCTACGCAGGGGCGGCCGGCCAAGTTGAAGCAAAACGGCGCCCCCCGCCAGGGGGAGCGCCGTCCGAACGCCGCGCGAGCTGCGAACCCGCCCGGTTCAGGCCTGCGCGCCGCACTCCACGCAGAAGCGGCCGCTGCCCTCGAGCGCCGCCCCGCAGTTGCTGCAGAACCGGCGGCCGCGGTTCGCCGCCCGCGTCTCCGCGATCAGCCGCTCGATGGGATCGTCGGCCGCCGCCGCCGCGGCCGCTTCCGGCGCGCCCACCGCGTGGCCGTTCCCACCCGCCGGCGCGGCGGCCTCGGTGTCGCGCAGAGCCTCCACGGCCTCCTTCGTGTACCGGGCCAGCATGGACTGGTAGTCGGCGTCGGAGAGCTTCCCGGTCGCGCGGTCGAACTCGATCTCCTTCAGCGCGGCGAGCGCCAGCTCCTTGCGGTGCTCGCGCGGGTCGTCCTCGGGCTCGTCCAGGATGCCGGGCACGAGCGGTGCGACCCGGTGCGGGCGCAGGATCGGGTCCAGCACCAGGAGCACGGCCGCCACGGCGACCACGAGGCCGATCACGATGGTCACGTCAGGCCTCGAATCTCTCGAGCTCGCGCTTGAGGCGCTCGAGCTCCTCGGGCGACGCGTCGGCCGCCGCGCCCGGCGCCGTCGGCGCGGCCTTCGGCGTCGCGCGGAACCAGCGGCGCGCCACGGCGCCCACCAGGCCCAGGCCCACGGCCAGGCCCACGTACGGCATCAGGTACGCGACCCAGTTGAAGCCGTGCCGGGGCGGTGCCATGAAGATCATCTCGCCGTACTGCTGCTGGAACGAAGCCAGGACCTGCGCCTCAGTCATGCCCGAGCCCAGGCGCGCGAGCACCATCCGGTGCATCGCGGGCGAGGTGCTGCAGGTGAAGTCGGTGGTCCGGCACGTGAAGACGTCCAGGTTGCAGCCGCAGGTGCAGCGGATCTTGTGCTCGATGGCCTTGACCAGCTCCTCGTTGTCGCGCGCCGTCACGACCTCGG
>DATKNX010000159.1:0-4978 GCA_035541085.1 Gemmatimonadales bacterium | reverse complement strand
TGGGCCCGCACCAACTACGTGGACCACACGCCGATCACGCAGTCGTCGGTGCTCCGCTTCATCGAGGACAACTGGCTCGGCGGGCGGCGCCTCGGCGGCGGCTCGTTCGACGCCGCGGCGGGCCCGATCACCGGCATGTTCGACTTCGCGGGCCAGGGCACGACGCCGCGGCTCTTCCTCGACGACAGCCTGGGCACGCCGGTGGCCGCGCCCTCGAACCGCCTGCCGGAGTGAGCGCGGCGTCCCGCGGGCGGCCGCACCCGCGCCGCGCCTGGCTCGCCGGCGCCGCCTGCCTCGGGCTGATCGCCCTCACCGGTCCGGCGGCAGGTGCGCCGCAACCCGGCCCGAACCCTGCGCCCGTGCGCCTCGTGCGTCCCGCCGCGAGGCCGCTGTCGGCGATGGCCCGCATCGGCCGCGACCTGTTCTTCGACCCGCGCCTCTCGGCGTCCGGCAGGCTGTCGTGTGCGGGCTGCCACGTCCCTTCGCGCGCGTACGGCCCGCCCGACGGCCGCTCGGCGCCGCTCGGAGGGCTCCGCGATCGCGACGAGGGGCGCCGCGCGGTGCCGAGCCTCCGCTACGCGGACCGCATCCCCGCGTTCGGCATCGGCCCGGACGCGGTCGTCGAGGGGGCGGCGAGCCCGGTCTCACTGGCGCAGCCGGGTGCGCCGCCGCGCAAGGTCGCGGGTGCCGCCGGCGCTTCGGCGATGGTCCCGCAAGGCGGCCTGTTCTGGGACGGGCGCGCCGCCTCGCTCGAGCTGCAGGCGATGGGGCCGCTGTTCAATCCGGCGGAGCTGGCGAACCGCGACACCGCGGCGCTCGCGCGGCGGCTCGAGGCCGCCTACGGCCCCCGGCTCGCCGCGCTGATCGGCGCGCCGGCGGGGGAGGACGCGCGCCGGCTGGTGTACGAAGCCGCGTACGCGGTCGTGCGCTTCGAGATCGAGGACTCCACGTTCCATCCCTACACGAGCAAGTACGACGCGTACCTCGAGGGCCGTGCGCGGCTCACCGCGTCGGAGGCGCGCGGCCTCGCGGCGTTCGACGACCCGGCGCGCGGCAACTGCGCGGCGTGTCACCTCGACCGGCCCGACGCCGCCGGCCGGCCGCCGGCGTTCACCGACTTCCAGTACGAGGCGCTGGGCGTGCCGCGCAACGCGGCGCTGCCCGCCAACCGGGACACGGGGAGCTACGACCTGGGCCTGTGCGGTCCCGCGCGCACCGACCTCGCGCGCGAGGCGAAGTACTGCGGCATGTTCCGCACGCCGTCCCTGAGGAACGCGGCGACGCGCGGCGTCTTCTTCCACAACGGGCGGTACCACCGCCTCGAGGACGTGCTGGCGTTCTACGCGCTGCGCGACGCGCGGCCCGACTCGGTCTACCCGCGAGGCCCCGGCGGGCGGGCGCGCCGCTTCGACGATCTGCCCGCGGCCGACACCGCCAACGTGGACCGGGCGGACCGGCCGTTCGGCACGCCGCCCGGCGCGGCGAGCCCGCTGAGCGCGCGGGACCGCCGCGACATCATCGCCTTCCTGCGCACGTTGACCGACGGGTACCGCGGTGCGGCCGGATCCGCCTCAGGGCACGAGGACGATCTTGCCCCGGGCGCCGGGCTCCATCACGCGGCGGTGCGCCTCCGGCGCGGAGGCTAGCGGCAGCTCCGCGCCCACGAGCGGCCGCAGCGCGCCGTTGGCCAGTCCCGCCTGCAGGGCCGCGTGGATCTCCGCGGCGTCCCGGTCCGGAACGCGCCACAGCAGCACGCCGAGCACGGCGGCCTCCCGCGACATGATCTCCCGCGGATTGATCTCGATGGGCCCGCGCGAGCCGACGACCACGACGCGGCCGCGATGGGCGAGCATCGCGAGGTCGTGCGCGAGGTTCACGTTCGCGAGCATCTCCACGATCACGTCCACGCCGGCGCCGCCCGTCAGGCCCTGGATCTTCGTCCGGTAGCCCTCGGAGCGGTGATTGACGGCGTGGTGGGCGCCCTCCATCAGCACCGCGGAAAGCCCCGCGTCGCTCCCGGCGGTGCCGATCACCACCAGGCCGGCCGCGCGCGCGAGCTGCAGGGCCGCCACGCCCACGCCGCCGCTCGCGCCGTGCACGAGGACGGTCTCGCCGGGCCGCGCGTGCGCCAGCTGGAACAGCGACCGGTAGGCGGTGGCGTACGGGACCCAGACGCCCGCGCCCTGGGCGAAGCTCGCCGCGTCGGGCAGCGGGTGCACCTGCGACGCCTTGCAGAGCGCCTTCTCCGCGTAGGCGCCCGTGATCGTGCCGGCCGTGTACACGCGCTGGCCAGGCTTCAGCTCCACGCCCGCGCCCACCGCCTCCACGGTGCCGGCGGCGTCCGAGCCGGGCGTCCACGGCAGCGGCGGATTCCCGGACGCGTACGTGCCGGCGCGCATGTAGGTGTCGTACGGATTGACGCCGGCGGCCCTCACCCGGACGAGAACCTCGCCGGCCTGCGGTCGCGGGTCGGGCACCTCCCGGACCTCGAGCACCTCGGGCCCGCCGAACGCACTGACGCGAATCGCCTTCATCTCCCCCGCTCCCTTCGAGCCGGCCGCCCGGTCGCCGCGACGGCCGGGCGACGGCCGTTCACGCGCTGCCGATGAGTACTCCCGCCACGAAGACGAGGATCCCGCCGAGCATCACCTGGACGGCGGCCGAGAGCGGCGGCGTGTCCATGTAGCGGTTGCGAACCCACGCGATGACGCTCAGCTCCGCGACGACGACCGCGACGGCCACCGCCATCGCGACGGCGAACGCGGGAATGAGGAACGGCAGCGTGTGGCCGATGCCGCCCAGCGCGGTCATCACGCCGCACACGGCACCCCTGAGCCACGGGTGCCCCCGGCCCGTCAGCGTCCCGTCGTCGGAGAGCGCCTCGGCGAACCCCATGCTGATCCCCGCGCCCACCGACGCGGCGAGGCCCACCAGGAACGCGTCGTGGCTCTGGCGCGTCGCGAGCGCCGCCGCGAAGATGGGCGCCAGCGTCGAGACCGACCCGTCCATCAGCCCCGCGAGGCCGGGCTGCACGACCTGCAGCACGAACAGCCGCCGCTGCGACTCCTCCTCCGTGGCCTCCACCCCGCCCGCGAGCTTCTCGCGCTCGAGCCGCTCGGCGCGGTCGGCGTGCGCGATCTCCTCCTGCGCGAGGTCGTCGAGGAGCTGCCGCGTCCGCGCGTCGGGCGAGCGCGCGGCCGCGTGCTCGTAGAAGCGGCGCGTCTCCATCTCCATCGCGGCGGCCTGGGCGCGGATCTTCTTGACGTTCAGCGGCTGCATCAGCCAGACGGGCGCGCGCTGCACGAAGCCCCGCACGTCCTGCCGTCGGATCAGGGGCACGTGGTCGCCGAACCGGGAGCGGAACAGCTCGAGCAGGCGCCGGCGGTGGCCCGACTCCTCGCCGCGCATCCCCTCGAAGATCTCGGCCGAGGCCGGGAAGTCCGTGCGCAGCCGGTCGGCGAAGTCGGCGTAGATCCGCTCGTCCTCTTCCTCGAGCGAAATGGCGAGGGCGAGGACTTCGCGCTCGTCGAGGCTGTTGAAATCACGCATGTCCGCTCAACCTCCGTCCCGTTGGGTCCGCCGGCGGCCGCGGGGCGTCGCGCGCGGCGGCATCCCGCGGCGGGCCTCGGGGGCCTGCCGTGGAGCGAACGCCCTACTGCACCAGCATCACCAGCACGGGTTCCCGCGGCGGCGGCGCGCACACGTCGGGGCGCACCACCACGCTGTCGCCCGGCGGCACCGAGAGCACGCCCAGCGCGTGAAACCGCACGTCGCGGTTGACCACGCGTAGCCGCACGCGCTCCGCGTCGGGCACCGTCAGCGTGGCGGGAAGCCGGTGCGCGCGGCCGTCGCCGCCCAGGTACGAGCGCCCGCCGGCCTGGAACGTCACGCTCACCGTGCGGCCGCGGAAGATCACGGCGCCGAGCGCGAAGCCGAGGATCAGGACCAGGAACGGTGCGGCCGTCGTCGCCAGCCGGCGGGCGCTCACGCGCCCAGCGCGTCGGTCACGGCGGCCGTGATCTCGTCCACGCTGACTTCGGAGTGGGGGATCACGCGCGCGAGCGCGCCGTCCCGCCCCACGACGAAGACGCTGGCCGAATGCGCGACCAGGACGTTGCCGACCGAATCGCGGGTGACCCACGACGCGACGTGAAACGCCTGCTCGACTCGCGCCAGGGCGGCCGAGTCGCCCGAGAGGCCGAGGAACGACGAATCGAACTGGCGCGCGTACGCCATGGCCGCCGCGGGGCTGTCGCGGCCCGGGTCCACCGTGACGAAGACGAACCTCACCCGGTCCGCCCGCGCGCCGAGGCGCCGCCGGGCCCACGCGAAGTCCGCGAGTGTCAGAGGACACAGGTCGGGGCAGTGCGTATAGCCGAAGAACACCACGATGACCTTGCCGCGCTCGTCGGCGAGATCGAAGACGCCGCCGTCGCTCCGCGCCAGCCGCAACGAAGGCACCTGGACGGGAGCGGCCGACGCCACCCCCAGCGCCTGTTGCAGGTCGGCGTAGCGGACCACCAGCGCCCGCACGCGCAGCCGCCCCGCTCGCCGGAGAACCAGCACGAGCGGAATCGTATCCCCCGCTGCCACCCGCCGCGCGAGGCCTTCCAGCATGACGTGCAGACCACCCGGCGCGAGCCGGACGACCTCGTGGCCGGCGACGGGCACGGCGGCGACCGGCATCATCATCGTCATCCCGCCGCTGGGCATCTCGCCGTGGACCTGGGCCCGGGCCGCCGCCGGCGACTCGACCGCGACCAGCGTATCGGGGGCGTCCCCCTCGTTCGCGATGGTGAGGTAGACCGCCACGGCGGCCTCGCTCGGGGTTCCGGCGGCGACCGGCGCAGCGGCGACGACTCGGCTCACGACGATGCCGTTCTGCGCAAAGCGCTCCGTCGTCCCGGAACGGCTGCACCCGACGCAGCCCAGGAGACACACCGCCGCCGTCACCCCTGTCCCACGTCCGATCATCGTC
>DATKNX010000158.1:0-2556 GCA_035541085.1 Gemmatimonadales bacterium | reverse complement strand
GGCCTCGGACACGGCCTTCGGCGTCGGGAAGTCCGGCTCGCCGGCGCCGAGGTCCACGACGTTCACGCCCTCGCGCCTGAGGCGCGCGGCCTCGGCCGACACGGCGAGGGTGGCGCTCGGCGAGAGCGCGGCGACGTTGCGGGAGAACAGCGCGTTCATCGGTTGATCCGGCGTTCGGGCGAGGACGAAACGGGCGCAGCCGCGGGCATGGCGAGAAGATGGCGGGCCCGCGCGGCCTGTCAACTATGGGAAGGCGTCAGGGCATCAGGCGCCGCGCGGCCCAGTAGCCGACGAAGATGCCCGCGATGGATCCCAGCACCATCCCGGTGATGCCGAGGATCTGCTGGCCGAGGGCGGCGAGCACCGTGCCGGCGATGAAGACGAGCAGCGTCCTGAGCAGCTTCACGCGGCCTCCGCGAGGGTGAGTCCCCGATGGCACGCACGGCACTGCACGCCCTGGGGGAAGCGCGGGCCGGCCGTCAGCTCGAAGTCCTGCTCCACGCCGCAGTCGGGGCAGCGGCCGTGCGCGCCGCGCACCAGCTGGTGCAGCCGCAGGCGGCGGACGAACTGCCAGATGCCGACCGCGAAGAACGAGGGCACGAGCACGAAGTGGGCGATCGGGATGAAGACGCTCACGACCATCGCGCCCCAGAAGCCGGCCAGCCCCCGGACCGCGCGGCGCATCCGCTGGCCCGGATCGAACGTCGCCACCAGCAGCGTAGCCGGCGTGGGCTCGCCGTGGTAGCCGCTCACCACGAGTGGGCGGAACGCGGCGGCGGCATCCGGGGCGGGTCCGGTCACGCGCGATGTACCGCGGGCGGCGCCGGAGGTTCCCCTCGGACTTTGCATCACAAAGTACTTGACACTTCTCCGGCGCGGGCCTATTGTCGCGGCATGAGCCGAGCCGAGCCACCCGCGCCTTCGGGCGAGACGCCGCCGCCGGCGGCGCTGCACGCGCGCGCGATGGACGACCTGCGCTACATCCGCGCGACGATGGAGGGCGCGGCGTCGTTCACGTCGCTCTCGGGGTGGGGCGGCGCGATCATCGGCCTGACGGCGTTCCCGGCGGCGTACCTGGCCGCGCGGGCGGCGACGCCGAAGCTGTGGATGCGGGTCTGGCTGGCCGAGGCGGTGGTCGGCGTGCTGATCGGCGTGGGGATGACGGCGCGCAAGGCGCGGCGGGGAGGCCAGCCGCTCTTCGCCGGGCCGGGCCGGAAGTTCGCGCTGACGTTCGCCACGCCGCTCGCGGCGGGGGCGATCCTCACGATTCCCCTCTACTACGGCGGGATCTACCAGCCGCTGCCCGGCATGTGGCTGCTGCTCTACGGGACGGCGTTCGCGACGGCGGGCGCGTTCTCGGTCCGCGCGGTGCCGGTGATGGGCCTCTCGTTCATGGTCGTGGGGGCGGCGGCGCTGGCGGCCCCGCCCGGCTGGGGGAACGCGCTCATGGCGGCGGGCTTCGGCGGGCTGCACGTGGTGTTCGGCGCGCTGATCGCGCGGAAGCACGGTGGCTAGGGCGAGCGCCGTGCGCAAGGAGGCGGACCGGCGCCGCGAGGAGCCGCGCGAGAAGGCGCACGCGGCGAGCCACGCGCCCGCGCTGGACCGGCTGATCCACGAGCGGCTGCGGCTCGGGATCGTGAGCGCGCTGGCGGTGAACGAATCGCTGAGCTTCGGCGACCTCAAGCGCCTGCTGGCGACGAGCGACGGCAACCTCTCCGTGCACGCGCGCAAGCTGGAGGAAGCGGAGTACGTCGCCTGCACGAAGTCGTTCGCGGGCCGGCTGCCGCGCACCGAGTACCGGCTCACCGCCGCCGGACGCCGGGCGCTGGAGCGCTACCTTGAGCACATGGAGGCGCTGATCCGCGCCACGCGCGAGGGCTAGCGCGCCGCGCGACCCCGGCGCACCGGGTGGCGCAGGATGGTGCGCAGCTTTTCCGGCTTCACGCGCTCCGGCGCGTTCAGGTAGATCTCGTGGTGCTTCCCCGTGAACCGCAGGCCCCGGCCCGTCGCGAACGCCAGCATCGCGTCCAGCGTCGGCCCCTCGTCCACGTACGGCCCGACGTGGAGCATCTGGACCGCGCGGCCCTCGGCCAGCGTCTCGAGCTTCACGCGCCCCACGGCCTTCGGCTTCCCTTTGGCGGCGAGCCGCCTCGCCGCCGCCGCCACGTGCGCGGCGGTGACGAACGGGGGCACGCGGAGCAGCAGCTTCCAGCGCCACTGCTCGCGCCGGCGCCGGACGAGCCAGCCGGAGCCGCCCACGCCCCACCACAGGCCCTCGAGGCCGGCCACCTTGTAGTCCCGGCCGGCGCGCTTGAGGGTCATCCTCACCGTGTACGCGACCGCGTAGAGCGCACCCACCTTCTCGGCGAAGGCCGGCGTCTCGGGATCGCCGCGGCCCGCGATCGCGAGATAGCGCGCGGGACGGACGGCGACGAGCGCGGGCGCGCGCGGCGCCGCGTACTCGGCGGCGTTCAGCTTGTGGAGGTCGAGCTTCCTGGCGGCGGGCATCGGCCGAGGCTCCGGTGAGGTGCCGCCCAAGATGACGCGGCCGGCGGC
>DATKNX010000157.1:0-4396 GCA_035541085.1 Gemmatimonadales bacterium | reverse complement strand
AGCAACAGGCGCGTCTTGCGCCCGGAGCCGGAGCCCAGCTCGACCAGCTCCACGGGCCGCACGTGCGCCACGACCTCGCCGGCGACGGCGGCGAGGATCCGCTCCTCGGTGCGCGTCTGGTAGTACTCGGGAAGGCGCGTGATGGCGTCGAAGAGGCGGCCGCCGCGGTCGTCGTAGAAGTACTTGGAGGGCAGCCAGCGGGGCCGCGCCGTCAGCCCGGCGCGGACCTCGTCGGCCAGGCGCGCGGCCTGCGCGTCGTGCGCGCGCGCCGGCTCCACGCGATAGAGCCCGCCCGCCATGCAGCCCCCCTCGAGAGCGTGCAGGTAACACGGCCGGCAGCGCCGGCCGGGAGCATCGTGTGTCGGATTGAAGGGCGTAATCTCCCCGGCCGCCGAGGCTCCCGTCAAGGCGAGGCGGCCGTGGCGCCGCCGGCACCCCGCGGCTATCCTGCAACCTTCACCCCTTCAGAGGTTTCGCCGGATGCGCTGGCGCCCGCAACATCAGCTGGGGCCGCTGCTCGCCGTCCTCACGCTCCTGGGCGCCGCCCAGGCGCCCGGCTGCAAGTCCACCGCCGCCGCCGGCGGCAGCCTCGGCGGCCGGCCCGTCGCCAATCCGCACGACTGGCCCCGCTTCGGCTGGGACCCCGGCCGCTCGAGCGCGCCGTCGGCCGACATGGCGATCACGGCGGCCAACGTGGACTCGCTCGTCCGCCAGCAGGTCACCCTCGACGGCACGGTCGACGCTTCGGCCATCTACCTCCACGCCGTCACGGTGAAGGGCGCCACCCGCGACGTCTTCTTCCTCACCACGACCTACGGCAAGACGATCGCGGTGGACGCCGACAGCGGCACGGTGCTGTGGGAGTACACGCCGCCCGGCTACGCCGGCTATGCGGGCACGTACCAGATCACGACCGCGACGCCGGTCGCCGACCCCGACCGCGCGCACATCTACGCCGCCGCGCCGGACGGCGCGATCCGCCGGCTCGCCGTCGCCGACGGCTCGGTGGGCTGGACCACGGCCATCACCCTGTTGCCGGCGCGCGAGAAGATCGCGGCGTCGCTCAACTACTGGCACGGCCGCGTCATCGCTACGACCGGCGGCTACATCGGGGACCAGCCGCCCTACCAGGGGCACGTCGCCGTCCTCGACGCCGCGAGCGGCACGCTGCTGCACGTGTGGAACTCGCTGTGCAGCGACACGCTGCGGCTCCTCGTGCCCTCGGGCTGCGCGCAGAGCGACGCCGCCATCTGGGGCCGCGCCGGCGCCGTGGTCGACACCACGACCGGCCAGCTCTACGTGACGACGGGCAACGCGCTGTGGGACGGCGTCACCAACTGGGGCGACGCGGCGCTCTCGCTCGACTCGCTCGCGACGACCATGACCGGCAACTACACGCCGACCAACACCGCGCAGCTCAACCTCGACGACGCCGACATGGGCTCGACGTCGCCCGTGCTGGTCGGCGGAGGCATCGTGGTGCAGGGCGGCAAGGACGGCAACATCCGCGTCCTCAACTGGCCGTCGTTCGCGGGCACCACGGCGCACAAGGGCGGGGAGGCGCAGGTCGTGTCCACGCCGAGCGGGACGGACCTGTTCACGGCGCCGGCGGTGTGGCGGAGCGGCGGCAAGACCTACGTGATCGCCGCCGACAACGGCGGCACCCAGGCGTGGACGCTCTCGGGCGGGCAGCTCACGTCGGCGTGGAAGAACGGGAACGGCGGCACGAGCCCGCTCGTCGTGGACGGGATGGCGTTCGTGTTCGCGCCCGGCGGCGGGCTCGCGGTCTACGACGCCGCGTCGGGCAACTCGATCACCACGCTCCAGTGCGGCAGCGGGCACTGGAACAGCCCGATCGTCGTGGACGGCCGCATCGCGCTGCCGACGGGCAACGCGAACGACCACAAGACCACGGGCGTGCTCGACATCTGGCGGCTGCCGTAGCGGAGCGCCGGCGGGCGACCGGCGTCGGGATCGCGCCAAGCCGGGCCCGCCGGGCTATGTTAGCCGCATGCCGCGCCACCGCGCTCAACATCCCCGCTTCGACAGCCGTGACGCGCTCCTCGACGGCGCGGCGACCACGCTCGACCTGCACGGCGACACGGTGGCCGCGGCCCGCGCGCGCGTGACGCGGCTCCTGGCGCTGAAGGCCCGCAGCGCGCCGGGCTCGCTCGTGCACATCATCACGGGCAAGGGCCGTGGCTCGGTCGAGGGGCCGAAGCTGCGGCCGATGGTCGCCGGACTCCTCAAGGGCGAGTGCGCGCCGCTGGTGCGCGAGTGGGACCGCGACGCCGACGACGGCGGCTTCCGGGTGCGGCTCCGGTGAAGCGCGCGCAGGGGCCGGCGCCGGACGACGGCACGCTCGACCTGTTCGCCGGCGGGCCGGCTGCGGCTCCGGTGAAGCGCGACCGCGGCTCCACGCTCTCCAAGTCCCGCTTCGTGGCGGGTGCGCAGTGCCACAAGCTCCTCTGGCTCAAGACCCACGAGCCCGACGCCGACGAGCTGAAGATCAGCCCCGCCATCAAGGACATCATCGACCAGGGCAACGAGGTGGGCCGGCTCGCCCGCACCCGCTTCCCGGGCGGCAAGCTGATCGAGCTGGAGCACGACGATCCGGAGCGCTTCGCGCTCACCCGCCAGCTCATGGACGCCGGCGCGCCCGCGATCTTCGAAGCCTGGCTGCAGGCGGGGCCGGTCCACGCCGCGATCGACGTCCTGCTCCGCGAGAACGGCGCGTGGGTGCTGATCGAGGTCAAGTCGGGGACGGAGGCGAAGCCCAAGTACATCCTCGACGCCGCGATCCAGACGCACGTGGCGCGGCGCGCGGGCGTGGACGTGCAGCGCACCGAGATCATGCACATCAACGGCGCCTTCGTCGCGCCCGCGGCCGGCGCCGAGCCGGAGGCCGACCTGTTCGTCCGCGAGGACGTCAGTTTCGTCGTCAGCGGCCTCTTGCCGCTGATGCCGGCCCAGATCGAGGCGCAGCTCAACGTGCTCGCCGGCTCCGAGCCCGTGATCGCGATCGGCAAGCAGTGCCGCGAGCCGGACGACTGCCCGTTCCAGGGCCGCTGCTGGCCCGGAGAGCCCGACAGCGTGCTCCGCATCCAGGGCCTGCTCTACGACAAGCGCTTCACCCTCTTCCACGGCGGCACGCGCACCATCCCCGAGCTGCCGAAGACCTACAAGCTCAACGAGGTCCAGACGCGCCAGCGGCGCGCCTGCGAGACGGGCCGGCTCGTCGTCGAGCCGAAGCTCGCCGAGCTGCTGGCGCCCTACACGGGACGCCTCGGCTTCCTCGACTTCGAGAGCGTCGGCCGCGCGGTGCCGGTCTGGAGCGGCACCAAGCCCTGGGAGCAGATCGGCGTGCAGTTCAGCTACCACGAGGGCGACCTGGGCGGGCCGTACACGCACGCCGAGTTTCTCGCCGAGCCGGACACGGACCCGCGCGAAGCGATCGCGCGGCGGCTGATCGAGGTCACGCAGGGCGCCGACCGGGTGCTGATGTACACGCCCTTCGAGCGGACCCAGATCCGAAGCATGCAGCGCTTCAACCCGCACCTCGCCGACGACCTCGCCAAGCTCGAGGCCAAGCTCCTCGACCTCGCGCAGGTGGTGCGGCACACGGTCTACCACCGCGACTTCGCGGGCAGCCTCTCGATCAAGGAAGTGCTGCCGGTCCTCGTGCCGGGGATGAGCTACAAGGACACCGTGAAGATCCACGACGGGTCGGAGGCCAGCGCCAAGCTGGCGCGCCTCCTCTTCTACGTCGGCGAGCTGACGGCCGAGGAGCGGGCCCAGCTGAAGGCGGAGCTGCTCCAGTACTGCAAGCAGGACACCTTCGCGATGGTCAAACTGCTCGAGCGCCTCGCCGCCATCGCGCGAAGGACACCTGGCACCTGACGCCTGAAACCGCACTTTCTCGCTCGCCTTTCCGCGTGGACATGTGAGGGTTTTGCCGTATGTTCGCGGCAACCGCTCACACGCGGAGGGCGCATGCGGACCCGGATGTTCGTGACGGCGCTGGCACCTCTCCTCCTCGCCATCTCGCCGCTCGTCGCACAACAGCAACCGCCCAAACCCAAGCCTGCGACGCCGGCCCCGAAGCCGGCCGTGCCCGTGCCGGCCCCGGCGCCCGCGCCGTCGCCGATCGCCGCCACGCGCGCCATCTCGCAGATCGGCAAGCGGCACGTGGTCGTCGAGGCCACCGGCGGCGTCGGCTACTCGGTCGTGGATCTGGGCAGCTGGGCCGGCGAGGCCATGGCCGACAACAGCAAGCTGGCCTACTGGGGGGCGGGCCGGGTGTTCTTCCCGGTCGGCGCCACCTTGAGCGTGGGCGTCGAGGCGGGGTACCACTACCACTTCTGGTGGTCCACGCCGAGCGGCTACAGCTGGAACT
>DATKNX010000156.1:0-2444 GCA_035541085.1 Gemmatimonadales bacterium | reverse complement strand
AGCGAGCCGACCTCGCGCCACTCGCCCCACGCAAGCTGCATCCGGGCCACGGCAAACGCCATCTCCCAGCGCTCGCGCCGGCACGCCTCGAGCAGCGTGGCGACGTGGTCGGGCGCGAACTCGTCGTCGTCGTCCAGCGGGGCGATCCACTCGCCGCGCGCTATGCCGAGCGCGTGGTTCATCGGCGCGGCGCCGGCCACCATCCACCGCTTCCACGGCGTCTCGGGATAGCGGCCGCGCTCGGGCAGGTTGACGAAGCGCACGCGCGGGTCGGCGACGGCCGCGAGCCGCGCCTCCGTGTCGTCGGTGCAGTGGTCGCCGACGATCAGGATCTCGAGGTTCGGGTAGGTCTGGGCGAGCACCGTCGGCAGCGTGCGCTCCAC
This sequence comes from Gemmatimonadales bacterium, assembly GCA_035541085.1. Lineage (GTDB taxonomy): Bacteria > Gemmatimonadota > Gemmatimonadetes > Gemmatimonadales > JACORV01 > Fen-1245. The sequence goes on along the minus strand of DATKNX010000156.1, from coordinate 2,061 downwards.
CAGGATCGCGGCGCGGTTGTAGGTCGCGATCCGCACGGTGACGAGCGGCGTGCGCGCGGGCGAAAACAGCCCCGCCGCGGACGCGTCGTTCCTTGCCTTGGCAAGGAGCGCCCTGTATTGATGAATGACCGCGAGCTCCCTGAGCCAGAGATCGGGCCGCCGGTAGCGACGATACCGCCGCCGCAGCTCGACCAGCAGGTGCTCCCACGCCGTGGGGCGATCTCGAGGAAGATGAGAGGTCTCGGCCGCGATGGGCGCTATCCTAAGAGTCCGCGGACCCGCTGTCCAGCGGCCCGTCCGTCCGGCGTGAGCGGATGCCGCGCGCCAGCGTAGTCATCCCCACCTGGGACGGCGCCGCCATGCTCCGCCTGGCGCTCGCCTCCCTCGCCCGCCAGACGCTCCGCGACACCGAGATCATCGTGGTGGACAACGGCTCGCGCGACGAGACGGCGGCCGTGCTGGAGCGCGAGTTTCCGGCCGTGCGGGTGGTCCGCTTCCCCGAGAACCTCGGCTTCGCCCCCGCCGTCAACGCCGGGCTGCAGGCCGCGCGCGGCGACGTGCTGGTCCTGATGAACAACGACGTGGAAGCCGAGCCGGACTGGCTGGCCGCCCTCGCGCTCGCGCTGGAGCGCCACCCGGACGCCGGCTTCGTGGCGTCGAAGATGCTGAGCGCGCGCGACCCCTCGCGCGTGGACTCGGCCTGGGACGCCATGGGCCTCGCGCCGTACAACGTGGGCCACGGCGAGCCGGACGGTCCGCGCTACGCCGCGGGCCGCTACGTGCTGAGCGCGTGCGCCGGCGCCGCCGCCTACCGCCGCGCGTTCTTCGAGCGGGTCGGCTGGTTCGACGAGGATTTCTTCGCCTGGTTCGAGGACGTGGAGATCGGCGTGCGCGGCCAGCTGGCGGGGTTCCGGTGCTGGTACGAGCCCACCGCCGTCGTGCGGCACCTCGGCTCCGCGACCGCGGCGCGGATGCCCGACCGCAAGATCTTCCTCCTCATCCGGAACAACCTGATCCTGTTCTTCCAGACGATGCCGCTGAGGCGCGTCGTGGGCTGGGGCGCCGTGATCCTGCTCTGGCCCTGGCTCGACCCGATCTTCTACGGCCGCCCGCTCCGCCTCACCGCGCGCGGCTGGTTCGCGTTCTGGGCGAGCCTTCCCCGCGTGCTGCGCAACCGCCGGCGCATCTATCGCAGGCCGGCCGACGTGCGCGCCCTGCTCGCGGCGCTGGAGAATCCGTGGGAGGACATGCGGCGGGCATGGCGGGCGCTGCCGCGGCGGCTGGGCGCGCTGCTCCGCCGGAGGGCGGCCGCGTGAACGGCCGCCGCGCGCTGTGGCTGATCGCGCTCGCCGCGCTGGCGCTGCGGCTCGTCCTCCTGGTCGCGCGCGGCGACTACGTCGTGTACGACGAGGGCTACTACCTCCTGCTCGCGCGCAGCCTGCGTGCGGGCCACGGCTTCACCCTGAACGGGCTGCCGCACGTCGCGCTCTCGCCCCTCCAGCCCGTGCTCGTGGCCCTGCTGTCGGCGGTGGGCCTGCCCGATCTCTGGGCGTCGCGGCTGCTGGCCGCGGTGTGCGGGAGCCTGCTGGTGTTCCCGGTGGCGAGCCTGGGCCGCCGCGCCGGCGGACCCCAGGCCGGCGTCGCCGCCGCGGTGTTCACGGCCGCGAGCCCGGCGTTGATGAGCTTCGTCCCGTTCTTCCCGGGCGAGAGCTGGAACCTCTACTTCGGCAGCGAGCCGCTGTTCCTCCTGCTGGCGGTCGGCGCGGTCGCGGCGGCCGCGCGGGCCGAGGAGGGCGGATGGCCCTGGGCGCTGGGGTCCGGCCTCCTGGCCGGTGCCGCCTACCTCGCGCGCGCGGAAGGCGCCGTGCTGGCGCCGGTGTTGCTCGTCGTGCTCGCGATCGTCCTCGTGTTCCGGCGGAAGGCGGCGGCCTGGCCGCGCATCGCGCTCGCCGTGGTCGCCGCCGCGGTGGTGGCGGCGCCGTACCTCCTCTACCTGCACGCCACGCTCGGGCGCTGGGCCGTGAGCGGGCGCGTGCAGGCGGCGTCGGAGGCGGGCGAGCA
>DATKNX010000155.1:0-5546 GCA_035541085.1 Gemmatimonadales bacterium | reverse complement strand
CGCGGCGGCGTCGTTCGCCCAGTAGTCGCCGGGGATCCACGGCATCACGAGCTGCGCGGCCTTCTCGCGCAGGGTGAGCGCCGGCACGGCGGCGCCGGGCGCGAGCGCGAGCGACTCGGGCGCGGCGGCCGCCGACTCGGCGGCCGCCGCAGCCAGCGCGGAGTCGGGCGAAGGGGCCAGCGGCACCGCCGCGTTCGTCGCCGTGCGGGCGCAGCCCGCCGTGGCGAGAAGACCTGCGGCGAACATGGCAAAGGGGGAAGCAAGGTGCCTCACGTGCGTTCGCTCCTCGGTGCTGCGTTGGCGCTCACCGGCGCGGTCCTCGCCCCCGTAAGCTCGCATCTCGTAACCGCTCGCAACTTGGCGTCTCGCAACTCGACTGCAATCCGTTCGTCCGCGCACCGTCCACCGCGGGGAAGCCACCCCGTTCGTCCCGGCATCGACGTCCTGCTCCGCGACTCGATCCATCTGGTGCAGGGCATGCGTGTCGGCCTCATCACCAACCAGTCGGGCGTGGACGCGGCGGGCGTTCCCACGATCGACCGCCTCGCGCGCGCTCCCGGCGTGCGGCTCGTCGCGCTGTTCGCGCCCGAGCACGGCATCCGCGGGGCCGCGGCGCCGGGCGCCGCGGTGCCCGACACGGTGGACGGGCGGACGGGCCTCCCAATCTATACCCTCTACGGCGCGAGTCGAGCGCCGACGCCGGCGCAGCTCGCCTCGCTCGACGTGCTCGTCGTGGACCTGCAGGACGTCGGGGCGAGGACCTACACGTTCGTCTCCACCACCGTGCTCGCGATGCGCGCCGCCGCCGCGGCGGGCAAGCGGGTGATCGTGCTCGACCGTCCCGATCCGATCGGCTGCGGCGTGTCCGGGCCCGTGCTCGACACCGCGTACGCCTCGTTCATCGGGATGCTGCCGGTGCCGCTCCGGCACGGGATGACCCTGGGCGAGCTGGCGCGCTTCGCGAACGCGCGCCTCGCGATCGGGGCGGACCTCGTCGTGGTGCCGGTCGCGGGCTGGCGGCGGTGCGAGTGGTTCGACCGCACCGGCCTGCCGTGGGTGCCGCCCTCGCCCAACCTGCCCGACCTCGAGAGCGCGGCGTGGTACCCGGGCACGGTGCTGTTCGAGGCGACGAACCTCTCGGTGGGGCGCGGGACGGACGCCCCGTTCCGGCAGGTGGGCGCGCCGTGGCTGGACGCGCGCGCCGTCGTGCGCGCGATGGCGCGGCGCTGGCACGTGCGCCTCACCGCTGTCCGGTTCACACCCCGCGCGCCGGGCGACGGGAAGTTCGACGGCGTCGCCCTGGCGGGCGTCCGGTTCGCCCGGGCGGACCGCGCCGCCGGCGATCCCGTGCGCGACGCCCTGCGCCTGCTCGCGACGATCCGCGACCTGCAGCCGGCCGCCTTGCGCGTGGACTCCCTCGCCCTGGCGCATCGCCTGGGCCGCCCGTTCAGCGGCCCCGTGACCTGGCCGGCGGGGGACTCGGCGTTCCGCGTCCTGCGGCGGCCGTATCTGCTATACTGACCGCGGGCGCCGCGGTTTGCGCCTTGGTGGCGCCCGGATTAGTCTTTTCGGGCACAAGCGATGAACCACCGCGAGGTTAGGCTTCTTCCGGCACCCCTGATCACGGGCTTCACCGACCTCGTCGCACCGGTCGCTGAGTGGCTCATCCGGCTGCGCGTCCGTCCCAATACCGTCACGTCCACGAGCGCCATCGTCGTCATCGGCGCCGGCGCCGCCTTCGGCCTCGACCAGCCGCGGCTGGGCGCGGTGTGGCTCCTGCTGTCGGGCCTGCTGGACATCCTCGACGGCCAGGTGGCCCGCCGGGGCGGCATGGTTTCGGCGTTCGGCGGGTTCTTCGACTCCACGCTCGACCGCATCGGCGAAGCGATCCTGTACGCGGGCATCGCGTTCTACTTCCAGACGGCGGAAGGGCAGGCGGCTCCCGGCCTCGGCGTGCTGGCGGGGCTCGTGACGCTCACGGGCTCCTTCCTCGTCTCCTACACGCGGGCGCGGGCGGAAGGCCTGGGCATCGACTGCCGGGTGGGCCTCGCGCAGCGCCCCGAGCGGATCCTGGGGCTCGGCGCGCCGGTGCTGTTCTTCGGCGCCGGGCCGCACGGCATCCTGCTGCTGGTGATCGTCCTGTGCCTCGGCGTGTTGTCGTGGATCACGGTCGTGCAGCGCGTGGCCCACGTGTACCGGGCCACCAACGGAGCGGCGCCGGCCGCGCCGGCGGCCCCGACCTCGCAGGGATCCCCTCCGAAGGGACGTTGACGCTCGCCAAGGTGCTCGTGACGGCAGCCGGCCTCGCCGCGATGGCGTGGGTGCTGTGGTACTTCCTGGCGCCGCTCGCGTCGGCGCGGCGCGGGAGTCCGCGCTGACGGGCGCCGCCGCGCCGCCCGCCGCCGGCGAGCGCCGGCGCGTCGTCTTCCCGGTCGTCGGGATGTCGTGCGCGGCGTGCGCCGCGCGCATCCAGCGGCAGCTCGGGGCCACGCCCGGCGTGCTCGACGCCGCGGTGAACTTCGGCACCACCAAGGCGACGGTGGAGGTGGAGGGCGTCGAGCCCGGCGCGCTGATCGGCGCCGTGCGCGAGGCGGGTTACGACGTCGGCAGCGACGCGCTGAGCCTGGCGATCGCCGACCTCCGCTCGGCGGCCGACCCCTCGCGCCTCGAGCGCGCGGTCGCGGCGGTGCGCGGCGTCCTGACGGCCACGGCCAACCCGGCCGCCGAGGCGGTGCGGGTCACCTACGTGCCGGGCTTCCTCGACACGCGGGACCTCGAGGCGGCGGTGGCCGGCGCGGGCTTCGTGCTGTCGGCGCCGGTCGCCGAGGGCGATCCCGTCGAGCGCGAGCGCGTCGTCCGCGAGCGCGAGGTGCGCGAGCTGAGCTGGAAGCTGGCGCTCGCGGCCGTGGTCGCGGTGGCGGCGATGGCCGCGTCCATGCCGCTGATGGGCGGCGAGGCCGTGCGGTCGGCGGACCTGCTCGCGCGCCTCCTCATGCCGCTCGACGGCGCGCTGCGCCACGCGCTGCCGTGGCTCTACGCGGCCGACCCGCAGACGCTGAAGGTGGGCCTGTTCCTCGCCACGATCCCGGTGATGGCGTGGTCGGGGCGCGCGTTCTACGTGAGCGCGTGGCGCGGCTACCAGCACCGCAGCGCCGACATGAACACGCTGATCGGCGTGGGCACGGCCGCGGCGATGCTCTACTCGACGGCGGCCACGTTCGCGCCGGCGCTGTTCACCGGGGCCGGCCTCCCGGCGGACGTCTACTACGAGGCCGTCTCGTCCATCATCGCGCTGATCCTGCTCGGCCGGCTGCTCGAGTCGCGGGCCCGCGGGCGCACGTCGGAGGCGATGCGCCGCCTGCTCGGCCTCGCGCCGCGGACGGCGCGCGTGCTGCGCGAGGGCGGCGAGCACGAGGTGCCGGCGGCCGAGGTGGTCGTCGGGGACATCGTGCTCGTGCGCCCGGGGGAGAAGATCCCGGTGGACGGCGTCGTCCGCGGCGGCCGGACGTCGGTGGACGAGTCCATGCTCACCGGCGAGAGCGTCCCGGTCGCCAAGGCGCCCGGCGACGAGGTCGTGGGCGCGACGCTCAACGGCACGGGCTCGATCACGTTCGAGGCCACGCGCGTGGGCCGCGACACCGCGCTCGCCCAGATCGTGCGGCTCGTCGAGGAAGCGCAGGGGAGCCGCGCGCCGGTGCAGCGGCTCGCCGACCGGATCGCCGGCGTGTTCGTGCCGGTGGTGATGGCCGTCGCGATCGCCGCGTTCGTCGCCTGGTTCGACTTCGGGCCGTCGCCCGCGCCGGTCTACGCCACCGTCGTGCTCGTCTCGGTGCTCATCATCGCCTGTCCGTGCGCGATGGGGCTCGCGACGCCGACGGCCATCATGGTGGGCACGGGGCGCGGCGCCGAGCGCGGCGTCCTGGTCAAGGGCGGCGGCGCGCTCGAGGCGGCCGCGGCGCTCGACGTCGTCGTGCTCGACAAGACCGGCACGGTCACGGAGGGCCGGCCCGCGGTGGCCGACCTCGTCCTCGCCCCGGCCATCGCCGGGCAGCTCGGCTACGGTTCGCCGGCCGACCCGGAGGGCGCGGTCCTGCAGCTCGCGGCGGCCGTCGAGAACCTGTCGGAGCACCCGCTCGCCGCGGCCGTCGTCGGCGCCGCCCGCGAGCGGGGACTCGAGATCCCCGAGGCCACGGCGTTCCGGGCCAGGGAAGGGCGCGGCGCCACCGCGAAGGTCGCCGGCCGCATGGTGGCCGTGGGCAGCGCCACCTTCCTGATCGAGGCGGGCGTGGACATCGGGCCGTTCACCGACGCGATCGACAACCTCGCCGCCCGCGGGCGGACGCCGGTGCTGGTGGCGGTGGACGGCGCGCCGGCGGCCCTGCTGGGGCTGGCCGATCCCATCAAGCCGAGCGCGGTGGCCGCGGTGCGCGCGCTCAAGGCGATGGGGCTCCGGGTGCTGCTGGTGACGGGCGACATCCGCAAGGTGGGCATCGCCGTGGCCGGCGAGGTGGGCATCGACGAGGTCGAGTCGGGCATGCTCCCGGCCGGCAAGGTCGCGGTCGTGCGGCGCCTCCAGGAGGCGGGCAAGCGGGTCGCGATGGTGGGCGACGGGATCAACGACGCCCCGGCCCTGGCCGCGGCCGACGTCGGGCTCGCGATCGGCACCGGCACCGACGTCGCGCTCGAGGCGGCGGACGTCGCCCTGATGAGCGGCGACCTCAGGGCCGCCGTCTCCGCGATCGAGCTGTCGCGCGCCACGATGCGCACGATCCGCCAGAACCTGTTCTGGGCGTTCGCCTACAACGTGCTCGGCATCCCCATCGCGGCGGGCGTGCTCTATCCGCTCGCCGGCGTGCTGCTCTCGCCCGTCTTCGCGAGCGCGGCGATGGCGTTCTCGTCCGTCTTCGTGGTCACGAACAGCCTGCGGCTGCGGCGCTTCGCGCCGACCTTCGCGACCTGACCGGCAACCCGGCCAACCCTGCAACGCTGGAGCTTGGGCATGCAGTACTTCTATCGCGCGCACACGACGCCGGAGACCGTGCTGGCGGCGGCCGAGCGGTACTTCGGCGAGCGCGGCCTGGCCGTGCAGCGCGGCACGGGCCATCACGCCCGGTACGTGGGGCTGCTCGGAGCGGTGGACCTCGCGATCGAGATCGAGGGCGGGCACTACGTGCGCGTGACGCTCGCCACGCGCGACACGTCACGCTCGGAGCTCGACGACCTCACCAAGCGCTTCCTCACCGAGCTGCACGCGGCGGAGTCGCCGGGCCACGCGGTGCGGGGGGCCTACTGACGGATCAGGCGTCGAGCGACGCCGAGTAACCGGCCTTGGCCACCGCCGCCGTCAGGTCGTCGATGGTGGCGCTGTCGTCGTCGAAGTCCAGCTCCGCGATGCCGTCCTGCAGGTCCACGATCGCCGTGAACACGCCCGGCACCTCGGAGAGCGCCTTCTCGACGCGCTTCTGGCAGTGGCCGCACGTCATGCCGGCCACCTTGAGGGTCAACTTGGCCATGGGTACCTCCTGCACTCGCATATAGCATAACCC
>DATKNX010000154.1:0-15114 GCA_035541085.1 Gemmatimonadales bacterium | reverse complement strand
TGGCGCGAGGTGATGCGCCGGGTGGGGGGGCGGCTCCGGACGACCGACATCGCCGCCGAGCTCGGCGTGTCGAGGGAACACCTGTCACGGCAGTTCGGCGCCGGCGGGGCGCCCAACCTCAAGCGGGTCATCGATCTCGCCCGGGCCGTGACCGCGGCCGACCTCCTGGCCAACCCGGGCTACTCGGTCCGCGCCGTGGCCCGCGTGCTCGGATTCGCCTCGGCGAGCCACCTCTCGGGCGCCGCGCGGCGCGTGGCGGGCGTCACGGCCCGCGGCCTCAGCGCCCTCGGGCCCGCCGGCGTCCTCAGCGCGTTCCTGAAGGGCCGGACCCGCAGCCGGAGCTGGGCGTCCCGCTAGCGGGCGCGGGTCATAGTTGACCGGCCGGCGGGGACGCGGGTGGCCGCTCCGCCGCTCCGGAACGCGGGTCGCGGGTCGGCCCCTGACCGGGCCGCCAACTCCGTTGCCCCGCACGCGGTCTCGCAGGTATTTTTCAAGACTCTAGCCGGTCGTTTTCACCCTTACAGTGCGTCCCATGGCCAACGAAACGGTTCTGCGTCCCGGCGAGCTGAAAGACGTGCTCCTCAGGGAGATCGAGGCGGCCAACCTCAGCGCCGCCGACCTGGAGGAAGTGGGCACGGTCCTCGAGGTGAAGGACGGCGTGGCCCGCATCTACGGGCTCACCGGCGCGCTCGCGGGCGAGATGCTCGAGTTCCGGGCGTCGGCGACCGACGAGACCATCAGCGGCCTCGCGCTGAACCTCGAGGAAGACAACATCGGCGCCGTGATCCTCGGGAATTACCTCGACCTCCGCGAGGGCGACGAGGTGCGCCGCACCGGGCGCGTGTTCGAGGTGCCGGTGGGCGGCGGGATGGTCGGCCGCGTCGTGGACCCGCTCGGCCGGCCCCTGGACGGGCTCGGTCCCATCACGGCCGAGGGCGCGCGCCACGTCGAGATGGTCGCGCCGGGCATCGTGGTGCGGCAGCCGGTGAAGGAGCCGCTGCAGACCGGGATCAAGGCCGTGGACTCGATGATCCCGATCGGCCGGGGCCAGCGCGAGCTGATCATCGGCGACCGCGGCACGGGCAAGACGGCCATCGCCATCGACACCATCATCAACCAGAAGGGCGGCGACGTCATCTGCGTGTACGTCGCCATCGGCCAGAAGCAGTCTACGGTGGCGTCGGTGGTCGAGCGGCTGCGCGCGAGCGGCGCGATGGACTACACCATCGTCGTGATGGCCGCGGCCTCGGACCCGGCCCCGCTGCAGTACATCGCCCCCTACGCGGGTTGCGCGATGGCCGAGCACTTCATGTACACGCAGGGCCGCCACACGCTGTGCATCTACGACGACCTGTCGAAGCACGCGGCCGCGTACCGCCAGATCTCGCTGGTGCTGCGCCGGCCGCCGGGCCGCGAGGCGTACCCGGGCGACGTGTTCTACCTGCATTCGCGCCTGCTGGAGCGGGCGGCGAAGATCGCGGAGGACCCGGCCCTCATCAAGTTCGACCCCCGCATCCAGAAGCCCGGCGGCTCGCTGACGGCGCTCCCGATCATCGAGACGCTGGCGGGCGACGTCTCGGCCTACATCCCGACCAACGTCATCTCGATCACCGACGGGCAGATCTTCCTCGAGACGGACCTGTTCTACTCGAACGTGCGGCCCGCCATCAACGTGGGGATCTCGGTGAGCCGCGTGGGCGGCAACGCGCAGATCAAGGCGATGAAGCAGGTCGCCGGGCGGCTGCGCCTCGACCTGGCGCAGTACCGCGAGCTGGAGTCGTTCGCGCAGTTCGGCTCCGACCTCGACCAGGCCACGCTGCGGCAGCTCGCGCGCGGGCAGCGGCTCGTGGAGGTCCTGAAGCAGCCGCAGTACGCGACGATGGACGTGGCGAGCCAGGTGGAGATCATCTTCGCGGCCACGAACGGCTACCTCGACGACGTCGAGGTGCCGGCCATCAAGGCGTGGGAGACCGCGTTCCACCAGTTCATGGCCGCCAGCTACGCCGCCATCGCCGAGGAGATCCGGACCAAGAAGGTGCTGTCGGACGACCTCACCGGCCGGCTGCGCAAGGCCATCGAGGCCTTCAAGGCGCTGAAGAAGTAGATGGCCAAGACGCGGGCGCTGCGGCGGCGCATCCGCTCGATCGAGAGCACGCGCCAGGTGACGCGGACGATGGAGATGGTGTCCACGTCGAAGCTGAAGCGCGCCCAGGACCGCGTGGTGGGCGCGCGGCCGTACGCGCGCGCGCTCGCGGACGTGATCGGGGACCTGCTGAGCCCGGAGCTGGCCGAGCGGTTTCCGCTGCTCCGCCGGCCGGCGAGCCCGGCCAAGGGCGGCCCGGCGCGCGCGGCCGTGCTGCTGATCACGTCGAACCGCGGGCTCGCCGGCGCGTTCAACGCCAACCTCATCCGGATGGCCCGCGAGCGCGTGGCCGAGCTGGAGGGGGCGGGCTACACGGTGGACCTGCTGGTGGTGGGCAAGAAGGCCATCGGCTACTTCAAGTTCGTGAAGCGCCCGCTGGCGCTGGCGCGCCTCGACATCGGCGACCGCCCGACCGCGGCGCACGCCGCGGAGCTGGTGGACCCGCTCGCGGCGCGGTTCGAGGGCGGCGAGCTGGCGTCGCTCGACGTGGTGTTTGCGCAGTTCAAGTCGGCCCTCGCCACGCCGCCGACGCTGCTCCGCGTGCTGCCGGTGGAGCCGAGCCGCGCGGAGGTGCCGGCGGTCCCGCGGCGCTCGAAGCCCGAGGAGGACCGGCCCGCCGGAACCACGGCCAACTTCATCCTGAAGCCGGGGGCGGACGAGCTGCTGGGCGCGCTGCTGCCGCTCTACGTCAGGAACCTCGTCTTCCGGGCGCTGGTGGAGACGGCGGCGTCGGAGCACGGGGCGCGGCGCACGGCGATGAAGAGCGCGACGGACAACGCGGGCGAGATCCTGGACATTCTCCGGCGCACGTACAACCGGGCGCGGCAGGGACAGATCACGCAGGAGCTGGCGGAAATCGTGGGTGGTGCGGAGGCGCTGAAAGGCTAGGTGTCGGGTGTCGGGTGTCCGGTGTCAGGGCGGTGGGCCCCGACACCCGGCATCGGGCACCGGGCACCGCATCACGGGGCACACATGGCAGAGCAGAACATCGGCAAAGTCGTCCAGGTCATCGGTCCCGTCATCGACGTCGAGTTTCCGCCCGAGCGGCTGCCGGAGCTGTACACGGCGCTGAAGGTGGACGAGCCGGGGACCGGCGGCGCCGAGCGGGTGCGGCTGGTGGCGGAAGTCCAGCAGCACATCGGCCGCAACCAGGTGCGCGCGGTGGCGATGAGCTCCACCGACGGGCTGGTGCGCGGGATGTCGGCCGTGGACACCGGCGGCCCGATCGCGGTGCCGGTGGGCAAGCACGCGCTGGGCCGCATCCTGAACGTGCTCGGCGAGCCGGTGGACGGCGGGGCCCCGATCCCGGCCGACGCGGAGCGCTGGCCCATCCACCGGGCGGCCCCGAAGTTCACGGAGCTGCAGCCCAAGACCGAGGTGTTCGAGACCGGCATCAAGGTCATCGACCTCATCGCGCCGTTCGCCAAGGGCGGCAAGATCGGGTTGTTCGGCGGCGCCGGCGTGGGCAAGACCGTCATCATCCAGGAGCTGATCCACAACGTCGCGATGGGGCACGGCGGCCGCTCGGTGTTCTGCGGCGTGGGCGAGCGCACCCGCGAGGGGAACGACCTGTACCTCGAGATGAAGGAGTCCGGGGTGCTCCCCTCGACCGCGCTGATCTACGGCCAGATGAACGAGCCGCCGGGCGCGCGGCTCCGGGTCGGCCTCTCGGGCATCACGGTGGCCGAGTACTTCCGCGACGTCGAGGGCCAGGACGTCCTCGTCTTCATCGACAACATCTTCCGCTTCACGCAGGCCGGCTCCGAGGTCTCGGCGCTGCTGGGCCGCATGCCGAGCGCCGTGGGCTACCAGCCCACGCTCGGCACCGAGATGGGCGACCTGCAGGAGCGCATCACCTCCACCAAGCGCGGCTCGATCACGTCGGTGCAGGCGATCTTCGTGCCGGCCGACGACCTCACGGACCCGGCGCCGGCGACGGCGTTCGCGCACCTCGACGCCACCGTCGTGCTCTCGCGCCAGATCTTCGAGCTGGGCATCTACCCCGCGGTGGACCCGCTCGACTCGGCGAGCCGCATCCTCGACGCACAGTACCTTGGCGAGCGCCACTACCGGGTCGCGACGCAGGTGCAGCAGATCCTGCAGCGCTACAAGGACCTCCAGGACATCATCGCGATCCTCGGGATGGACGAGCTGTCGGAGGACGACAAGCAGATCGTGGCGCGCGCGCGCCGCGTGCAGCGGTTCCTGTCGCAGCCCTTCCACGTCGCCGAGGTGTTCACGGGGCTCCCCGGCCGCTACGTCAAGCTCGAGGACACCATCGAGTCGTTCGAGCGCGTGGTGTCGGGCGAGTTCGACAACCTCCCGGAGCAGGCGTTCTACATGGTGGCGGGCATCGAGGACGTGATCGAGCGCGCCAAGAAGCTCGAGGCGGCGTGAGCGCCGAGATCGCGAGCGGATCCGCCGGCACGCTGCGCGTGACGGTGGTCTCGCCCGAGCGGCAGCTGTTCGACGGCGAGGCCACGGCCGTCGTCGCGCCGGCCTACGACGGCGAGGTGGGCATCCTCCCGCGCCACGCGCCGTTCCTGACCCTGCTGGGCAAGGGGAACCTCGTCGTCCGGCACGGCGCCGAAACGCAGCAGTTCCGGGTGGCCGGCGGCTTCGCGCAGGTGGCCGGGAACCGCGTCCGCATCGTGGTCGAGCAGGCCGAAGTTACTTCCGCGACCTAGGCAGCATCTCCTGTAGGCAGTTCCACCGGACCGCCGCCGGCCTGCTTCCGGGCCGGCGGGCGTTCCGGCGACCACATCGCGGAGGGTGTATGCGGAGGCTGCGCACCACGATGGTGACGGCCGCGCTGCTGGCGATGCCGGCGGCGGCGGTCGCCCAGGGGATGACGACGAGGCCCGAGCACGAACTCGGGGTGGACCTCTCGCTGGTCTACCAGAGCCCGTCCGGCGGCAACGGCGTGTTCCGGGTGATGACACCGGTGGACGTGCGGCTCGGCTTCGTGTCGTCGGGGAGAATGAGCTTCGAGCCGCGGTTCACGCTCGATTTCGCGAGCTCGTCGGGCACGACCGTCTACAACATCGGGCCCGATCTGAACCTGCTGTGGAAGCTCGGTCCCGGGCACGGGCCCCACAACCTGATGGGGCCGTACCTCACCGCCGGCGTCGGCACGAACATCATCAGCTTCGGCACCGGCGGCAGCAGCGGCGCCACGCTGACGTTCAACGGCGGCCTGGGCACCCGGATTCCCTGGGGGCCCGGCGCCTTCCGGGTCGAAGGGTTCGTCGCGTACACGCCGAAGAACACGTCGCTCGGCGCGCCGAACACGCTGTCGATCGGCGCACGCGGCGGCATCTCGCTGTGGCACTAGCGCGCTGACGGCTGCGGCGCGAGCCGCGGCGCGGCGCATCGCGTGGCCCGCCCTGGTGTCTCGGGACGGGCCACGTGCTTTTCGGGACGCCGGGTGTGTATCTTATGGCGCACGGCGCCAGGGTGGCCCGGCACTGACAGGGAGGGAAACGCATGAGGCGCATCAGCAGAGTGATGATCGCGGCAGCGCTGCCCCTCGTCGCGGGTGCGACGGCCGCACGGGCGCAGCTGGCCGGCATCCCGGTGTACTTCAATCCGCGGGGGGGCACGGGAATCGGCGTCGCCGCGAATCTCGGCTTCCCGAACAGCAACGCGGGCGGCGGCACGGCGTACGGCGTGGCCGCCAGCGTGGGCGCCGGGCCGGCGACGCTCACCGGCATGGTCGGCGCGTGGAAGGGCACCAACTTCGGCAGCGCCCAGACCTCGTTCGGCGCCGACGTCGCCTACAAGGTGTTCGGGGGCGGGCTCCTGCCCGTCTCGGTGGGCGTCCAGGCGGGTTACGGCTCGGTCAAGATCCCGTCGCTCGGCGGCTCGGTCACGGCGACGAGCATCCCGGTCGGCGTCGCGCTGGGCATCGACCCGCCGCTCTTTCCGCTCAAGCCGTGGATCGCGCCGTACGAGGATTTCACCCATGTGTCGGGTGGTGGTGGCAACAGCTCCAACTTCCACGTGGCGGCCGGCGTGAACTTCAGCCTGCTCCTGGGCCTCGGCGTGCACGCCGCGGTGGACTGGGGGAAGGTCAACGGCAGCAGTGCCATGATTTTCGGCGTCGGCGCCCACTTCAATTTCCACGTGCCGATGATGTAAGCGGGTGACTCAAGCACCGGGGGGCGCGCCGCACGGCGCGCCCCGCGGACCTCCCGTCCCCCTCGACCTCCGGCAGCCGTGAAAACTCCGCCGCAGCACACATCGCCGATCGTCCTGCTGGCCCTGGCGCTCGCCCCGGCCCTGTCCGGATGCGCGCTGACCTTCGACGCCACCGCGCTCGGCGTGCCGGCCACGATGGCGACGGCCGCCACGCAGCCGGCCGCCGGCGACACCTTCAACATCCACTCGAAGGCCATGTTCCTCTTCTGGGGCCTGTACGCCAGCAGCGAGCCCAGTCTCGAGCACGCGCTCGAGGGCCAGGTGGCCGGCGGGCGCACGGTCCAGAACCTCCGCATCCGGGTGTACCGGCGCTGGAGCGATCTGCTGATCACGGCACTCACCGCCGGCTTCGTCGCGCCGGTGTCGGTGACGTTCCAGGGGATCCTCACCGCGCCGCCGTCCTAGCGCTCTTGACGGGTTCCGGGGCCGCGCCGCATTCTTGGCCCCGGATTAGGGCCGCACCGACGCCCCCTCTCAACCCACAGGAGAGCAGCATGGCCTCTCGTCTCACGCGGTACGCCAGGCGCGCGCTGATGCTGGGCGGCTTCGTCGCCCTGACCGCCTGCTACCACACGATCACCACCACGCACATGAGCGCCGGCCCGGTCCACGTGCAGCAGTGGGTGCCGACGTTCATCTATGGGCTCGTGCCGGGGAACGTGGATGCGGGCAAGATGTGCGGCGGCAAGCCCGTGCAGGCGGTGGACTCGCAGGCCAGTTTCCTCAACCTCCTCGTCGGCGCGGTGACGTTTGGGATCTTCACGCCGATGCAGGTGACGGTGACCTGCGCCGGGTGAGCGGGCGGACGTGAGGAGCGGGGGGCCGGCGCGGTGCGCCGGCCCTTCGCGTTTCAGGCCATCCGCCGCCAGTAGACGGCGCCGAGGACGAGCAGCAGGACGGGCAGGGCGAGGGCGGTCACGCTCCAGTCGCCGGGCCGGACGATCCCGTAGCCGAGGCGAAGCGCGAGCAGGATCGCGACGAGCACGACGCTCCAGCGCCGCATACGCCACATGCCCGCCAGCGCGGTCAGCACGACGGCGACGGCGGCGAGCCCCACCACGCGTTGCGGCACCGTGGGCTGCACGGCCCATGGGGCGCTGGTGGTGAAGAGCACGATGGTGACGAGGGCGGCGGCCCCGCCGAGGATGCCGACCGCGGTGATGGGCCAGGGGCGTGCGCTCATGCCCCCCAACGTATCCCCGGGGCGCCCGCCGCCTCAATGGCCCGGATTGGGGACCCCGGTCGCACCGCGATTGTGACCCAGGTCGCCAAACCGGCCCCGGGTGACGACCGTCACCTGCGCGCGGCGGGCTGCCTGGGTATTGTACGCCAAGCCCCCGGGCCAGGAAGGGACCTGGCGCCCGTGTGCGGGGCAACACCACTCAGGAGGATTGCGATGTCTCGGATGCACCGTGCGGGTATGGCGGTCGTGATCGGCGCGCTCGTGGCCGGCGCAGCTGGGCAGGCCAAGGCGCAGATCCAGGGGATGCCGTTGTTCACCAATCCCCGGTACGCGACCGGTTTCCGCGTGCACGCCGACCTCGGGCTGCCCACCGACAAGAATGTCGGCCTCGGCGACTACTCCGTCATTCAGGGCGGAGTCACCTTCGCGTTGGGGCCGGTGGGCATCGGGGCGAACGTGGGCGCGACGCGGGACGACTTCAAGAGCATCAGCAATGGCAGCGGGGGGAACGTCGGCACCCAGACCAAGGTGACGGCGAGTGCGCTCGCGCAGATCCGCGTGTACGGTGGCGGGCTCTCGCCGTGGTCGCTGTCGCTGTTCGGCGGCGCCAGCATGGACGTGAAGGCCTACGACTTCGCGAGCATTCCCGATTCGATCAAGAACCAGCTCGGCGGCAGCTCCAAGGTGCTGACGATCCCGGCAGGCGTGGCCCTCGGCCTGAAGCTGCCGCTCGTCATCATCAGCCCGAACATCTGGGCGGCGCCGCGCTTCAACTTCACCAAGATCCTCAACTGTCCGAGCAACACCACCTGCCCGAACTCCAAGGCCGAGTTCCGGTGGGCGGTCGGCGTGGACGTGCCGATCTTCCGGATCCTCTCGGTGCGCGCCGCGTACGACAGCGGCAAGCTCTACGGGCAGACGGTGAACAACTTCGGTGTCGGCGCTTCGATCGGCATCGGGGGGATGCGATAAGACAGGGTGTAGGGTGTAGGGTGTAGGTCAGGAGGCGCGCTCGACCAGGTCGATCAACAGACGGACTGACCGGTCGGCCGCGCCCCGGCCCCGTTCGACGACCGCCCGTGCCGCCGCTGCTGCGACGGCGCGGGCGGACTCGTTCTGCAGCCATTCCGAGAGAGCGGCCGACAGTTCGCCGCGCCCGCCGGCCGCCCGTGCGCCGCCGGCCTCGAGCAGGAGCCGCGCGTCCCGGCTGCCCTGCCAGCGCGGCCCGAACAGCACCGGGACGCCGGCGGCCGCCGGCTCGATCACCGAGTGCAGGCCCTTGGTGTGGAAGCCGCCGCCTACGAAGGCCACGGACGCCATCGTGTAGAGCTCCGCCAGGACGCCGACGACGTCCACCACGATGGCGTCCGCGTTGCGAGACGCCGAGTCGCGAGTTCCGAGCGGTTGTGAGTCTCGCGCGCCGAGAAGCGCGGACAGCCGCACCCGCCGCATCCCCTGCGGCATGCAGTAGTCGAGCTTCGCCTCGAGCGCCGCGACGTGCTCGGCCGTCGGCTCGTGCGGCGCGACCACCAACCGGAAACGCGCCCCCCGGTCGAAGGCACCGCGGAGCGCCGGCATCAGCACCCGCTCGTCGGCCGGCCACGTGGACCCCGCGACGACGACGGGACGCGCGTCGTTCCCGTCGCCGCGCAGCGCCTTCAGGTGCGGCGCCCCCGGCGAGAGGGCGGCGAGGCGCGCGCACGCGGCGTCGTGGCGCGTGTCGCCCGTGACCGCGATGCGCTCGCGCGGCACGCCGAGCTCCGCGAGCCGGCGCGCGTCCTCCTCGTCGATGGCACCGACGCGGTCCAGGACGGCGTAGGCGGGGCCCAGGAGCGAGCGCGCCAGGAGGCTCCGCCGGCTGGACGTCGGGGCGAGCGTCGCCGACGTGACGGCGACCTTGACGCCGCGCCCGTGCGCCTGGCGGACGAGCTCCGGCCACAGGTCCGTCGCGCTGAAGACGAGCGCGGTGGGCTGCACGGCCTCGAGCGCGCGGCCGGTCTCGGCGGCGGTGTCGCACGGCACGTACGCGGCGACGTCCACCGGCAGCGAGGCGGCCCAGCGCTCGGCCGACGGCGAGCTGAAGGTGTAGGCCAGCTGCCAGGCGGGCCGCGCGGCCGCGAGGCCCCGCAGCACCGCCTCGGCCTGGCGCCCCTCGCCCACCGAGGCGGCGTGGTACCAGACCAGCGGGCGCGCCGGATCGCGCGCGCGGCGGGCCCAGTCCGCGAGTGCCCGGGCGCCGCCGCGGCGACCCCGGAGCGCTTTGCCGAGCTTCCCGGACCGCGGCAGCGCGGGGGCGAGGAGCGGCACCACCCGCCAGAGAAGCGAATAGAGAAACGTCAGCACCGGCACTACGTTACAGCCTGAAATGCTGAAAGACTATCTGCGCCGCTCGCGCGCCCCGCGTTACAGCCTCCTGTTCGCGCTGCCGCTCCTCGTGCTGTACGAGGGCCTGTCGGCGATGCTGACGCACTCGGCCCTGGCCGGCGTGCGCAACGGCGCCGACGTGCTGCTCAAGAGCCTGTTCGTCGCGCTGGGCGGCCCGGACGGCCTGGTGGTGTTCGGGCTCCTGCTGGTGGGCGGCGGTGCGGTGCTGGTCTGGCGCGATCTCAAGCGGAGCGGCGAGCCGCTCTCGGCGCGGGTGTTCGGCGCGATGCTGCTCGAGAGCGCGCTCTACGCCACGGTGTTCGGTTTCGTCGTGGGCTGGCTGACGACGCTGGTGCTCGAGGGCCCGCGCCGGCTGTCGGTCGGCGGCGCCGCCGCGCTCGACCTGCCCACGCAGCTCGTGGTGTCGCTCGGGGCGGGCATCTACGAGGAGCTGCTCTTCCGCGTCGTGCTGGTGGGGGCGCTGATGTGGGGTTCCCGCCGGCTGCTGGGCGCCGGCACCGGCCTCGCCGCGACCGTCGCCGTGATCGTCTCCGCGCTGATCTTCTCGTCCTTCCACTACGTGGGCGCGCTCGGCGACACGTTCACCGTCTCGAGCTTCACCTACCGCGCCATCGCCGGCGTCGCCTTCAGCGTGCTCTACGTCACCCGCGGCTTCGGCATCACGGCCTGGACGCACGCCCTCTACGACCTCGGGCTCGCCTTGCTCCTGGCGCGTTAGCGCGTCGGCGCTGGCCGGGTCCTGGCCGCGATGATCGAGTCGAAGATGGGGCGGAAGACGGCGATCGGCTCGTCGCCCCGGATCAGGCCGCCCTCGATGTAGAACGACGGCGTGGAGTTCGCCCCGGTCCGCAGCGACCCGTCGTAGTCGGCCTTCACCAGCGGCCGCGTCGCCTTCGTGTCCAGGCAGGTCGTGAGCGCCGCGCGATCGAGCCCCGCCGAGTCGCCGAGCGAGAGCAGGACCGGCGCGGGATCGGCGAGGTCGACCCACCGGCTCTGGTTGCGGAAGAGCAGGTCGTGCATCGCCCAGAACTTGTTCTGGCGGGCAGCGCACATCGCCACCTCGGCCGCCGGCTCGGCATTCGGGTGGATCGAGGTGAGAGGCATGTTGACGAAGACCACCTTCATCTTGCCGGTCGCGACGTACTCCCGCTCGATGACCGGGAAGGTGTTGCGGGCGAAGTCGCCGCAGTAGGGACACTCGAAGTCCGACATGATGTAGAGCGTGACCGGGGCGGTCGCGCTGCCCATGGTGCGCGCCGCGCGGAGGTCGTCTCCGGCCTGCTGCGCCCGGAGCGGCGCCCCGAGGGGCAAGGCCACGGCCCAGAGCAGCACGGCACACAGCGGGAGTCGAGCGTTCACGGCACGGCCTCGATCGGGGATGGGTCGGAGGGTGGAATTCTACGCCGTGCCCGGTGGGGGCGGTAGCCGCTATATTCCCGGCGCCATGCCGTTCGCCCTGTTCGTCGCGCTCCTGCTGCAGCTGCAGATCCCGGCACCCACCGGCTACGTCAACGATTTCGCCAGGATCGTCGACCCCGCCTCGCGGGCCTCGATGGACTCCGTGATCGACCAGGTGCGGGCCGCGTCGGGCGGCGAGATCGTCGTGGTGACGCTCGCCGACATCGGCGGCCGCGCCTCGATCGACGTGGCGCGGGACATCGGGCGGACCTGGAAGGTCGGCGCCAAGGGCGCGGCGGGCGATCCGAAGCGCAACACCGGCACCGTGCTGCTGCTGGTGCCCGGCGCGCACCCGGGCGACGGGAAGGCGCAGCTGGCGATCGCCACCGGCAGCGGGGCCGAGGGGTTCATCACCGACGCGATGGCGGGCCGCATCCGCGACGCGGTGGGCCGGGAGGCGGTGAGCGCCGGAAGCTACGCGGCGGGCCTCGTGGCCGGCGTCCGGCTCCTCGGTGCCGCCTACGCGCAGGAGTTCGGCTTCAAGCTGACGGGCGCGCCGCCTCCGGAGCCGGCGCCGGCGCCGTCGGGCCGGAACAGTTCGGGCCTGCTGACGACGGTGCTCTTCCTCTTCGCGATGCTCTGGGTGCTGCGCATCATCTCGCGCCGGGGCGGCGGCGGCCTGGTGTCGGGCCTGGTCCTCGGCTCGCTGCTGAGCGGGGGCCGGCGCGGCGGCTGGGGCGGCGGGGGCTTCGGGGGCGGAGGGTTCGGCGGCTTCGGCGGAGGCGGAGGTTTCGGGGGCTTCGGTGGGGGCGGCGGCTTCAGCGGCGGCGGCGCCTCGGGAGGGTTCTGATGGCGGACAAGAAGCTCGGCCTGGAGGCGTTCGCCCGCCGGCTCGAGGAGGCGCTCGGCGAGAACCTCGTCTCGCTGCTGCTGTTCGGCTCGGCGGCGCGCGGCACGCACGTGGAGGGCCGCTCGGACCTCAACCTGCTGCTGATCGTCAGGGACGCCTCGGTGGCCAGGCTGCACGGCACGGTGCCGGTCGTCGCCGAGTGGGCGAAGGGCGGGGAGCCCCCGCCCCTGATCTTCTCCGAGACGGAGTGGCGCGCCTCTACCGACGTGTTCCCGATCGAGATGGAGGACATGCGGGACGCACACCGCGTGCTGGCGGGGCGCGATCCGTTCGAGGGGGTCGTCACCAAGCGCGGGGACCTGCGCTTCGAGCTGGAGCACGAGGTGCGCGGCAAGGTGCTGCGGCTCCGCACGGAGTACGCGGCAGCGGCCGGGGACGGGAAGGCGCTCGGGCGCCTGCTGGTGCACTCGGCCGGGACCTTCTTCGTGCTGTTCCGGGCCGTGCTGCGCCTCGCCGGCGGCGCTCCGCCCACGGGCCACGACGCGCTGGTGCGGGAGACGGCCGCGGCGGCCGGCCTCGACGCTTCCGTGTTCGGCTGGGTCCTGGCGGCGCTGGACGGCAAGAACCCGCCCGCGCTCGCACCCTTCGACCCCGTCGCGGGGCGGTACGTGGACGCGATGGAGAAGCTGGCGGATTACATCGACGGGTTGGAGGCGTGATCCTGAAGACTGGAGACTTCAGTCTGCAGACTTCAGGGTAGTTGCCAGACGCCAAGTTGACAGTGGTTCCCAGGCCACAGACTTCAGGGGCCAGACCAGTTGCAAGTACTGACAACTGGACTGGCCCCTGATCTCTTCCTTCCTGTAGCCACTTCCGACTTGGCGTCTGGCAACTACCTGTCGACCGGTCTCCTCTCTTACTTGCTTCGGATGGTGACGTCCACGCTCATCCCCGGCCTCAGCGGATGCAGCGTATCGACCGGGCCTTCGATGCGGATGCGCACCGGGATGCGCTGGACCACCTTGGTGAAGTTGCCGGTGGCGTTGTCCGGCGGCAGCAGGGAGAACTTGGCGCCGGTGGCCGGGCTCAGGCTCTCGACGCTGCCGGCGAACACCCGGCCCGGATAGGCGTCGGCCTTCACCGTCGCGGGCGCGCCGGGTACGATGCCTTCCACCTGCGTCTCCTTGAAGTTCGCCACCACCCACACGTCCTCGAGCGGGACGACGCTCATCAGCGGCTGGCCGGCCTGCACGAGCTGGCCGATCTCCACCGACTTCTTGCTCACGACGCCCGAGACGGGCGCGGTGACGACCGCGTAGGAGAGCTGCAGGGCAGCGAGGTCGCGCGCCGCGCGCGCGGCGGCCACCCGGGCCTCGGAGCCCGTCAGGGCGGCGCCCGACGCCGTGACCTGCTCCTCGGCGGCGGCGGCGGTGCGCTGCGCCGCCGTCAGCTGCGCGGCCGTGGCGCGCGCGGCGGCCTCGGCCGCGTCGAGCGCCTGCCGGCTCACGATGTTCCGCGCGCTCAACGCGCGCGCCCGCTCGAGGTCGTTCGTGGCCTTCTCGGCGTCGGCCTGCCGCTGCAGCACCGTCGCCTCCGCGGCGGCCGCGGCCGCCTTGGCCTGGTCGAGCTGCGCCACCGCCTGGCCGACCTTGCCGCGCGAGCCGACGCTGGCGATGGCCTGCGCCAGGTCGGCGTCGGCCTGCGCGAGCCGCGCCCTCGTGTCGCGGTCGTCCAGGACCACCAGCGTGTCGCCCGCCTTGACCTGCTCGTTGTCCTGCACGCGGATCGAGATCACGAATCCGCCGATCCGCGGCGAGATCGGCGTGATGTGGCCGTCCACCTGCGCGTCGTCCGTCGAGACGTGCACCAGCGCGAACCAGACCGCGCGGGCGGCGAGCGCCAGCACGATCACGCCCACGACCACGCCCAGGACGAGCATCCAGGGCTTCCGGCGGCCGTTGGGCTCGGCGGCATCCTCCGGGGGCGGAGGCGCGGCCGGGCGGCCGGCGGCCGCGGGGGCGGATGAGGGTGGTGCCGTTTGCGTCATCGTTGCCATCGCTGCGTTCTCCATCCCGTAAGCTAATGAACCGTTTCCGCCACCCCGGCGGCGTAGGCCAAGCCGACCCGCGCCGACGCGGTGATGAAGCGGGAGTCGATCTCGGCGTCCCGTGCGAGGTTCAAGGTGGACTGCGCGTTGATCACGTCGATGTTGCCTGCCACGCCGCTCGCGAACCGCTCGCGCGCCTCGTCGAGCTCCTCGACGGCGAGCGACAGGCGCTGGGCGGCGACCGCGTGCAGCTCGATCCCCGAGCCCAGGTCGAGGAGCGCCGCGCGCACCTGCGCGGCGATCTGCCGCCGGAGGTCGCTCTCCCGTACGTGGCTCTCCTGCAGGGCAGCGTGCTGCTCGTCGCTCCGCGCTTCGCGGCGGAAGCCGTCGAGCACCGGCACCGAGACCACCAGCGCGATGTCGCGCGTATTGAGCGTGGAGCCCACCGTCTTGCCGTTGGCACCGTAGTCGGCCGCGAAGTCCACCCGCGGCAGCAACTCGGAGGCGATGGACCGGCCCTCCGCGCGGGCCCGCTCCCCCGTCGCCACTTCCGACGCGAGGTCCGGCCGCCGCTCGAGCGCCAGGGCCAGCGCCGCCGCGGTGTCGGGCGGCGCGGACGAGCCGCCGAGGTCGCCGGTGAGGGTGTCGGCGAGGGCGAACGTGGTCGAAGGATCCTCACCCAGCGCCAGGGCCAGGTCGATGTCCGCCTTCTGGCGCTGGTTCCTCGCCACCAGCGTCGCGCCGTGCGCCGCCACGAGCTGCGTGCGGGCGCGCGTCACGTCGAGCGGCGGGCTCACGCCCGCCTGGAGCTGCGCCTCCGCGAGCGAGAGCAGCTCGGTGGCGGTCTCCTCGTCGGCCTCGCGCGCGGACAGCAGCGCCGCCGCCCGGACCGCGCGCAGGTACGCCAG
>DATKNX010000153.1:0-22495 GCA_035541085.1 Gemmatimonadales bacterium | reverse complement strand
CAGGACATCGTGCAGCTCGTCGCCCGCGTCCTGCTCAGCTTCATGTTCCTCCAGTCGGCCTACGCCCACATGGTGCACGTGAAGCCGATGGCCGCCTACGCGACCGGCGTCGGCCACGTACCCTTGCCCGAGGTGGCCGTGTTCGGCACCGGCCTGATGCTGCTCGTCGGGGGCCTGAGCATCCTTCTCGGTTACCACCCGCGGATCGGAGCGGCGATCCTCTTCCTGTTCCTCGTGCCAGTCGCCGTGATCATGCACGCGTTCTGGAAGGAATCCGATCCGATGCAGCGCGCCGGGCAGCGCGCGCACTTCTGGAAGAACATCACCTTGGCGGGCGCGATGCTGTGGATCATCGCGAACACCAGCTGGCCGTGGCGGTGGGCGATCGGCTGATCGCACCGTCGCCCCTCGTCTGACCTCCGGGCCGCCCTCACCAGGCGGCCCGGTTTGTTGTCTCTCCCGGAACTTGCCGTCCGGCAACCAGCTTGGCTTTGGCTGCTACTGGCAACTTGGCGTCTGGCAACCGGTCTGGCCTTGACATATCGTGCGTTATTGCGTACGATATAGCGTACGATGTATCTAATGCCACGGAGGCGTAAGATGAACAGGGACAACGAGGACTGGCCGTTCGGTCGCTTCTTCGCCGCGGGGTTCGGGCCGAAGTTCTGGGCGTTCTGCGGGCCGGAAGGGGTGCGGGGTGCCCATCGCGAGCACGGGCGGCGGCACCGCTGGCGGCAGCAGCTGTTCGAGTCGGGCGAAGTCAAGTACGTGATCCTGCGCCTGCTGAAGGAGAAGCCGCGGCACGGCTACGAGGTGATCAAGGCGCTCGAGGAGAAGCTTGGCGGCTGGTACACGCCCTCGGCGGGCACGGTCTATCCGACGCTGCAGCTCCTCGAGGACCAGGGCTACGTGCGGGCGGTGGAGACGGAGGGCAAGAAGGTCTACCACATCACGCCCGAGGGCGAGGCGTTCCTGGAGGAGCACCGTGACGTCGTGGACGAGATCTTCGACCGCGTCCGCGACGCGGTGCGCGGCGTGGCCGGCGGCTCGATGGGCGAGCTGAGCGAGGCATTCGCCCGGCTGGCCCGCCTGGCGTACGGCGAGGCGTGGCGCGCGGCGCCGGGCGACCCCCGGGTGCAGAAGATCATCGAGATCCTGAAGCAGGCCGCCATCGACGTGGAGGCGGCGAAGGCCCCGGCCGCCTAGCCGCACGGCGGCTCGTCGCGGCGGCGCGAAGGCCCGGCTCCGGCCGGGCCTTTTCGCGTCCCGGCTTGACGTCCGGCCCGCCCCGGCCGAGCTTTGAACCGTGGTTCGAAAGTCAAACCGGCGTTTGAGCCCGAGCCGTGGACGGGGCGTGCCGGCGGACCGGCGCGGCCGCCGGGCCCTGGCGATGCGGCACGCCATCCTGCGGGCGGCGGCGGGCGAATTCCGGCGGCGCGGGTTCGCGGACACCGGGATGCGCGAGATCGCGGCCGCGGCGGACCTCTCGCCGGGCAACCTGTACTACTACTTCGCGAGCAAACAGGAGCTGCTCTACTTCTGCCAGAGTCACTCGCTCGACCGGATGCTGGCCACGTGCCGCGCGGTGCAGGCGGGGCGGCTCGGCGCGGCGGAGCGGCTGACGGCGGTGATCCGCTCGCACGTCGCGTGCATGCTCGACGAGCTGGACGGCGCGGCGGCGCACACGGAGGTCGAGGGCCTGCCCGTGAGGCTGCGGGCGCGAATCGTCGCCAAGCGGGACCGGTACGAGGCGGCCGTGCGCCGCATCGTGTCGCAGGGCGTGCGCGGGCGGGCCTTCGCGCCCTGCGACCCGGTGCTGGTGACCCGGGCGCTGCTGGGGGCGCTGAACTGGACGGCGCGCTGGTACCGCCCGGAAGGCGAGCGGCGGCCGGCCGAGATCGCCGACGCGTTCGCGGACTATCTGGTGAGGGGGCTGGTCAAGTGACGGACGCACGGAGCCACGGGCGCACGGACGCACGGAAGCGGCTGGCACGGGGGCACAGGGGCACCCGGGCACCGGAAGACGGCGCGATCCGCCTCGCCCTCACCGTCAACGGGGAGCCGCGCGAGGCGCTGGTCGCCGGCTACAAGACGCTGCTCGAGGTGCTGCGCGAGGACCTGGGCCTGACGGGCACGAAGCACGGATGCGAACTGGGCGAGTGCGGGGCGTGCGCGGTGCTGGTGGACGGCAAGCCGGTGCTGTCGTGCCTGCTGCTCGCCGTGGAGCTGGGCGGCGCGCACGTGACGACGGTCGAGGGTCTGGCCGCGGGGCCGGCGCTGTCGGCGCTGCAGGCCGCGTTCGCCGACCGCGGCGCCGCGCAGTGCGGCTACTGCACGCCCGGCATCCTGGTGACGGCGCAGGCGCTGCTCGAGAAGAACCCGCGCCCTTCGCGCGAGGAGATCGCGGCGGCGCTCGCGGGGAACCTGTGCCGTTGCACCGGCTACCTGCAGATCTTCGAGGCGGTGGAACAGGCAGCGGGCACGAGGGCACGGGGGCACGGGGGCACGCGAGAGGCGGCCGCCGGGGCGGGAGGCACCGGCGGCACGGGCGGTGGCCAGTGAACGTCATCGGCAAGCCGCGCCGGCGCGTGGACGGCCGCGCGAAGGTGACGGGGCAGACGCGCTTCGCCGACGACCTCGCGCTGCCGCGGATGCTGTTCGGCAAGCTGCTGCGCTCGCCGCACCCGCACGCCCTCATCCGCGCCGTGGAGACCTCGGCCGCCCGCGCGGCGCCCGGCGTGCACCTGGTGCTGACGGGCGCCGACTTTCCCATCGCCTACGGCATCATGCCGGTGAGCCAGGACGAGCACGCGCTGTGCCGCGACCGGGTGCGCTACGTCGGCGACCCCGTGGCCGCGGTGATCGCGACGAGTGAGCGCGCGGCGGCCGACGCGGCGGCCCTCGTGCGCGTCGAGTACGAGCCCCTGGCGACCATCGCCTCGCCCGAGGAGGCGCTGCAGACCGCGGAGCCGCGCATCCACGACTACGGGCCGGCCGGCAACATCCACCGGCTCGCCCATCTCGCCTTCGGCGACGTGGACGCCGCCCTCGCGGGCGCCGACCGCGTGTTCGAGGACGTGTTCTTCTACGAGGGCAGCACGCACCTGCCGCTGGAGCAGCACGCGGCGGTCGCGGCCGTGGATCCCGACGGGCGCCTGACGCTGTGGTCGTCTACGCAGACGCCGCACTATGTGCACCGCGAGCTGGCCCGCGCGCTCGACCTGCCGGCGCACGCCATCCGCGTGGTGGCGACGCCCAACGGCGGCGGCTTCGGCGGCAAGAGCGATCCGTTCAATCACGAGATCGTGGCGGCCAAGGCCGCCCTGCTGACGGGCCGGCCGGTGAAGATCACGCTGACGCGCGAGGAAGTGTTCTACGCGCACCGCGGGCGGCACCCGGTGCTGATGCGGCTCAAGACCGGCGTGCAGAGCGACGGGACGATCGTGGCGATGGACCTCGAGACGCTGCTCGACGGCGGCGCCTACGGCAGCTACGGGCCGGCGTCCACGCTCTACACCGGGCAGCTCCAGACCGTGACGTACCGCGTGCCGCGCTACCGCTTCCGCGCGTGCCGCACCTTCACGAACAAGCCCGCGTGCGGCCCCAAGCGGGGGCACGGCACACCGCAGCCCCGCTTCGCGCAGGAGGTGCAGCTCGACAAGATCGCCTCCGCGCTCGGGCGCGACCCGGCCGACCTCAGGCTGCAGCAGCTCGCGCCGGCGAACGCGCTGACGGCCAACTGGCTCTCCATCGGCTCGATGGGACTCGGGCCGTGCATCGAGCGCGTCGTCGAAGGCTCCGCGTGGCGCGAGCGGCACGGGAAGCTGCCGTTCGGCCAGGGCCTCGGCCTCGCGTGCTCGTCGTACCTGTGCGGCGCCGGCCTGCCCATCTACTGGAACGAGCTGCCGCACTCCGGCGTGCAGCTGCAGCTCGACCGGTCGGGGCGGGTGACGGCGTTCTGCGGCGCCACGGAGATCGGGCAGGGATCCGACGACGTGCTGGCCGCGATCGTCGCCGAGGTCCTGGGGCTCGAGGCTGCCGACGTGCGGCTCGTCACCGGCGACACGGACCTGACGCCCGTGGACCTCGGCTCGTACTCGAGCCGCGTGACCCTGATGATGGGCAACGCCGCGATCCAGGCGGCCGAGCGGGCGAAGGCGCTGCTGGCGGAAGCCGCGGCCCTGAAGCTGGGCGTGCCCGCCGAGCGGCTCGCCTTCGCCGAGCGGCGGGTGTTCGACGTCGAGCGGCCGGAGACGGGCCTCACGTTCCAGGAGGCCGTCGTGGCGGCGGAGGCCCGGCACGGCACGCTGGGCACCACCGGCTCGTACCGGCCGCCGCGCGGCGCGGCGCGCTATCGGGGCGGGGGCGTGGGACCGTCGGCGGCGTACTCGTACACGGCCGCGGTCGTCGAGGTCGAAGTCGATCCCGCGACGGGCTGGGTGCGCGTCCCGAAGGTGTGGATCGGGCACGACATCGGCCGGGTCCTGAATCCGGTGCTGGCGCGGGGCCAGGTGGAAGGCGGCGTCTATATGGGATTGGGCGAGGCCCTGATGGAGGAGCAGAGCTTCCGCCGGCTGCCGCCGCGCCTCTCGGCGGCGCTGGTGCACAAGATCCCGTCGCTCCTGGAATACAAGAGCCTCACGTCGCTCGAGATGCCGGAGGTCGTCACCTACTTCGTCGAGGAGCCGGACGCGAACGGACCGTTCGGCGCGAAGGAGGTCGGCCAGGGGCCGCTCCTGCCGATCGCGCCCGCGGTGGCGAACGCGGTCTTCGACGCGGTGGGCGTGCGCGTCGACGAGGTGCCGCTGACGCCCGACCGCGTGCTCGCCGCGCTGGAGGCGATGGCGAAAGGCAAGCCCGGCAGGGTCGGACCGGCGGCGTTCCCGGCCGTGCCGTGGCCCGAGCCGACGGTCGTTCCGCCGCCGTGGGAGGGCGGCGACGGCAAAGCCGCGGACGAGCGGGCGCCCTCGCGCGACGTGCTGCCCACCCACCACTCGGGCACCTCGGGGGTGCGCGTATGATGCGGGCGCCGGATTTCCGCTACCGCCGGGCGCGGTCCGTGGCCGAGGCGGCGCGCGCGCTCGCCGACGGCGGCCCCGGCGCGATGGTGCTGGCGGGCGGCACCGACCTGGTGCCGAACCTGAAGCGGCGGCAGCAGACGCCGGGCCTGCTGATCGGGATCCGGCACCTGCGCGAACTGCGGCGAGTGCGCAACGGCACGGGCCTCGAGCTCGGGAGCGCGCGGCTGCTCGCGGAGATCGCTGCCGACCGGAAGATCGCCCGCACCTATCCGGCGCTCGCGCGCGCGGCGGGCCTGGTGGCCACGCCGCAGATCCGCAACATGGGCACCCTCGGCGGGAACCTCTGCCTCGACACGCGCTGCACCTACTACAACCAGAGCTACGAGTGGCGGCAGGCGATCGGCTTCTGCATGAAGGCGCCGGCCGCCACGGGTGGCCGCGCCTGCGCCGCCCCTTCGGGCGACGCCGTCTGCTGGGTGGCGACCTCGAGCCCGCGGTGCTGGGCGGTCTCCTCGAGCGACACCGCGCCCGCCCTGATCGCGCTCGGCGCGCGCATCACCCTCGTCTCGAGCGAGGGCGCGCGCGACCTCGCGCTCGAAGAGCTCTACGCCGACGACGGGATGTCCTACCTCGCCAAGCGGCCGGACGAGATCCTCACGGCGGTACGCCTGCCGCCCGCCGACGCCGGGTGGCGCAGCACCTACTGGAAGCTCCGGCGCCGGGGTTCCTTCGACTTCCCCATCCTGTCGGTGGCGGCCGCGGTCCGGCTGGACGGTGACGGGACGGTGCGGGATGCCCGGGTGGTCCTCGGGGCCGTGGCCTCCCGGCCCGTGCTCGTGCCCGAGTCGGCGCGGCTCGTGGGCGGGCGGCTCGAGGACGGGGCGATCGAGGCGTTCGCCGAGGCCGCGGCGGCGCACGCTAGGCCCATGGACAACACGGACTTGGCGCTCGCCTGGCGCAAGAAAATGGCCCGCCGCTACCTGGCCGGAGCGCTGCGCGAAATCGCAAGGGGCTGACCGGCGAATGCCGCGGGGGCGCGGCTGGCGCTAACCCGGCCTGTCGGTTATTTGCTTAGGTCTATGAAACGGTCATCCGTCGCCGCCTCCTACCTCCCGGAGCGCATCGACGCGCTCCACGAAATTGCCACGAACGTATCGTGGAGCTGGAGCCGCGACGCCCGCGCCCTGTTCCGCGTGCTCGACCGGCCGCTCTGGCACCTGACGCGCCACAACCCGCTCGAGCAGCTGCGCCGCGTGGACCCCAAGCGGCTGGCGGCCTGCGCCCGCGACACGAAGTTCCTGCAGCTCTACGACCGCGTGCTGAGCGAGCTCCGCTCCACCGCCACGAACGTGGGCACGTGGTTCGCGCAGAACTATCCGGACCTGCAGGGCCGCTCCGTCGCCTACTTCTGCGCCGAGTTCGGGCTGCACAACTCCGTGCCGATCTACTCGGGCGGCCTGGGCGTGCTGGCGGGCGACCACTGCAAGGCGTCGAGCGACCTCGGCGTCCCGCTCGTCGCGGTCGGGCTGCTCTACACGCAGGGCTACTTCGACCAGCGGATCCGGCTCGACGGCTGGCAGGAGGACACGGACGAGCGGTTCGACCCGCTGATGGGCCCGCTGGAGCCGCTGGCCGGCCCGAACGGCGAGCCGTGGCTCGCCGTGGTGCGCACCGGGGGCCGCCCGGTGCACGTCGGCGCCTGGCGGATGAAGGTGGGCCGCGTGCCGGTGTACCTGATGGACACCGACCTCGAGGAGAACGATCCGGCCGATCGCACGCTCGCCAGCCGGCTCTACGCCGGCGGGCCCGAGCAGCGCCTCCGCCAGGAGTGGGCGCTCGGCGTCGCGGGGGTGCGGGTGCTGCGCGCGGTGGGCGTGGACCCCGGCATGTGGCACGCCAACGAGGGGCACGCCGCGTTCATGCTCGTCGAGCGGCTGCGCGAGCACCTCGCGAAGGGCACGTCGCTCGCCGACGCCGTGAAGCAGGTGCGCGCGACGTCGCTGTTCACGACCCACACGCCGGTGCCGGCCGGCCACGACGTGTTCTCCGGGGAGCTGATCGAGAAGTGCACGGGGCCCGTGTGGGAGGAGATGGGGATCAGCCGCGCCGACTTCCTGCACCTCGGCTACCACCCCAAGCACGATCACGGCCAGTTCCACATGGCGGTGCTGGCCGAGCGGCTCTCGAGCCGCATCAACGGCGTGGCGAAGCGGCACGGCGAGGAATCGCGCCGCATCTGGCACGACCTGTGGCCGGGTCACCGCACGGCGCAGGTGCCGATCGGCTACGTCACGAACGGCGTGCACCTCGCGACCTGGATGTCGCACCGGATGATGGCGCTGCTCGACAACCACCTCGGGCCGGACTGGGGCAACCGCCTGGACGATCCGGCGCTGTGGGCGCAGGTGCTCACCATCGACGACCAGGTGCTGTGGTTCGTGCACTGCGAGCTGAAGAACATCCTGATGGCGTTCATCCGCGAGCAGGCGCGGCGCCGCTGGACCGACGAGTGGAAGGACTCGGCGCACGTGGTGGGAGCGGGCACGCTGCTCGATCCCGACGCGCTCACGATCGGGTTCGGGCGCCGCTTCGCGACCTACAAGCGCTCCACGCTGATCTTCAAGGACATCGAGCGCCTGCGGAAGCTGCTGATCAACACGTGGCGCCCGGTCCAGATCGTGTTCACGGGCAAGGCGCACCCGGCCGACGAGGACGGCAAGAAGATGCTGCAGCAGGTCTACCAGTTCTCGCGCGACCCGCGCCTGGAAGGCCGGGTGGCGTTCCTCGAGGACTACGAGCTGCACCTCGCGCACCGGATGATCCAGGGCGTGGACCTGTGGATGAACCTGCCGCGGCCGCCGCTCGAGGCGTGCGGCACCAGCGGGATGAAGGCGGCGCTCAACGCGGTGCCGCAGCTCAGCACGCTCGACGGCTGGTGGTTCGAGGCCTACGACGGCCTGAACGGCTGGGCGATCAAGCCGCCGCCGGAGGGCGGCGACGGGGACGACTGGGACGCTGAGCAGCTCTACGGCCTGCTCGAGGACGAGGTCGTGCCGCTGTTCTACGACCGCGACCCGCACGGCGTGCCCTGCGGCTGGGTGGACAAGATGAAGCACGCGCTGCGCACCGCCGGGGAGCGCTTCACGGCCCGCCGGATGGTACAGGGGTACGTGAGCACCTACTACGCGCCGGGGCTGCGGGGCGACGGCCCGGCCGACGATCCGCCGAGTGCATAGCGACGCGGTGACGAGCGCCACGGTCGAGGCGGCGCGCGCCGCCCGCTGGCGGACCGCGCCGGCGCCGCCGCTGCAGCTCGGCTCCGGCACCGGCGGCCCGGTGGGTGTGGTGCACGTCGTGGCCGAGTACGCCCCGTACGCGCACACGGGCGGGCTCGCCGACGCGGTGGCGGGCCTCTCGCGCTTCCAGGCCGCGGCCGGCATCCCGACGGCGGTGATCCTGCCGCTGCACCGCTCGGTGCGGCGCGTGGCCGACGAGATCCTGCCGGTGGGGCGGCCGTTCCCGGTCGAGGTGGGGCCGCGGGTCGAGTGGGCGCGGCTGTGCCGGGTGCCGGCCTCGCCGCGCGAGCCGCGCGTGTTCTTCATCGAGCACGACGGCTACTTCAACCGCCCGGGCCCCTACGGCAGCGGCGGGAAGGACTACCCGGACAACGGATTCCGCTGGGCGTTCTTCGCGCAGGCCGCGCTCGCCGCGATGCCGCGCATCACCAACGCCCCCGTGGTGATCCACGCGCACGACTGGCACGCCGCGCTCGTGCCGGTCTACCTGCGCACGCGGTTCGCCGGCAACCAGTTCCACGACCGCGCGCGCGCCGTGCTCACCGTGCACAACGCCGCCTTCCAGGGCTGGTTCCCGGAGGACCTGCTCCACCTCGTGGGCCTGCCGGCCTGGCTGTACGACTGGCGCCTGCTCGAGTGGTACGGCCGCGTGAACTTCCTCAAGGGCGGCATGGCGTTCGCCGATTTCGTGACCACGGTGAGCCCCACCCACGCCCGGGAGCTGATGACGCCCGAGGGTGGCTTCGGGCTGCACGACGCGTTCACGTCGCTGGGTGACCGGCTGCTCGGCATCGTGAACGGCATCGACGTCGAGACGTGGGACCCGGCGACCGACCCGGACCTGAGCGCCAACTACTCGGCCAACGACCTGTCGGGGAAGCGGCGCTGCAAGGCGGCGCTGCAGCGCACCTTCGGCCTCGCGCAGCGCTACAACGTCCCGCTCATCGGGATGGCGGCGCGGCTCGTGTCGCAGAAGGGGCTCGACCTGCTGATCGACAACCCGGCGCTGTTCTCCAGCGGGGCGCAGTTCGTCTTCACCGGCCGCGGAGACCCGCGCTACGAGTCCGCGCTGACGGCGATCGCGGCGCACTCGCACCAGCGCGTGGGCGTGCGGCTCGGCTTCAGCGACCGGATGGCACGCCGGATCGCGTCGGGCGCGGACATCTTCCTCGTGCCGTCGCTCTACGAGCCGTGCGGGCTGACGCAGATGACGGCGCAGCGCTACGGGACGCTGCCCGTGGCCCGACGCGTCGGCGGGCTGGCCGACACCATCGAGCACGGCGAGACCGGGTTCCTGTTCGACGCCTACACGCCGGCCGCGCTCGCGGACGCGGTGGGCGTCGCGGTCGCGACGTACGAGACGCCGCGCTGGGCGTGGCTGGTGGAGCACGCGATCGAGCGCGACTTCAGCTGGGAGCAGCCCGCGGCGGAGTACGCGGCCGTCTACCAGCGCGTGCTCGCCGCCGCCGCGGCCGGGCGCTAGGCGCGGCGTGGACTTCGTCCTGGCGCTGCATAGCCACCTCCCCTACGTGCTGCGCCACGGGCGCTGGCCGCACGGCAGCGACTGGCTGTGCGAGGCGACCCTCGATACCTACCTCCCGCTGATCGAGAAGCTCGACGAGGCGGCGGCGCGCGGCGTCCGCTCCCCCGTCACCGTGAGCGTCTCGCCGGTGCTGGCCAACCAGCTCGTGGATCCCCAGTTCGCCTCCGAGCTGGGCGCGTTCGTCGAGCAGCGTCTCGAGGCGTGCCGGGAAGCGCGGCGCACGCTGCCCGAGACGGGGGACGCCGAGCTCGTGCCGCTGGTGGACTTCTGGGAGGCGCGCTACCGCCGGCTGCGGCAGCTGTTCGAGGCGCAGGGGCGCGACGTCGTGGCCGCACTGCGGCGCCACGCGGCGGCGGGGCGCGTGGAGGTGATGACCTGCGCGGCGACCCACGGGTACCTCTCCCTCCTGGGCCGCGAGGAGTCCGTGCGGCTCCAGCTCGCGGTGGCGCAGGCCGAGCACGTGCGGCTGTTCGGGCGGGCGAGCGCGGGCTGCTGGCTGCCCGAGTGCGCGTACCGGCCGCGCGGGTGGTGGGGACCGGCGGGCGCGCCACATCCGGGGCCGCGCGCGGGCACGGAGACCTTCCTGGCCGCGGCGGGCTTCCGGTACTTCTTCACCGACGCACACCAGGCGCAGGCCGGCAGCGCGCTGGGCGGCTACGCCGAGGTGCCGATCGGCGCTGAGCGCTTCGACGCGGAGCGGCGCGACGTCACGCGCTACCGGGGCGACGGGCCGCGCCGCACGCCGTACCGCGCGTACCTCGCGGGCTCGGCGAGCGCGGCCGGTCCCGTGGCGGTGTTCGTGCGCGATCCGCGGGCGTCCATGCAGGTGTGGAGCCGCCACCTCGGCTACCCGGGCGACGGCTGGTACCTGGAATTCCACAAGATCCGCTGGCCGGGCGGGCTGCGGTTCTGGCGGGTGAGCGCGCCCGGCTCGGATCTCGGCGCGAAGCGGCCCTACGATCCGTCGGCGGCCTTCGCGCAAGCGGCGCTGCACGCCTCGCACTTCACCTCCCTGCTGGCGAGCGAAGCGGCCGCCGGCGAGGTGGGCGGCGACGGGGTGACCGCCGTCCCGTTCGACGCCGAGCTGTTCGGCCACTGGTGGTTCGAGGGCGTGGACTTCCTCGCGGCCACCTACCGCGACCTGGCGAACGGCGCGGCGCCGCGGCCCGTGACGGCGTCCGAGCACCTCGAAGCGCACCCGCCGCGGATCGGGATCGAGCTGCTGCCGGGCTCGTGGGGCGCGGGCGGCGACGACGGGATGTGGCTCAACGCCAGGACCGCGTGGACGTGGGAGCGCCTGTGGCGCCTCGAGGACCGCTTCTGGGACGTGGCGCCGCTCGCGCTCCCGGGCGCGGAGATCCACGCGGTGCTGGCGCAGGCGGCGCGCGAGCTGCTCCTCGCCCAGGCGTCCGACTGGCAGTTCATGATCACCACCGGGGCGGTGTCCGACTACGCCGAGCGCCGCTTCGCCCTCCACGCGGGCGACGCGGAGTTCCTCGTTTCGGTGCTCGAGGACGCGGCCCGCGGGGCGGTGATTCCACCGCAGGCACTCGGCATCGCCGAGGAGCTGCACCGGCGCGATGCCCTGTTTCCGGACGTGCTGGCCCAGGTCGCCGCGGCGGCGGGCGGCGTGGGCGCGGTGGCGTGATGGCGGTTCGGTCGGTCGTCCTGCACGGACACTTCTATCAACCACCCCGCGAGGACCCGTGGCTCGGGTACGTCGAGGCCGAGAAGGGGGCCGCGCCGCACCACGACTGGAACCGCCGCATCGAGCAGGAGTGCTACCGGGCGGTGGCCGCCGCGCGGATCCCCGACGCGTCGGGGCGCATCGCCAGCATCGTCAACACGCTCGCGTGGATCAGCTTCGACTTCGGCGCGACGCTGCTCGAGTGGATGGCCGACGAGGCGCCGGACACCTACCGCGCGGTGCTCGACGCCGACCGCGCGAGCCGCGAGCGCCTCGGCCACGGCAACGCCATCGCCGCACCGTACCATCACGTCATCCTCCCGCTGAGCACCCGGCGCGACAAGGTCACCGAGGTCCGCTGGGGCATCGCGGACTTCCGCCGCCGGTTCGGCCGCGAGCCCGAGGGCTTCTGGCTCCCGGAGACCGCGGTGGACGACGAGTCGCTCGACGTGCTCGCGGCCGAGGGCATCCGATTCACCATCGTCGCCCCGCACCAGGTCGAGGCCGCGCCGCCGGACGGCCTGCCGGGCCGCTACCGCACCGGGGGCGGGCGGGAGATCGCCCTGTTCGTCTACGACGGCCCGCTCTCGCACGACGTGGCGTTCGGGAAGGTGCTCGACGACGCGTTCGCGTGGGCCGAGCGGATGATGGCCGGCGCGCCCGGCGGCCCCGCGCTGGTCTCGCTCGCGTCGGACGGCGAGACCTACGGCCACCACCACCGGTTCGGCGAGATGGCGCTGGCGCGCCTGCTGGACGTCCTGGGGCGGCGCCCCGGCGCGGCGGTGACGAACTACGCGGCGTTCCTGGCCGCGCACCCGCCGGCGCACGACGTGGAGCTGGTGGCGCCGACGTCGTGGAGCTGTGCCCACGGGGTGGAGCGCTGGCGCAGCGACTGCGGGTGCAAGATGGCGCCCGAGCGGCCGTGGAACCAGAAGTGGCGCGCGCCGCTGCGCTCGGCCGTGGACTGGCTGGCGGGCGAGCTGCACCAGGTGTACGAGCGCGAGGCGGGCGCGCTGCTGCGCGAGCCCTGGGCCGCGCGCGACGCGTACATCGACGCGCGGGCGGAGGGCGGCGACGCGCTCTCGCGGTTCCTGGCGGCGCAGGCCTCGCGCGCGCTCTCGGCCGACGCCGCGGTACGGCTCCGCGAGCTGCTCGAGATGGAGTTCGCCGCGCTGGCGCTCTACACCTCGTGTGCGTGGTTCTTCGACGACATCGGCGGCCTCGAGCCGCTGCAGCTGATGCGCTACGCCGCGCAGGCCGTGGACCTGGCGGGGCCCCCCGGCCCGAAGCTGGAGGCGGGCTTCGCGCAGCGGCTCGCGGCGGCCCAGAGCAACGACCCGGCGGTGGGCGACGGGAAGCGCGTGTACCTCGCCTCGGCGCGCCCGCGCGTGGCGCCGGCGGCGCGGGTCGCCGCGAGCTACGCCGCGCTGCTGCGGTTCGCGCCGGCCTCCGCGCACGGGCGGCTCTACGACTACGACGTGAGCGGGGACCACGAGCGCGTACGCGTGGTGCAGCGACGCACGGGCCGCGCGGCCGAGTTCGCCGTCCGGGTCGAGCCGCTCGACGGCTGGCGCTTCGCGGTGACGGCCTCGTCCGTCGCGCCCCCGGTGGAGGCGCGGTTCACGCTGGCCGACCTGACGGAGCACGAGCGCGACGCGGTGGAGCGGGCGGTCGTGGCGTCGCTCGCGCGCCGCGCGCTGCAACCCGACGACGACACGGCCCTGTGCGAAGGGCAGGCGAACCTCGGCGAGGTCGTGACGCGGAGCCTGCTGGCGCGCGTCGAGGCGCTCGCCGGCGACCGCTCGGAGGCGGCCGTGGGCGCCACGCTCGACCTGCTGGACCTGCTGCAGCTCGCCGGCCGCGACGTGCCGTTCGAGGTGCAGACCGCATTCGGGCGGATCCGCGACGCGCTGAGCGCCGCCGACCGGCGGGTGCTCGCGGTGGTGGCCGACCGCCTGGGGTTCGCGTCCGCCTGATGGGCCCGCTCCGCTTCGCCTTCGGGGTCCACATCCACCAGCCGGTGGGCAACTTCGACCACGTCGTCGAGCAGCACGTGCGCGAGGCGTACCGGCCGCTCCTCGAGCGCCTCAGCGCCGGCGGCTTCACGCCCTTCTCGCTCCACATCTCGGGACCGCTGCTGGAGTGGCTGGAGACGCACGACGCGGCGTTCATCGACCTCGTCGGCCGGCTGGCCGCGGACCGGAAGATCGAGCTGCTGCTTTCGGGCTACGACGAGCCGATCCTGTGCTCGCTGCCGCGCGCGGACCGCGTCGAGCAGATCGGCTGGATGCGCGACGCCGTCGTCCGCCTGTTCGGGGCCGGCGCCGAGAACGGCGGCCTGTGGCTGACCGAGCGCGTGTGGGAGCCCGACCTCGCCGGCGACCTGGCCGCGGCGGGCGTGCGGTACGCGCTGGTGGACGACCGGCATTTCCTGGAGGCCGGCTTCCCGCGCAAGCGGCTCCACGCGCCCTACTGGACCGAGGGCGGCGGGCGGCCGGTGGCGCTGCTGTCGATCGACGAGCGGCTGCGTTACCTGGTGCCGTTCAAGCCGCCGACGGAGATCCTCGGCTACCTGGAGAAGCTCCGCGGCGCCGGCCACCGGCTCGCGGTCCTGGCGGACGACGGCGAGAAATTCGGCGGCTGGCCGGGCACCAGGGAGTGGGTGTTCGAGCGGGGCTGGCTGAGCCAGTTCCTCGAGGTGGTGGCGGGCGCGGTCGGCCGCGGCGAGCTGAAGCTGGTCACGTGCTCGGAGGCGCTGGCGGAGGTCCCCAGCGGCGGGATCGCCTACCTGCCGTCGGCGTCGTACAGCGAGATGGAGCGGTGGGCGCTGCCCCCCGACGCGGCGCGCCACCTGGCCCATCTCGAGCGGGAGCTGGGCGAGCACCGGCTGGCGGGGCCCGAGGGCGCGCTGGTGCGGGGGACGCACTGGCGCAGCTTCCTCGCGCGCTACCCCGAGTCGAACCGGATGCACAAGAAGATGCTGGCGCTCTCGGTGCTGCACCGCTCCCAGGACAAGGGGCCCGGGCGCCGCGCGGCGGATCTCGCGGAGGCGCGGCGCGCCATCGGCCGCGCGCAGTGCAACGACGCGTACTGGCACGGCGTCTTCGGGGGGCTGTACCTGCCGCACCTCCGGGGCGCGCTGTGGCACAACCTGGCGCTGGCGGAGCGGCTGCTGCGGCACGGGCAGAAGCTCGAGGTCGAGCGGCTGGACCTCGACCTCGACGGCCGCGAGGAGATCTGGGTGCATTCCGACCGCTGCTCGGTCGTGATCGCGCCCGCGCGCGGCGGCGCCGTCGAGGAGTACACGCTCTTCGCCACGCTCACCAACTACGCCGACGTGCTGACGCGGCGGCCGGAGGCGTACCACGATTCGGGCGATCCGCACGGCGAGCATCCGCCTTACGACGCCGACGAGCGCGCGCTGTTCGTGGATCGCGTGCTGCCCGGTGAGCTGGCACTCGATGCGTATGCGGCGGCGCGCTACGCGCCGCTCGCCTCGTGGGCCCGCACCGAGATGCGCTGCCGCGTCGAACCGGGCGCCGACGCGGTCGAGATCGTGCTCGAGGCGCCCGCCGGCGGCCTGCCGCTCGAGAAGCGCATTCGGATCGGCGCCGGCGGCGCGCTGGCCGTGACCTATCGCTGGGACGCCGCGGCGCTGCCGCCGGGCGGGCGCTTCGCGCCCGAGCTGTCGCTCGGAACGCCGCTCGAGCCGGCGGTCGAGCCGGCCGCCGAGCTGTGGCGGTTCGCGATCGAGACGGTTGCGAAGTCGGAGCGAGGGCTCGAGCGCACGAAGCAGGGTGAGTCGATCACGCCGCTCGTCCCGGTCGCGGCGGGCACCGCACGGATCGCCATCGAGCCTCCATCGGCCTGAGTCTCCTGGACATGCGAGGTGTGACGGATGGCGCGCGTCGCGCCTCCGTTGTACTGTGCGGGAGGTCGCCGCGCACCCGCACGCCGTCGGCACGGGCGCGGCCAGGAAGGTCACCCGGCAGAGGAGGCAGGCCGATGTCGTGGCGCAAGCGAATCGGAGCAGTCGGCTGGATCGCGGCGGCGGTCGCCGTGGCATCCTGCAGCGAGAGCACGGGGCCGTCGTCCGTGGACGCGTCGGGGAGCGCCACCGCGGTGACCGGCCTCAATTCGTCGCTGTCGCAGAACGGCCTGCTGCAGGCGCTCGCCGCCCTCGGCAACGTGACGCCGCTCGCCGCGCCGATCGTGCGTGCGGCGATGGCGCCGGCGCTGCCGGGCCGGCCGTGGACCGCCGCGGCGGCGCAAACCCGTGAAGCGCTGCGGGTCCTCGCGGCCCGCGCCCCGGCGGCCACCGAGGCGCTGTTCCCGGCGAACGTGCTCGGCAAGACGTTCCAGTGGGACACCGCGACCGACTCGTACCGGATCACGGACTCCACGCTGACGGGGGCGCCGTCGAACGGGGTGGAGTTCCTGCTCTACCAGGTGGACACGGCGACCGGCGATCCGAGCCTTCCGCTGACGCAGACCGGCTATCTCACCATCGCCGACGCGAGCACACCGCAGGCCAACATCCTGCACGTGCTGCTCAAGGTGAACACCCTGACGGCCGCCGACTACACGATCACCGAGGTCAAGACCACGTCGAGCTTGACGCTGACCGCGGCGGGCTACGTGACCAACATCGTGGGCAACAACGCGCCCGTGGTGAATTTCACGCTGCAGCACGTGCTCTCGCTCCCGGACAGCAGCCTCGCGACCAAGTACCAGGCCAACAGCAACGGCACGTCCGTGTCGCTCGTCGACACGGTCTCCGGCTCCGGCGGGAGCCCGTCGTTCGGGCTGAACTGGAGCGTGACGAGGGGCGGCACCATCGCGGTCGTCGGCGACGGCACGGCGACGTCCATCAACGTGAGCTTCAAGTTCAACAACACGACGGTGGCCACGGCGAGCGGGCCGGTGGACAATCCGTCGATCTCCCTGGCGTCCGGCCAGAGCTTGACGGTCGGCGACCTGCTGGCGCTCGCCACCATCTTCACCGGGTTCGCGGAGATCGAGTACAACCTGAGCCTCCTCTTCACGCCCGGGCTGCTGGTCTTCGGCTGACGCGGCTGCGGTCTCGCGCTTCGCACGACGGGCGGCCACCGGCCGCCCGTTGTGCGTGGTGCGCGGCGCGGGTATCGTCCCCGCTCATGCGACCTTTCACGCTCCTCGCCCTGCTGGCGCTCGCCGCGGCCCCGCTCGAGGCCCAGACCGACTCCGCCCTGATCCGGCACGCGCTGCGGCTGCAGCGCGCCGTGCCGATGATCGACGGGCACAACGACCTGCCGTGGAAGCTGCGCACGCGCGGCTCCGACAGCTTCGACAGCAGCGACCTCGGCCGCGTGGTCTTCTCGTGGGACAGCATGGACATCGCGCGGCCGCAGCCGCAGCTGGCGACCGACATCCCGCGGCTCCGGGCGGGCGGCGTCGGCGGGGTGTTCTGGTCCACGTGGGTGCCCGTCGAGATGATCCCGGCCGACGCGGCGAAGATCGAGCTGGAGCAGATCGACATCGTGCGCCGGATGCCGGAGCGCTACCCGAAGGTGTTCGCGCTGGCGCGCACGGCCGACGACATCCTGCGGATCCACCGCCAGGGCAAGATCGCGATCCTGATCGGGATGGAGGGCGGGCACGTCATCGAAAACTCGCTGCCGCTCCTCAGGATGTACTACGACCTCGGCGCGCGGTACATGACGCTGACGCACTTCGCGACGCTGGCGTGGGCCGACGCGGCGGGCGACGACTCGACGCACCGCGGCCTCACCCCGTTCGGCCGGGCGGTGGTGGGGGAGATGAACCGGCTGGGCATGCTGGTCGACCTGGCGCACGTCTCGGATTCGGTGATGGCGCAGGCGCTGCGCATCAGCCGCGCGCCGATCATCTTCTCGCACTCCTCGGCCCGCGCCCTGGATCCCGGGGTGCCGCGCGACGTCCCCGACGAGATCCTCCGGATGGTGCCCGCGAACGGCGGCGTGGTGATGGTCAACTTCTACTGCCCGTTCGTGGACTCCGTGACGGCCGCCTACGAGCGTGAGCGCGGGCAGGTGGCCGCGGCGGCCCGCAAGTCGGGCGCGGACAGCCTGGGCGTCGCGGCCGCGCTGCGGCAGTGGGACCAGGCGCACCCCGTACCCCCACGGCCCACGATCGCCGAGGTTGCCGACCACATCGATCACATCCGGCGCGTCGCCGGCATCGACCACGTGGGCTACGGCAGCGACTTCGAGGGTATGGACTGCGCGCCGCAGGGCCTCGAGGACGTGAGCGACTTCCCCAAGCTCACGGCGGAGCTGATCCGGCGCGGCTACAGCGACCGCGACGTCGAGAAGGTGATCGGGCTGAACGTGATCCGGGTGCTGCGGCAGGCGGAGGCGGTGGCGCGGCGGCTGCAGCGCGAGGAGCCGCCGGCCACGGCGACGATCTACACCCTCGACAGCCTGCCCAACCGGTGAGCGCGCGAGCGGTGCGGTGGGGCGCGGGGTGGCTGATGCTGTGCGCGGGCCTGGCGGCGGGCTGCGCGCACCCGGCGCCGCCCGTGGTCGCGACCATGCCGGCCGTCAATCCCTCGGCGCCGGTCGTGGAGCCCCATCGGGCGACCGGCAGCTACGCGCTCACGACCGATCTCAAGAACTCGCAGCCGGCTCCGCCCGCCCGGCAGCGCGGCCGGCCGCGCCGGCCGCCGCCGGCCGCGGTGCCGAGCCTCCGGCTCACGTACCAGCCGAGCGCAGCGCCCGACGCGACGGCCACGTCGAGCACGCAGCTCGCCGCGATCGTCAACATCCCCGGCTACACCCGCGCGCCGCCGGGCCGCGTCGGGCAGACGGCGGTGTGGTGGCCGGTCCCGGGCGACAGCGTCATCGTGCACTTCGCCACGCCCCGCGGCGACGGGCAGATGGACCTGCGCGGCATGCTCGTCGGGGACACGCTCGCGGGCGAGATCTGGTACACCTCGAGCAGTACCGGAAACGTCTTCCAAATGGGGACGTTCAAGGCGGTGAAGCAGAAGGGCTGAGGCCGCGACGGGTGTCAGGTGTCCGGTGTCGGTACTTCAGACACCGGACACCCGGCACCGGACACCTGCTCTAGAAGAACAACCCCACGAACCCGTTGACGTGGTTCGCCTTCAGCACGCCCGCCGGAAACTCCGTCTCGAAGCGGCGGAACTCGGCACCGATCAGCAGCCCCCCGCCGGGCCGCCAGTGCACGTGTCCCTCGTACACCACGTTGCGCAGCCGTGCGTTCGCGGGGAACGTCCCGCCCGCCTGCTCGAGGTCGCCGGGCGTGGGGGCGTCGCGCCCGTAGCCACCGCCGAACTCCCAGGCGAACACGGGCCGCACGTCGAGCTGCGCCCAGCCGCCGCGCGTCCGCACGACCTGGCCGAGCGGGCCGATGTCCTGCGAGATCGCGCCGTCGCCGAGCATGTTCAACACCTGGCCCGTGAAGGCCGAGCCGGCCAGCGTCACGACGCCCGCGAACACCAGGTGGAAGTCCGCCGTGAGCGCCTGGCTCGCGATCGTCCCGGTGCCCGCCGTCGCGATCCAGCCGCGGTGGGCGCCGAAGCCGATCGTGCTCTCGTTCTCGTCGCTGCCCCAGTCCAGGTAAGCGCGGCCCTCGACCGCCGGGCGCCCGCTGCGCTCGCCCAGGTCGGCGTCGGACGGCGCGTACGACGCGCCGGGGTCCCAGAGTGGATCCAGCGCCGCCGCCTGGATGCCGACGCGCAGCGAGCGGCCCGCCTCCGCCGTCACGCGCGCCTGCGGAATCCAGTTCCACAGGTTGCCCGCCCCGGCGAACTCCGGGTAGCCGATCGCGGCGAACGACACGGGGCTCTCCGGCGCGACCAGTGCCTTCTCCTGGCCGACCAGTACGCCGAAGTGCGGCCAGTCCACCCGCACGTTGCCGGTGCGGATGCGCGGCGGCGACAGCAGGCGGTCGTTCGCGTCGCCTTCCTGCCCGCCGAAGAAGTCGAGCTGGAGGTCGGCGCTCACGTCGCCGCCGAGGACCTTCCCCGGGCGGACGGTGATCCCGAGGCGCGCCTGGCGCATCGTGCCGCCGATCCGGCTGTTGGGCCGCCCGGTCGTGTCCTGCACGGCCGCGACCCACTCGGGGACGTCGGTGTCGTTGAACTTGGCGCCGTCGTAGAACCCGTTGACGAGGATGAGGCCGGAGATCTCGACGCGGTTCTGCAGCCGCGACTGCACCGACGACTGCGCCTGCGACTCCACCTCGTGCTGCAGGCGCTGGATCGCCTCCTCCGCCTTCTCGAGCCGCTCCTCCAGCGAATCCTGGCGCGCCTGCGCCGTGTCCGGCCGGGCCTGCGCGTAGAGCGGCACCGTGGCGGCGGCGCACAGCGTCACGACCAGCCCCAGGCGCGTGTGAAGCTTCACCGGCGTCTCCTTTGCGGTAGCGTCGCGTGCTTGACTAGCTCGGGTCTCGGGGGCAAACTCGTCCCATGCAAAGCATACGAAATTGGTGGCAAATCCGCACCGCCGCGGCGGCTGCGGGCTTTGCGGCGTGCGCGCTCGCGGCTCCGGCGGCGCGGGCGCAGGTGAGCGGGCGCGTCACGGTGATGGACGCCGGCGGGAAGGCCGGCGGCGACGTGGGCAACGCGGTGGTCTACCTCGAGGGCCGGGGCCCGCGCGGCACGCCGGTGCGGGTGGACGTCGCGCTCGACGGCCGGAGCTTCAATCCGCGCGTCGTGGTGGTGCCCGTCGGCTCCGTCGTCCGGTTCCCGAACCACGATCCCTTCAACCACAACGTCTTCTCGCTGAGCGACCCGAACGACTTCGACCTCGGGCTCTACGGCCGCGGCGAGTCGGGCGATCACCGCTTCCGGCATCCCGGACTGGTGCGGGTGTACTGCAACATCCACCCGCAGATGGCCGGCTTCATCCTCGTGCGCGACAACGCCTACTTCGCGCAGCCGGGCGCCGACGGCTCGTACACGATCCCGGGCGTCGCGCCGGGAACCTACACGCTCCACGTCTGGCACGAGCGCGCGCCGGAGGTGACGCGGGAGATCACGGTGCCCGCGGGCGGCCTCACGGCGCAGGACGTCACGCTCGACGCCAGCGGCTACCACTACCAGGCGCACAAGAACAAGTACGGCCAGGAGTACGGCTCCGGGGCCACGCGTGAGCGCTACTAGCCGCCGCGGCCCCTTCGGCCTGACCCTGAAGATTTTCGGGGCCAGCGCCGCGGTGGTGGTCCTCGTGCTCGGCGGCACGCTGGCGCTCGCGTCCTCGCAGGCGAGCCGGAACGCGGACCTCGTGCTGCAGGAGCGGCTGCGCAACACGGGCGCGGTCGCCGGGCGCTTCATCGCGGCCGAAGACGAGAAGCTCGCGAGCGGGGCGGACGTCGCGGCGCAGATCCCGACGTTCATCGCGGCCGTGCAGAAGGGCGATCCGGGCTCGCTGGTGGACATCGCGCGCAGCTACCGCGACCTGCTGGGCGCCGACTACGCGCTCATCACCGACGCCGACGGCGTGCTGCGGGCGCGCACCGACCGGCCGGGCGCCTTCGGCGACACGCTCGGCGGACCGCTGATCGGCCAGGCGCTGCAGGGCCGCCAGACCGAGGGCTACGTCGTGCAGGCCGACCAGCGCCTCTACCTGGCGGTCGCCACGCCGCTGCGCAATCCGGGCGGCACGTCCGTCGAGGGCATGCTGCTCGTCGCGCACCAGATCACCGACTCCCTGGCGGAGGAGGTCAAGCGCGCCTCCGGCTCGGAGATCGTCTTCTACCTGCTCAACGACGCCAACCGCCCCGTGGTCGTGGCGAGCACGCTGCCGCGCGCTCCACAGCTCGACAGCATGGTCGGCAGCGCGGTGCCCGCGGCCGCGCCGGAGGCGGCGGGCGGCGCCGCGGCGGACAGCACGGTGGACACGCGCTTGGGCGGGGAGCACCTGGTGGGACGCCGGAGCGCGCTCGCGACGCCGGGCGGCGCTCCCCTGGGCGGCTACATCGCGCTGCGCTCGCGCGACCGCGAGCTGGCGGCGTATCGCGCCACACAGCGCACGCTCCTCCTGGCCGGGCTGGTCGGCCTCGCGCTCGCGCTGGCGGGCGCGCTGGCCGTGGCCGGCGTGATCGGCCGGCCCGTGCGGAAGCTGGCCGAAGTGGCGCGCCGCGTGGCGGAGGGCGACTACGAGGCGAAGGTGGAGGCCCGGGGCCGCGACGAGGTCGGCGAGCTGGCGTCCGCGTTCCAGCACATGGTCGAGGAGCTGAAGGCGAAGCAGGCGCTGGTGGCCGCGATGAGCCGCTCGGCGGGCGAGGCCACGGAGCGCATCTACACGCCGGGGGGCGGGGTCGCGACGCCGACGGTGGCGCGCCAGCTGGAGCGCGACGGCGGAATGCTCCAGGCGGGAACGACGTTCGCGGGACGCTACGAAATCAAGGGCGTGCTCGGCATGGGCGGCATGGGCGTCGTGTACCGCGCCTGGGACGCCCAGCTGGGGGAGCTGGTCGCGATCAAGACGCTGCGGATGGACGCCGCGCAGTCGGAGCCGGCGGCGCTCGACCGCTTCAAGCAGGAGATCCGCCTGGCGCGGAAGATCACGCACCGCAACGTGGTCCGCACGCACGACATCGGCGAGGTGGATGGGCTCTACT
The DNA here is from genome assembly GCA_035541085.1 of Gemmatimonadales bacterium. GTDB lineage: Bacteria > Gemmatimonadota > Gemmatimonadetes > Gemmatimonadales > JACORV01 > Fen-1245. Next base: position 340 of record DATKNX010000153.1, on the reverse strand, counting down.
TCATCACGATGGAGTTCGTGGAGGGGCAGTCCCTCAAGCACCTCATCCAGAGCCGCGGCGCGCTGCCGGTGAACGTGGCGCTCACCGTGGGCAAGCAGCTGTGCCGCGCGCTCGAGGTCGCGCACGAGCAGGGCGTGATCCACCGCGACATCAAGCCGCAGAACCTGATCGTCGAACCGTCGGGCACCCTCAAGGTGATGGACTTCGGGATCGCGCGGCTCGCCAAGCGCACCGAGGGCATGACGCAGGCGGGGATGGCCATCGGCACGCCGGAGTACATGGCCCCGGAGCAGCTGCTGGGCTCGGACGTGGACTTCCGCGCCGACCTGTACGCCACGGG
>DATKNX010000152.1:0-4613 GCA_035541085.1 Gemmatimonadales bacterium | reverse complement strand
GGCCGCCGTCTGGGACATGGCCGCCGACGAGCAGCGGCCCTATACCTGGACTTCGGCCGACGCCGCGGGATTGCCGATCTTTCCGGGCCTCGCTCGCTACGACGAAGTGGCGGCCGGCGCGATCACGCACGCGCTGCGCTTCACCTGCCCCGTGACGCGCGAGGCGTACGTTCCGCCCGCGCGGCACTGGGCCAGCAGCCAGACCTCGGCCAACCTGCCGCCGATGGGGATGCGCGTGCGCCTTAAGGCGGGCGTGGACATCTCGACGTTTCCGGCCGACGACCAGGTGATCCTCACGGCGCTCGAGCGCTACGGCATGATGCTGGCGGACAACGGCAGTCCGTTCTACCTGAGCGGCGCGCCGGACCCGCGCTGGAACGACGCGGACATCAACCTGCTCAAGCGCCTGCACGGTTCGGACTTCGAGGTGGTGAAGATGGTCGGACTGGTGCCTGGCCCCTGAGGGGGGCTACTCGGTAGGCTGTCGATCGGCCGGCGGCAGCTCCTTCGCCGGCGGCGTCGCGGTCGCCAGCGCCAGCCGCGCCGCCACACCCGCTGGACGCCGTTCCAGACTCCACCTCTACTGGAACTTCGCTTGCAGCATCGCTTTAGGTGCGTGCTAGAATCTATTGTGGATTAAGGCGTTACGCTGTATCATCGTAGGCCTCATGTTACGCGTTGCCACCGTCGCCACGGACTCCGTCGGAGCCGATCTCGGCCTCAAGGCCGGGGACGAGCTGCTCGCCATCGGTGGACGCGAGCTCGTGGACTTCCTCGACTGGGAGTTCCTCGGCGCCGACGAGACCTTCGACCTCACGGTGCGCACGGCGAGCGGCGATGAAGTAGTACTTGAGGTCGAGAGGCCCGAGGGCGTCCCCCTCGGCGTCGTCCTGGAGCCGCCCAAGATCCGCCGCTGCAACAACCGCTGCGACTTCTGCTTCGTGGACGGGAACCCGGCCGGCGCCCGGAAGGTGCTCTGGATCCGGGACGACGACTACCGCCTGAGCTTCCGCTACGGGAACTTCGCCACGCTCTCGAACCTCAAGGACAAGGACGTCCGCCGCATCCTGGAGTACCGGCTCTCGCCGCTGTACGTGTCGGTGCACGCCACCGACCCCGGGATCCGGCGCCGCGTGCTGCGGAACCCCAAGGCCCCCGAGATCCTCCCACAGCTCGAGATGTTCGCCGCCGGCGGCATCCGCTTCCACACCCAGGTGGTGCTGGTGCCGGGCGTCAACGACGGCAACGTCCTGGAGCGCACGCTGTCGGACCTGTACGCGTTCGGCGCGCCGGTGCTGAGCGTGTCCGTCGTCCCGGTGGCGCTCACGGCCTACTCGAAGCACGACCTGGTGCGCGCGCCGACCGCCGACGAGGCGCGGCGCGCCCTGGGTTCGGTGCGCAAGTGGGCCGCGCGGGCCCGGGGCGAGCGCGGCAGCGGCTGGGTCTACGGCTCGGACGAGCTCTACATGCGCGCGGGCGAGCCGTTCCCCCCGGCCGATTCCTACGACGGGTTCGAGCAGGTCGAGAACGGCGTCGGCGCCGTGCGCTGGCTCGAGAGCCTGATCCACGCCGAGGCGCACACCCTGGCGCCGCTCGCGGGCTCCCGGGTGCTGGTCCTCACCGGCACCGCGATGGGCGAGCTGATGCCGGCCGTGACCGGCGCGCTGGAGAAGGCCACGGGCGGCCGGTTCGACTGCGTGGCCGTCGAGAACAGCTTCTTCGGGCCCAGCGTGACGACGGCGGGCCTCCTGCCGGGCGAGGCGCTGGGCACTGCGCTCGCCTCACGCCGCGACTACGATCTTGCGCTCCTGCCGGCCGAGGCCGTGAACGAGGACGGCATCTTCGTGGACGACGTGCCGCTCGCCTCGCTCGTCGCGGCCTCGCCGGTCCCGGTGCGGCTCTCCTACCACTTCACCGACGCCCTCGGCGTCGAGGCGGCGGCGTGAACGCGGCAACGGTCGCGCTCATCGGGCGCCCGAACGTGGGGAAGTCCACGCTCTTCAACCGGATCGCGGGCGGCCGCAAGGCCATCGTGGACGAGCGGCCCGGCTCGACGCGCGATCGGCACTTCGGCAAGGGGGAGTGGAACGGCCGCGCCTTCTGGCTCGTGGACACCGGCGGCCTGCTGCCCTCGAGCGAGGAGCCGATGGACGCGGCGATCCGCACCCAGGTGGAGATGGCGGTCGCGGCCGCGGACGTGGTCCTGCTCCTCACCGAGGTGGACGTCGGGCCCGCGCCCGCCGACCAGGAGATCGCCGAGTACCTGCGCGGCAAGGGGAAGCCGGTCATCCTCGTGGTGAACAAGGCGGACCAGCTGGCCAAGGAGACCCGGCATTTGGCGTTCTGGGAGCTGGGCCTGGGCGATCCCGTGCCGGTCTCGGCCGCCACGGGGAAGGGCGTCGGCGACCTCCTGGACGTCGTGGCGGCCGCGCTGCCGGAGGCGCCGGAGCCCGAGACCGAGGACGCGGTGGCCGTGGCCGTGGTGGGTCGGCCCAACGTGGGCAAGTCGAGCCTCGTGAACCGCCTGCTGGGCGAGGACCGCCACATCGTGGCCCCGGAGCCCGGCACGACGCGCGACGCGATCGACAGCCCGCTGACCTACAAGAGCCGCACCCTCACGTTCATCGACACGGCCGGCCTCCGGCGGCGCGGGAAGATCGACGAGGCGGTCGAGTTCTACGCGCTGCTCCGGACGCAGCGGGCGATCGAGCGCGCGGACGTGTGCGTGATCGTGGTGGACGCCGCCGACGGCCTGCACACCCAGGACCTCAAGGTGGCGGCGCAGGCGTGGGACGCGGGCACCGGGCTCGTCGTGGCCGTGAACAAGTGGGACCTGGTCGAGAAGGACACGAAGACGGCGGAGGCCGGCCGCAAGAAGGCCGTCGAGCGCGCGCCGTTCCTCGCCGACGTGCCGTTCATCTTCGTCTCCGCGCTCACGGGCCAGCGGGCGGCGAAGGTGCTCGACGCCGTGCTCGAGGTGGCGGAGGCGCGCCGGGGCCGGGTGCAGACGGCGGAGGTCAACCGCGCCATCAAGGAGATGGTGGCCGAGCGGCAGCCGCCGCAGGCCGGCGGCGCGGAGGTGAAGCTCCTCTACGGCTCGCAGATCGGCGAGGCGCCGCCCACGTTCGCCATCGTCAGCTCGCGGCCCGACTCCATCCCGGACTCGTACCGCCGCTTCGTGATCAACGGCCTGCGGGCGCGCTTCGGCTTCCTCGGCACGCCGATCCGGCTGCGCTTCACGCGCCGGCGCCGGGCGGGGGTCGCGTGACCGCACTCGGCTGGATCCACTTCGTGTGGCTGGTGCCCGCGTACCTGCTGGGCGCGATCCCGACGAGCTTCCTCGTGGCGCGCTGGGCGAGAGGCGTGGACCTGCGCACGATCGGCAGCAGGAACCTGGGCGCGACGAACCTGTTCCGCCTCCTCGGGTGGAAGGCCGCCGCCCCGGTCGCGCTGTTCGACGTGGGGAAGGGCGCGGCCCCGGTGCTGGTGTACGGCGCGCTGACGGGTGAGCCCTCGTGGTGGGCGCTCATGGTCGGCGGCGCGGCGGTGCTGGGCCACGTGTTCTCGCCGTTCGTGAGTTTCAAGGGCGGCAAGGGCGTGGCGACCGCAGCCGGCGTCTTCCTCGCCTACCTGCCCGGCGCGATCGGCGCCGCCGCCGTCGTGTGGATCGGGCTCGTCGCGTTCACCGGCTACGTCTCCCTCGGCTCGATCTTCGCGGCCCTGGCGTTCCCGGTCCTCGTGAAGCTGCTCTACCCGAGCCGGGTCACGGCCTTCTGGGTCGCCGGATGCGTCGCCCTGTTCATCGTCGTCAACCATCGCGCCAACATCCGGCGCCTGCTTGCGGGCACCGAGGCGCGCTTCCGCCGGAAGGCCGCGGCTCCGTGACGCGCGTCGCGGTGCTCGGTGCCGGCGGCTGGGGCACGACGCTGGCGGACCTGCTGTGCGCCAAGGGCGACGAGGTCGTCCTGTGGGCGCACGAGCCCGAGGTCGCCGACGAGGTGAACCGGCGCCACCGCAACGACCTCTTCCTGCCGGACTCGCCGCTCCACACGTCGCTGGTGGCGACCACGGAGGCCCCGGCGGCCGTCGGCGGCGCCGAGGTGGTGGTCTCCGCGGCGCCCTCGCACGTCGTGCGCGCCGTCGTCGGCACGGCGGCGGCCGGCATCGCGCCGGGCACGCTGGTGGTGAGCGCGTCGAAGGGCCTCGAGCCCAAGACCCACCTCAGGATGACGCAGGTGCTCGCGCAGGTGCTGCCGGCGGGCACCGCGGTGGCGGCGCTGTCGGGCCCGACGTTCGCGCGCGAGGTGTACGAGCGGCAGCCCACGGCCGCGGTCGTCGCCGCGGGGAGCGAGGAGGTGGCGAGCCGCGCGAGGGCGGCGCTCGCCGCACCGCACTTCCGGCTCTACACGAACGACGACGTCGTGGGCGTCGAGCTGTCGGGCGCGCTCAAGAACGTGGTCGCGATCGCGGCCGGCATCCTCGAGGGGATGGGCGCCGGGCACAACACCCGCGCCGCGCTCGTGACGCGCGGGCTGGCGGAGATCTCCAGGCTGGGCGCGGCGATGGGCGCGCGCCCGGCGACGTTCGCCGGCCTGGCGGGGATGGGCGACCTG
>DATKNX010000151.1:0-10073 GCA_035541085.1 Gemmatimonadales bacterium | reverse complement strand
GGCGGAGCACCGCGGCAAGGGCGTGGACACGCTGCTCGGCGCCGCGATGATGCGGGCGGCGATCGCCGGCGGCTTCGACGTGATGGACAGCCACCACGAGCTGGAGACCAACACCAAGGTCCGCGCCGAGATGGAGAAGCAGGGCGGCGTGATCTACAAGCGCTACCGCATCTTCCAGAAGGCGCTCTAGGGTCGCGCCTCAGGCGGCCTCGAGCACCAGGGCCGCGCACCGTCCGCCGAAGCTCTCCGCCAGCAGCAGGGCCGCGCCCTCCGGCGCCGGCTCCGCCGCCAGCGCGATGCGGCAGGGCGGCAGGTCCGGATCCACTTCCTCCGTCCCCACCGATGGCGGCACGACGCCGCGCTCCACGGCCAGCACCGCCGCGGCCGTCTCGACCGCGCCGCTCGCGCCGAACGAGTGGCCGATCGCCGCCTTGAGCGAGGTGAGCGGCGATTCGGCGAGCGCGGGCCCCAGCAGCTGCGCGAGGCCGCGGCACTCGGCGCCGTCGCCGAGCCTGGTGCCGGTGCCGTGGGCCTTGATCCAGCTCACGCGGCGCGCGCGGGCGGCCGCCAGGGCCTGCCCGGCGGCGGCCGTGACGCCGCTGCCGTCGGTGTCGGGGGCGGTCATCGAGCCCGCCTCGCAGCACAGGCCGTAGCCGCCGGCGATGCCGCGGATGCGCGCGCCCCGCGCGCGCGCGTGCTCCTCGGACTCGAGGATCACGGCGCCGGCGCCTTCGCCGAGCACCGTGCCGCTGCGCCGCCGGTCGAACGGCCGGCACGGGGCGCTGGCGCCGGCCTCGTGGGCGAGGATGCCCGAGGCCGCGAAGGCCGCGGCGATGTCGCGCTGCAGCGGCGAGTCGCCGCCGCCGGCCAGGACCACGTCGGCGGCGCCGGACGCGACCCGCAGCCAGGCCTCGCCGATGGCGAGCATCCCCGAGACGCTGCCGGCCGAGAGGTGGAAGACCGCGCCGTGGATGCCGTGCGCGTGGGCGAGGAACGCGCCGGCCGCGCCCGTCATGTAGCGGACGACGGCGGCCGGGCTCGGCGGGCGGTGATCGTCGCGCCGCACGAAGTCCCGGTGCTCGTCCAGCAGGTCGCCGATGCCGCCGAGCGACGAACCCTCGATGAGCGCGAACCGGCAGCCGTCGTCCGGCACCTCCGGCAGGCCGGCGTCGCCCCAGGCCTCCTCGCCCGCGGCGACGAACAACCGCGCCGCGCGATCCAGCCGGCGCGTGCGCCGGTCGGGCGGCAGCTCGGGGGCGGCGGCGGCCGGCAGGCCGTCCAGGTCCGGCTGCGGCCGCACGGAGCTGCGGCCGCCCGCGAGCAGGTCCAGCAGGGCGGGGGCGCCGAGGCCGGCGGGCGACACGGCGCCCACGCCCGTGACGACGACGCGGCGCGCGGTCATCGGGCCGCCTCCGCGAACCGCGTGATGGCCAGGTTCAGGCGCTGCACCGACGCCCGCCCCACCGCGAGCGAGTCGCGGCCGAGCGCGCGGAGGGCCGCCACGTCCGGCTCGCCGGTCTCCGGCGAGTCCACGCGGTACCATCCCGTGGAGCGCAGCAGGTAGGTCCGCGCCATTCCCGCCGGCACGGGCGGAGCCGCGAACACCACTTCCGCGCTGGCGCCGTGGCTGAGCGCATAGTCCTGGTGATCGACGGCCGCGATCAGCGGCGCCACGTCGCGCCCGCCCGCCTCGCGCGCGGAGACCAGGCGAAGCTCCCGCATCGTCACGGCGCGATCGGACGTGAAGTCGAGCGCGACGCGGTCCACCTTCCAGAACGACGGGGCCGAGGTCAGGCGCACGAACACGGTGTCGCCGGTGACCTGCGAGAGGTCGAGGTCCAGGACCTGGCGCTTCACGATCTCGGGGCCGGCCTCCCAGAGCAGCCCCTGGTCGCGCCAGCCCGCATCGGTCCGTACCGACACCGCGAGGAACGCCTCCCGGCCGAGCCGCGCCTGCATGGCGCGCGCCGCGGCCGGGTGCGCGTTCAGCGTGTCGTACCAGGCCTGCGTGGCCCGGCCGTGGGCGCCGATGAACTCGGCGAGCATCAACGTGCCCCACTCCGAGCTGTTCGCGTCCACCACGAGGTGCGCGCGGGTCGCGCCCGCCGGGCGCGCGAACACCAGCTCGAGGCTGGATCGCAGGTCGGCCGGGTTCGAGGCGTCGCGCTCCATCACGGCGGACTCCCAGCTCCAACCGTCGGCCGCGAGCACCCGCGGCAGCGCGTCCACGCCGCGGTCGTCCGTCGCCCGGAGCGGCGGCTCGAGTGTGCCGATGGTGTGCAGCGCGCCGTCCGGCCCCGGCGCGACGGCGACGTCCGGATCGTGGTCCACGGCCACGACGGCGAGCGCGTCGAGATGGTCCGTCTCCGCCAACTCGTTCGCCACGCGCAGGCGCAGCAGCCCGCCCTCCTCGACGGCGTAGTCGAGGTTGTCCACGTCGGTGCGCTGCAGCGCCTCGGCGATCGCGCCACCGAAGGTGCCCGAGTCCAGACGCCAGTGGTGCCCGTTCCAGCTGTACACCAGCGGGCACGAGAACTTCATGTTCATGGAGGGCGTGCTCGGGGCGACACTCACGTTGCTGAGTGCGTCCACCATGCTGTAGATCAGTGCCGCCGAAGCTCCGACCCCGATCACGGCGAGCGCCGTCTTGCCGCCGTCCACCCGCTCGATCTCGAGGTGGTGGACGTTCTTGAGTGCCGTCAGCACGGGCTGCGCATCGGTCCGCGCGGTGTCGGTGATGCCGCCCAGCGAGTCGTTGCGGATGAACGCGCGGTGCAGCGTCATCCAGGACCCGTCCGTCAGCACGGCGCGGATCACCGCCTTGGGATGCTCGGCGATCAGATCGCGCGGCGACTGCTCGACGGTCTCCCAGCTCGTGCAGGCCGACAGACAGGCCGCGACGAACGCGGCGGTGAACGCGTAACGGAGCAGCGTGTCGCAGCGGACGCAGGCATCGCGGGGCGTCGTGAACCACATACCGTCCTCCGTGGAGTTTCCGGGGCGAACGGTGCGGGGGGCCCGTCAAGCCGGCGTCAAGGCGGCAGGGCGGAACGCGTGAGCCGGCGGGGGGTTAGTAAATCCATCGCGGCAGCGTCTCACTCTTGTGGGGCGGCGCAGTGGTGAGTTTCTGACAGGAGGTGTCATGATTCCGCACGTGAGGCTCGGCTCGTTCCTCCTTCTCTCGGGGGCGGCGTTCGTGACGGCGTGCGCCCCGAGCATCCGCAGCGAGCGCGACGCCGACATCCCGCTCCCGCAGGGGGCTACCTGGGCGTGGAGCGCGGACCACGCGCCGGCGCCGGATACGGGGACCGCACGGCGCTACATCCCGCAGCAGTACACGTCGGCGTCCGTGGACCCCATCGTGCGACAGCGTTTCCGCCGCGCGATCGAGGCCGCGATGCAGGCCAAGGGCTTCCGCCGCTCGGAGGATCCGGCGTCGTCCGACTTCGTCGTCTCGCTCTCCTTCGAGGGGCGCGAGGCGTACCGGAGTTCGTCCGTGGCGCCGGCCGTCGGGTTCGCGTGGTACGGGGGGTGGTACCGGCCGTGGGGCTTCGGCGCCCCGTGGGGCTTCTACCGGCCATGGGGTTGGGGCTGGTCGCCGTGGGGCTGGGGACTGGGCTTCGCGACCGTTCCCGCCTACGGCTACGCGGCGCCCTATGGTTACGGCGGCCGCGCCTACCGCGACGGCTGGCTGGCCGTCACGCTGAGCCTCAGGAGCGACGGCGAGGTCGCGTGGATCGGCCGCTACCGGAACGAGGAGCACCGGCTGCGGGAGATGCCGCAGGAGAAGGTGCAGCAGATCGTGGACAAGGTGTTCGCGACGCTGCACTGACGGGGGCCGCGCGGCGCCGCCCTGGAGCGGCGCCCCCGCGAACCCGGAAGCGGGCCTGCAGTTGGCCCCGATGGATTCGAACCATCATTACCGGATCCAAAGTCCGGAGTCCTGCCGTTGGACGAGGGGCCAGCGTATTACGACGGCTCAACCTAGCGAGTCGGCCGTCTGCTGAGAAGGTTCTGCCGCCAACACCTCACTAAGCAACAGCGCCCGGCACGGGGCCGGGCGCTGTCTGCCTTCGCGGTCTGGACCGCTGCGGCGACTACACGTGGTCGTGATCCCGCGGGGTCCACAGCACCGCGGGCTCCTCGCCCGCCAATCCCGAAGCACGGACTGCGGCGCGCTGACACCAGGTGCCCGAGCGCTCGTTCGTTCTCTTCACCCGGCTGTTCAGGTAGCCTGCCCGCAGCCCTCCAGGGCCGCGCGCATCTCGCTCGCGGACTGCCAGCGATCCCGGGGGTTCTTGGCCAGCGCCTTCGTGATCACCTTGCTGAGCCCCGTCGGCACGTGCGGCCGGAACCGGCGCACGTCCGGGATCGGGGCCCGCTGATGCATGCCGAAGACGACCCGGTCGTCCTCGTGCTCGTAGGGCGGCGAGCCGGTGAGGCACTCGTAGGCGACGCAACCCACGGAGTAGAGGTCCGCCCGATGGTCGAGGGGGCCGCCCGCGACCTGCTCTGGGCTCATGTACGCCGACGTGCCGACCGTGAAGCCGGAGCGCGTGAGTCGCGCCGCGCTCAGCGCGGAGGCCGCCACCGCCTTCGCGATCCCGAAGTCCATCAGCACCGCGCCCGACGGCGAGAGCTTGACGTTCTCCGGCTTGACGTCGCGGTGCACCACGCCGAGGCCGTGGGCGTACTCCAGGGCTTCCAGCACCTCGCACGCGCCGCGCACCGTGGCCGCGATCTCCGCCCGCCGGACCCGGTCGAGGTACTCCCGCAGCGTGGGGCCCTCGACGAAGCACATCACGTAGTACACGAGCCAGTCGCGCTCGCCGTAGTCGAGGAGGCGGCAGATGCGCGGATGGTTGATGCGCTCGAGCAGGCTGATCTCGCGCAGGAAGCGCTCGGCGGTGAGGGAGACGACGAGCTCGGGATGGAGGACCTTCAGCGCCACCGCCGTGCCGGCGGGGTCGCGGGCGAGGAAGATGCGTGCGGCTCCGCCGCGGGCGATCTCGCGCTCGACCGTGTAGCGGTCGCCCAGCGCGTTCCGGACCATCGCCAGCAGGTCCCGACGCCCGGGTGGGCCGTGCGCCGCGGGACCGGCGGCTGCGCCTTCATCGTCCAGGGGCAAGGGCCGCTCCTCTCGGAAACGGCGCCGGCATCGGACCGATGTTCCGGCCCGAGACCGCAGACGACGGCGCTAAGGTACGGCAATCCGCGTGCGAGCGTCACCCCCACGCACGGGGGGCCGCGCCGTCACTGCTTCCGCGCGTGCTCCTTCAGCGCGGTGTCGGCCGGGGCGAGCTGGGCCACTGTCCACGGGTCGATCCGGTAGACGATGCTGTCGCCCGCCCGCCGCGCCCAGAACGTGGACTTGGCCGAGTCCATCGCGAGGTCGAGCAGGCTCTGCCCGCCGGTCCCCGTGATGCGGACGACCCGCGCCGGCCGGTCGAAGCGGAGCGAGTCCGCCTGCGCGGCCGTCGGGAAGCCCACACCGTCCAGCTCGCGGTACTGCTCGAGCAGCCTCGTCACGGCGCCGGTGTCGGCGGGCGCGCCGCCCAGGCGCCACGCCTTGCCCTCGCGCGCCAGCGTGTACGCGCGGGCGCCGCGCTGCACGCGGACGGACGCCACGCTGTCCGGCGCGATGCTGGCGATGACCTTGTCGCGCCAGTCGTTCACGGACCGGGTCATCATCCCGCCCAGCGACGACTTGAGCGAGTAGGCGCGCACGTCGCCGGGCTTGCGCACGAACACCGTCCCGTAGACGTCGCCGTTCCTGCCCACCAGGAGCTCGAGGAGCCTGGTGCCCTTGCCCGACACGGTGACCCGCCGCGCCGTGCTGTCGAGGCCCAGCTGCGCCAGCGACGACGCGTTCTCGGCGACCAGCTCCGACGGCGCGGTCGTGTCGGCGAGCGCGGCCAGCATCTCGTCCACCATCCCCGCGCCGGTGCGGTGGCCGTTCACCGTCCAGCCGTCCGCCAGCTTCTCGAAGTGCAGCGTGTCGGTGGGCCGGGCGACGACGAGCCGGTCGGCCGCCTTGGGATCGAACCGCGCCAGCGTGAAGCGGCGCTCCGTGTCGCGGTGGGCGCGCCGCCACAGCCCCACGCCGAGCCACACCACCACCAGGGCCGCCAGCAGGACGGCCAGACGCTTCAGGGTCTCGGCGTTCACGCGCCCTCCGCCAGCCGCCGGTACGGCGTCGCGGCCTTGCGCCGGCGTTCGACCAGCCGCACGAAGCCGTAGACCGCCAGCAGGATCGGGATGCCCACGAGGTTGCCGTACTTCACGCTCGCGCGCACGGCGCCGCTCGTGAACAGCAAGGGCGGCGGGCGGCGGTCCTTGGCGCGGATCGAGATCAGCGCCTCGTCCTGCGCCAGCCAGTCCACCGCGTTCAGGGCGAAGGCCACGTTGCCGGGGCTGCGCTGGGCGAGCCGGTCGTTGGCGAGCGTCGTGTTGCCCACCACCACGAGGCGCGCGCCCTTCCTGCCGGCGGCCGGCGCGACCTGCACTGCCAGCACGCGAGGCTGGAGATCGGTCGTCGGAAAGCGCTGGGACGGATCGATCGACGCCGGCGCCGGCGCCGAGCCCGCGGCGCCCGACGTCACGAGGAGGGGCGCGACGGTGCGCCCGGGCCCGGCGGTGCCGTCCACCGAGCTGGTCCACGCGAGGTCCACCTCGGTGAGGTCCGCGTTGATGGGCGACCCGCGCGTGCTCTGCCCGCGCACGAAGAAGGGATACGGCTCGAGGACCTGTCCGAAGTTCGTCGGCACCGCCACGACCTCGTTGGCCCGGAGGTCGTAGACCATGTCCTGCCGGATCTGCACGCCGTAGGGTGCGAGCAACGGGTTCCAGCGCACCGTCCGCTTGTCGGCGAAGCCCATCTGCGTGGAGACCGACACGCCGCCCTCGAGGATCAGGGCGTTGCCGCCGCCGGCGAGGTAGCTCGTCACCTTCGCCGCGGCCGCCGCGCCGAGCGTGTCGCGGTCCCCGATCGCGATCAGGACCGCGACGCTGTCGAGCCTGCCCAGCGAGTCGTTCAGGTTCGGGTAGTAGACGCGGTAGCTCTTCTCGAGCTGCTGGGTGAAGGTCCGGTAGTCGGCGGCCGAGTCGAGCACGAGGGCCAGCTTCGGCTTGGCGACGCGCGTGAAGTTCCGGATGGTCGAGGCGATGCGGTACTCGAGGTCGTCGGTCTGCCGGATGAACGGGATGGTCTCGTGCTGCCCGGCGTACTGCACGACCAGCCCGAAGTAGCCCGCCTTCACCTGCAGCTCCGACTGCCCCACGACGTTGAACTGGACCGGGACGATGCCGAGGTCCTGCGCCTCCTGGGCCACCGCGCCGCCCGACGCGGGATCCTGCTCGATCACGCGGATCCGGCCGTGCCCCGCGCTCCGGAGGTCGCGCAGCAGGTCGTCCACGTCGCGCTTGTTGAGCGCGAAGTCCGCGGGCAGCTCCTTCGACGCGTAGAGCCGGATCGTGACGATGTCGGGGAGGCCGCGCGCGATCGCCTTCGTCGCGGGCGAGAGCGTGTAGGCGTGGCCCGGCGTGAGGTCGAGCCGACCGCCGATCTCGCCGCCCGCGAGGTCCACGGCCACCAGCACCGCCGCCAGGAGGAGCGTTCCCAGCGTGAGCCGCCGGGCCGCCTCGCTGCCGGGCGCGAGGCGGTGGCGCATCAGTCCCGCGTAGGCGAGCGCGAGGAAGACGGCGGCGACCGAGAGGAAGTAGAGCACGTCGCGCAGGTCCAGCAGGCCGCGTCCGGTGCTCTCGAAGTGGCTCAGCACGCCGAGCCGCGCGGCGATCGCCCCGAGGAGCGGCGGGAGGCCGACGAGCAGCGGGTCGAGGCCGACGAGGATGAGGACGAAGAGGACGGCCACCGCCAGGATGAACGCGGTGATCTGGCTCCGGCCCAGGCTCGACGCCCAGACGCCGACGCCGGCGAACGCCGCGGCGAGGAGCGCCGCGCCGACGTACTGCGCCACCACCGGGCCCGCCGGCAGCCGGCTGCCGAGCGCGAGCCCGACGGGGATGGGCAGCGTGGCCGCGAGTCCCGCCAGCAGGACGAGCAGCACGCCGAGGTACTTGCCGAGCAGCAGCTCGGCCTCGGAGAGCGGCTGCGCCAGCACGATCTCCAGCAGCCCGCTGCGGTTGTCCTCGGCCAGGGAGCGCATCGCGACGGCCGGCGCGAAGAACAGGAAGACCCACGGCAGGAAGTCGAGCATCGGCCGCAGGGTGGCGACGTTGGTGATGTACGCGTTGCGGAAGAACATGAACGCGTTGATCGCGAGGAAGACGATCAGCAGCACGTAGCCCGTAGGCTGGTCGAACAGCGCCCGGACCTCGCGGCGCGCGATGGTCCACACGCGCGTCATGGCTCGCTCCCGCCGGTCGTGAGCTCCCGGAACAGGTCCTCCAGGCTGCCGCTCTCGCGGTGCAGGTCGTACACGGTCCAGCCGCGCTCGACGGCGAGCCGGAACAGCGCCGGCCGCGGGTCCTCGCCCGTCGCGGTGAGACGGAGGCGGGTGCGGCCGTCGGCGGCGCCCTCGCTCGCCGCGCGCGTCACGCCGCGCAGCGCCTGGACGGCGGCGAGGATGCCCTCGCCCGACGCCTCGAACGTGACGGTCGCGCCGCCGCGCGCGCCGCCCACCAGCTCGGCCACCGCGCCGTCGGCCGCGAGCTTGCCGCGGCTGATGATCAGCAGGCGGGAGCAGGTGTGCTCGACCTCCGAGAGCACGTGCGTCGAGAGGATGACCGTCCGGTCGCGGCCCAGGTCGCCGATGAGGCGGCGGATCTCGACCCGCTGGTTGGGGTCGAGGCCCTCGGTGGGCTCGTCGAGCACGAGGAGATCCGGCCGGTGCAGGATGGCCGCCGCGAGCCCCACCCGCTGGCGGAAGCCCTTCGACAGCTCGGCGATGGGCCGGTAGAAGACGGACTCGATCGCGGTGGCCTGCACGGCCTCGTCCGTGGCGCGCCGCTGCTCGGCCTCGCCCATCTCCCGCAGCCGCCCGACGAAGTCGAGGTACTCGCTGACGAGCATCTCGGGGTAGAGCGGGTTGTTCTCGGGCAGGTAGCCGATGCGCCGCTTGGCCGACTCGCGCGCCGTGGCGAGCGGCACGCCGTCGAAGGTGATGGCCCCGGCGTCGGGGTCGAGGTACTGGGTGATCATCCGCATCGTGGTGGACTTGCCGGCGCCGTTCGGGCCGAGGAAACCGACCACCTCGCCACGGCCCACGGAGAACGAGAGGGTGTCGACGGCGGTCACGTCGCCGAACCGCCTCGACACGCCATCGAGCTGCAGCAGCGTCATGCGTCGCGTTCCATAGAGGGAAGGGGGTCTGGGCCGCGTTCACCGGTCCCGGAGCGGGCGGACGCCGGTCGGGCGCCGCGGTCCGAGCCGGCAAAAAATACCACGAAGCGGGTGAAGTGTTCCGGTGCCGGCCGGCGGGCCGGCTAGGGCGCGGCGGCCACGAGGCCGGCGGCCTCGAGGATGCGCTGCCGCTGGCCCGCGGTGAGCATGTCGCGCGCGACGACGTCGCGCACGACCTTGGCGGTGAACGAGTAGCCGCGCGACTCGACCGTGAGCCAGCGCGTCCACTCCAGCTCGTCCAAGGCGAGCGGCAGCCGCTCGCCGCCGATGCCGGTGCCGCGGCCGAGGGCGACGGCGCTCACGCGGTCGCCGAGCACCGCCGCGGCCGCCAGCAGCGCCTGCGCGTCCTTGCCCAGGCGGCGGAAGCCCACGCGGATGGCGGCGGTGACGCTGTCGGGCAGGTCGCCCGGCATGGTCTGATCGAGGGTGCGGTGCTCGGCGGGCCAGGCGGCCGCGGCGGCGTCGCCCTGGAGGTCGAGGCCCAGCGCCACGGCGTGCAGCAGCTCCACGGCGAGGAGCGGCAGGCCCGCCGAGTCGGCTGCCACGCGCCGTGCCAGCCGGTCCAGGTCGCTGGCCTCCCAGCCGGGCATCGCCCAGGCGGCGAGGCGCCGGACGGCGCCCTGGTCCAGCGGCGCGAGTCGCACGGCCGCGCCCGCCACGTCGCGCCCGATGCGGCCGCACAGCCGGTCCAGCTCGTCGCGGGCGGCGAAGG
>DATKNX010000150.1:0-2787 GCA_035541085.1 Gemmatimonadales bacterium | reverse complement strand
GGCGCTCAGCGCGTGCGTCGAGGGCCTGCAGGTGTTCTCGCCGGTGCGTATCGCCAGCATCGTGGACGTCGCGACCAACACGGCCGGCGCGCTCGCCGGCGCGGTGGCCACCGCGTTGCTCATCGCGGGCGCGCAGCGCGCGCGCGGCGCGCGCAGCTACCTCGGCGTGCCGATGTGGCTGCTGGCGGGCGGGTACGTGGCCGCGGTCCTGATCGAGGCGCTCGTGCCGCTGTTCGATTCGGTGCCGCTACCCGACATCGAAGGCGGACCGCTGTCCTCGCTGCGCGTGGTGGTGCGCTCGACCGCACCGCTCTCCCTCGACCCCGGCCGGCTGTTCGACGTGCTGCTGTTCGCCCCCGCGGGATTCCTGGCGGTGCTCCTCCTCGCCGAGCGCGGGATCGGCGCGCGCAAGTCGTGGGCGTGGGTGGCCGCCGGCGGCGCGGTGGCGGCCTGCGTCGCGGAGCTGGCCCACGGCACCATCCGGCTCACGATCCGCTGGGAGGCGGCGGCGCTTCACGCGGTGGCGATCGGGGCGGGGGCGTGGGCCGCCGCGCGCTGGCTGGCGCCGCTCACGCAGGCGCTGCGCGGCGCCGGGCGCGCGCGCGCGGCCGTGGCAGCCTGGGCCGTCGTCCTCGCCATCTGGGCGTGGCGTCCGTTCGTGCCGCAGACGGACCTCCAGCAGGTCGCCGACCAGCTGACGCTCGAGCACCTGGTCCCGCTCGCCTCGCTCGGCGGACGCGAGGACGTCTTCAGCGCGCTCCACGTGGCGCAGCAGTTCCTGCTCTACCTGCCGCTGGGCGCGCTGCTCGCCGTCTGGCCGCTCCGGCTTTCCGGCCGCTGGTCGCACCTGTGGCCCGCGCTCGCGCTCGCCGCCGTGCTCGAGTTGGGCCACGTCGCGCTCGCGGGCCGCTTCTTCGACGTCACCAACGCGCTGCTGGCCTGCGCCGGACTCGGCCTGGGCTGGGTCGCCGTGCGCCGGTCCGGCTTCCGGCCTTACGGCGCGGCCCTCCCCGCGCCCGCGCGCCCGAGCCCGCGGCCGGGAGCGCGTCGCTAGCGCGGCGCGCGGCGGTTGCCGTCGCGCCGCCGCCGCCGCACCTTTGGCCCCTCGCCGGCCCACCCGGCACATCGGCCTTCACGCGGAGCTTGCCCGTGCATCTCGTCCTCGCCGTTCTCCTCGCCGCCGCGCAGCAGCTACCCGCCCAGGTGCCCGACACCGTGCGCGCCACCGTGCACCGGCTCTTCGGCACGCGGGACTTCGCGCCCCAGCGCTTCGGCCCCGCCCGCTGGATCGAGGGCGGCGCCGCGTACACGACCGTGGAGCCCGCGGCCGAGGGCGAGGGGCACGGCATGGACATCGTGCGCTACGAGACGGCGACGGGCGCGCGCAGCGTGCTGGTCACGGCGAAGCAGATGACGCCGGCGGGCGACACCGCCGCGCTGGCCTTCGACGACTACTCGTGGTCGGCCGATCGCGGGCGGCTGCTGCTGTTCACGAACACGCGGCGGGTCTGGCGCCAGAACACGCGCGGCGACTACTGGGTGCTGGACCGGCGCGGCGGGAGCCTGACGAAGCTGGGCGGCGACGGGCCCGCCTCGACGATGATGTACGCCAAGTTCTCGCCCGCGGGCGAGCTGGTGGCGTACGTCCGCCAGGGCGACCTCTACGTCCAGCGGCTCGCCGACGGCGCGATCACGCGCCTGACGACCGGCGCGAGCGCCACGCTCGTCAACGGCATGACCGACTGGGTGTACGAGGAGGAGTTCGACCTCAGGGACGCTTTCCGCTGGTCGCCCGACGGGACGCGGATCGCCTACTGGCAGTTCGACATGACGGGTGTCGGGGACTTCCTGCTGATCAACGACACCGACTCCCTGTACCCGTTCACCCTCCCCGTCCAGTATCCGATCGTCGGCACGCCGAACTCCGCGGTGCGCGTCGGTGTGGTGTCCGCGATGGGCGGGAACACGACCTGGATCCAGGTGCCCGGCGACGCGCGCAACAACTACGTGCCGTGGATGGCGTGGGCGGGTCCGGGCCAGCTCCTGATCCAGCACATGAACCGGCGCCAGAACGTGGACGACGTGCTCCTGGCCGACGCCGCCACCGGCGCCGTCCGCACCGTGCTTTCGGAGCGCGACAGCGCCTGGGTGGACCTGCAGACCGACGTGCGGTGGCTCGAAGGCGGCCGCCGGTTCCTGTGGTCGAGCGAGCGCGACGGGTGGCGGCACGTCTACTCGATCGCGCGCGACGGCGGCGACGTGCGGCTCGTGACGCCCGGTGCGTTCGACGTCGAGCACGTCGAGGGCGTGGACTCGGCGGGGGGGCTGCTCTACTACGTCGCCTCGCCGGCGAATGCCACCGAGCGCTTCCTCTACCGCTCGCGGCTCGACGGGCGCGGCGAGGCGGTGCGCGTGACGCCGGCCGGCGCCACCGGCACCCACGGCTACGACGTCTCGCCCGACGGGCGCTGGGCCCTGCACTCCGCGTCGGGCGCCGACACGCCGCCGACGCTCGACCTGGTGCGGCTGCCCGCCCACGAGGTCGTGCGCACGCTGGTCCAGAACGCGCAGCTCCGCGAGGCGGCCGCGCCGTTCCTGTCGCGGCCCACCGAGTTCTTCTCGCTCGCCATCGAGCCGGGCGTCACCGTGGACGCCTACATGATCCGCCCGCGCGACTTCGATTCGACGAAGACCTACCCCGTGCTGGTCTACGTGTACGGCGAGCCCGCCGGCCAGACCGTACGCGACGCCTGGGGCGGCGCGGCCGGCCTGTGGTACCACGCGCTC
>DATKNX010000149.1:0-8150 GCA_035541085.1 Gemmatimonadales bacterium | reverse complement strand
GCGCAACATCTCGTTCAACGGCCAGATCATCACCCAGGTCTTCTCCGCGGCCGGCGAGCAGGACTACACGTCCGACATTCCCTCCTGCTCGAGCAGCCCCAACACCATCTGCGCCCCCGGCGGCGTCACGATGGGGACGGCGAGCGCGGCGCTCGTCTACGACAATTCCTTCTTCGGCGCCACGAGCCCGATCCTCGGCCAGCGCTGGCGGCTGGAGGTGGATCCCACCGTCGGCGGCCTGCAGTTCTACTCGATCCTCGCCGACTACCGCCACTACTGGATGCCCGCGCGGCCCTTCACGCTCGCCGCGCGCGTGCTCCACTACGGGCGCTACGGCCGCGACGCCGAGGACAGCACCCTGATGTACCCGCTGTTCATGGGCTACCAGAGCCTCGTGCGCGGCTACGACTACAACTCGCTCGACGCCTCGGAGCTGAACGTCTACGACGAGCTGCTCGGCACGCGCCTGCTGGTGGGCAACGTCGAGCTGCGCTTCCCGCTCCTGGGCGTGCTGGGCCTCGGGCACGGCTACTACGGCGCGTTCCCCATCGAGGCCGCGATCTTCGGCGACGGTGGCGTGGCGTGGGACCGGGGCGAGACGCCCGACATCTTCGGTGGAAAGCGGCAGGCACTTACCAGCGCTGGCGCCGCGCTGCGGATCAACGTCCTCGGCTTCGCGATCGCGGAAATCGACTACGTGAAGGCGTTCCAGCGGCCCGGCAAAGGCTGGCAGTGGCAGTTCGGCCTGACGCCGGGATTCTGAAGGCGGGTGTCCGGTGCCGGGTGTCCGGGGTCAGGGGCCGACCCTCCCCGACACCTGGCACCTGACACCTGGTACCCGACACCTCGCACCCGACACCGGCACCGGACACCCGACACCGGGCACCCGCCTCACTGTGGCCATCTGCAACAGCGGGCGGACATCTTGGTGCGGCCTGACGCCCCGCCCGCGCGCCGCGTTCGCGGGCCGGGCGGCCTGGCGAGGGGACGGCCCAGCGTGAAACGGCGCAACGACATACGGCGACCGGAGGACCGGCGCCGCTCCCGCGCGGCGCCGGTCGCGCCCCGCTCGCACGCCCCTTGCGCTTGTCGTGGCCGAATGCAGCATCCTGGGGAGCGATGAGCAAGAAACCCGCGAAACCGATCGAGACCACCGCGCGCGCCGGCGACAGCGACGCCACGTTGCGGGCGTCGGAGGAGAGCCTGCGCTCCTTCATCAACAACGCGGTGTTCGGGATCTACCGCACCACGCTCGACGGCCGGACGCTGCTGGTGAACCAGACGCTCGCCACGATGCTGGGCTATGCGTCGCCCGCCGACCTCCTGGGCAGCGACATCGCCTCCACGGTGTACAGCGACCCGGGCGAGCGCGCCCGGCTCGTCGAGCAGTACAAGAGCGGCACGCAGTTCTCCGGCGTGGAGACGATCTGGAAGCGGAAGAACGGCACCCCGGTCCCCGTGCGCCTGAGCGGGCGGATGCTGCGCGACGCCGCCGGGTCGCTCGAGGGCTTCGAGGGCATCGTGGAGGACCTGTCGGAGCGACAGGCGCTCGAGCAGCGGCTGCGGCAGGCGGAGAAGATGGAGGCCGTCGGGCAGCTCGCGGGCGGCATGGCCCACGACTTCAACAACCTGCTCACGACGATCCTCACCACCGCCGACCTGATCGGCGGCGAGCTGATCGGCGACTCCACCATCCAGAACGACCTGGAGGCGATCAAGGCGGCGAGCCGCCGCGGCAGCGAGCTGATCCGCAAGCTGCTCGCGTTCGCCCGGCGGCAGCGGCTCGACCTCCAGCCGGTCGTGCTCGACCGGCTCATCCAGGAGACGGCGGCGGTGCTCCGGCGCCTGCTGCCGCCCGACATCGAGATCCGCCTGGAGGTCGAGCACTCGGACATCGCGGCCCGCGCCGATCCCGTCGCGGTCGAGCAGATCCTGATCAACCTCGCGACCAATGCCCGCGACGCGATGCCCGGCGGCGGGTCGCTCACGATCAGCGCCGAGCACCAGGACCTCGACGCGGCGGCGTGCGCGGCGCAGGGCTGGGGCGTGGCCGGCCGCTACGCCGTGCTGAGCGTGGCCGACACGGGCATCGGCATGGACCCCGAGACCCTGCGCCATCTGTTCGAGCCCTTCTTCACCACCAAGCCGGTGGACGCCGGCACCGGCCTCGGGCTCGCCATGGTCTACGGCCTGGTGCGCCAGCACGAGGGGTTCCTCGACGTCCGGAGCGCGCCGGGCGGCGGCACCACGGTGCGGGTCCTGCTGCCCGCCGCGGAGGCGGCGGCGGCGCGGGGCGAGGCCGAGGAAGGCACGGCCCAGCTCCGGGGCACCGAGACGATCCTGCTCGCGGAGGACGAGGACTCGCTGCGCCGGGCCGCGGCGCGCGTGCTGGAGAAGCACGGCTACCGCGTGCTGGAGGCCGGCAACGGCGTGGAAGCGCTCGCGCTGTTCGAGAAGCACGAATTCGAGATCGCGTTGATCGTCGCGGACGTGGTGATGCCGACGCTGGGCGGGCCGCAGCTCTTCCGGGAGCTGCGCCGCCGCGGCAAGCAGGTGCGGGTGCTCTTCACGTCCGGCTACACGGCGCGCGACGCGCAGGAAACCAAGGCCCTCGACCCGGGCCTGCCGTTCCTGGCCAAGCCCTGGACGATCGCCGACCTGCTCAGGCGCGTGCGGGAGGTTCTGGACCAGCCAGCTCGAGGCTGACCGTCGTCCCGGCGCCCAGCTCGCTGGCGATGCCGATCGTCCCGCCCCACCCCTCGACCAGGCGCCTCGCGATCGCGAGGCCGAGCCCGCTCCCGCTCGTCGTCGTGCTGAAGCGCGGCTCGAACACGCGCGGCAGCGTGGCGGCGTCGATGCCCTTCCCGTCGTCGGCCACTTCGAGGCGGACCCGGCCGGCGGCCGGCGCCCCCGCGCCGCGGCGCAGGCGCACGGTGATCCGCCGGGCGCCCGCGTCGCGCGCGTTCTCGAACAGGTTGACGAGCACCTCGGCCAGCTCGTCGCGGCGCGCCATCGCGGTCAGGGCGTCGTCGCCTTCCACCTCCCAGCGGACGGCGCTGCTGCCGAGCTGGTAGAGCCCCACCACCTCGCGCACCACGTCCTGCACGCGCACCACCTCGACCGGGGGCCGCTCGGCCGTCGGGAGCGCGAAGCGGCTGAACGCGCGCGCGATCGCGTCCAGCCGGTCGATTTCGGCGAGGATCCGCGCGCCCGTGGAGTCGAGCACCGGGCCCAGCTCGGCCGGGCGCTCGCGCCTCAGGCGCATCAGGTGCTGGATGCCCAGCCGGATCGGCGTCAGCGGATTCTTGATCTCGTGCGCGACCTGGCGTGCCATCTCGCCCCAGGCGAGCACGCGCTGCGCCTCCTGGCCCCGCTCCACGTCGCCGGCCGCCTGCTCGATGGCGCGGTAGACCGGCACCAGCTCGCTCGGCATCGCGTCGGCGAGGGGCGCCGGCCGCTCGCCGGCGCCGGTCACGAGCGCCGCTTCGGTCAGGTGGCGGATCGGGCGGTCGAGGGCGCGGGCGGCGAGCCCCGAGAGCACGAGCGCGGCCACGATGCCGAGCACGGCCGCCACGGCCACGGCGATGCCGAGATCCTCCTCGCGCCCGCTCAGCGCCTGGTCGCTCAGCAGCTGCGGCGAGGCCAGGATCGAGGCCTGGGCGGGCTCCGCCGTCTTCTGGAGCAGGTGGTAGCCCACGAGCACCGGCTGCGGCGTGTCCTCCTGCTCGCTCGTCACCTCCAGGTAGTCGCCCAGCGCCAGGCGCGTGAACGCCTCCGGCGGCACGAGCCAGTCCACCAGTCCCAGGTCGGCCAGCACCGGTTCCGAGCTGGCCTCCAGCGCGCCGCCGCGGCTCAGCACCAGCTCCGCGTCCACGTGCTGCGCCACCTCCGGGATCTGCCGCGCGTCGGGGATCGTGTCGCCCTCCATCGCGGCGGCCGCGTCCTGCAGCGTCCGCCCGATCAGCAGCTCGCGCGAGCGGCGGAACTCGTCACCCTGCCGCTCGTAGCTCCACACCGCGAACACGACGGTGGGGATCACGAAGAACGCCGCCAGGCTGAGCGTGAGCCGCGCCCGGAGCGAGCGCTGCACGCGGGGCAGCCAGCGGCGCACGTTCGGCACGAACCGGCCGCCCACGATGTCCACGATCAGCCACAGCGCCGCCAGGACGCCGAAGTCCACCACCAGCAGCAGCAGGCCGCGCTGCAGCAGCGGCGAGAGCCCGCCCAGCTCCACCTGCGCGTGCACGTGCCGGTGGCCGCCCGGCAGCTCCACCACGCGCTCGCCGCGGATCGTCCAGCCGGTGCGCACCCAGCTGGCCCGCGCCTGGGGCGGCGGCCCGCCGGGCTCCACGGGGGAGAGCGTGAGCCGGTAGGGCTCCGGGCCTTCCTCGGTGCCCGCGAGGAACCGCGCCACGCGGCTCGGCGCCACCAGGCTCGACTGGGGGCCCACGGCCACGGCGACGACGCGCCCGTCCTGGAGCGGGATCGTGGCCATGCCGTACACGCCCTCGCGCCGGACGTAGCTCCGCACCAGCGGCAGCTTCTCCTGGAGCGCCTCCCGCACCTGCACCGCCACCAGCTCGGGCGGGAAATCGAGCCGCGCGAGGTCGAGCTGCAGCACGCGCTGCGCCTCGGGCGACCACAGGGAGAGCGCGGCCGGATACGCGTGCGCGGCGAAGTCGCTCCGCCGCCACAGCAGGTAGAGATCGCCCGCCGTCTCCGGGTCCACGGTGGGCGGCGTCGCGCGGACCAGGCGGTCGAACAGCGCGACCTTCAGCGCGTCGGGCTTGTTGCCGAGCGCCTCCATGTCCTGGGAGGCGAGCGCGATGCGGCCGCTCGTGGTCGTGCCCCACTCGAGGAGCGCCGCCGACGTGCCGGCCACCACGGCCACGGTGGCGATCGTGCTGCGGAAGGGCATCGGCCGGATCGCCACCAGGAGCGCGGGCAGCCAGAGGTACGGGTACCACTCCGGCCACGCGCCCCGCGGCTCCCACAGGAACAGGCCCGCCACCGCGAGCGCGATCGCGAGCAGCGAGGCGAGGAACGGCCAGGCGCCGGCGCGCGCCGGCAGGGCGGGCCCGCGCACCAGGGCCGCCGCGAGGAGCACGAGCGCCGACGCCGAGACCACGAGCGCGATCTGCCAGGTGAGCCACAGCGCGAGCGTCACGCCGGCCGCCGGCGGCGTGATCCCCCGGGCGAGATCCTGCAGCAGGTACGGGGCGAGCCCGGTCACGCCGAGCGCGGCCAGCCGGCTCAGCAGGCCCGGCTTGAGGCCGCGCCGCCACAGCGCGGAGGCCAGGAGCGCGACCACGAAGCTCGTCAGCAGCACGGTGCCGGCCGAGCGGCTGTAGGGCCCCAGCACCTGCTGGTAGTAGGTGGCCGACGAGAACACGCTCTCCGGCCCGAAGGCCTCGCCGAGCGGGGCGCGCACCACGCCCAGGGCCGCGGCCGCGGCCGTCGCGGCGGCCCCGGCCACCGGCAGGCCGCCGCGCACCGCGCCGACGATGCCCGCGAAGAGCAGCGCGACCATCAGCCAGAACGCGGCGCGCCGCCCCGACGCCAGCGCGTCGCCGATGGCGGCGTCCTGCTCCGGCGGCACCGGCTGCACCGTGAACAGCGTGTCGCCGCCGGCCGGCGCACGGGAGAGCACGTAGTCGAACAGGTCGGAGTCGGAGGGGGCGCCGCCCGGCGGGTAGAAGTGCAGCCCCACGCCCACGCGCTCGGCGAAGCGGTCCGTGAGCGCCACGCCGGCCTTCGGCGCGTACGACGCCCGCGCGAGCAGCACCGCCGCCACCGCCGTCCCGTCGTGCTCCTGGCGTCGCGCCACGAGCCACAGGTAGAATGGAGTCGTGACCGTCGAGAGTTCGGGCCCCGAGGGACTGAGCGGGATCCGCAGCGTCCCCGCCCACGCCGTCGGCCTGCCCAGCGCGTCGAACAGCACCACGCCCCGCGCGGGCTCCTGCTCCCGCACCAGCGCCTGGAGCTTCCGGAACGCCGGCTCGCCCGTCCAGCCGATCAGCGACGCGGCGCGGTCGGCCGTCCGGCGCACGTCGCCGAACGCGGCGCCGAGGTCGTCCTGGAGCTGCGACGACGCCCGCGTGACCTCGTCCTCGCGCAGCCGCGGCCACCCGTCGTGCAGCCGCGCCACGCGCCAGTTGAAGCCGAGCGCCACGGCCGCCAGCGCCACCGCCACCGCCGCTCCCGCGGCGCGGACGTGCCAGCCCGGCGCGTCCCGCCCGTCCCGCCACACGGCCAGCACCGCCACCGCGGCCAGGACCGCGAGACCGCCCGCGAGGATCCAGCCGCTCGCGCGCATCCACTCGGCGCCGAGCGCGGCTCCGGCGGCGACCGCGGCGAGCCACACCGCGCGGGGACGCCTCACGTGAACGCTCCGCTCCGGCTCAAGGAGATGACCCCGGGCGACGTGGCGTTCGCCATCGCCTCACAGCCCCGGCTCATCGTGCCGGCCGGCACGTGCGAGCGGCACGGCCCGCACCTGCCGCTGGGCAGCGACACCATCATCGTGGACCGTCTCGCCGACGATCTCTCGGCGGAGTTCCGCATCGTGCGGGCCCCCACCATCGAGTACGGCGTCAACGCCGCCACGCCGGACGCGCCGGCCGGCAGCGCGTCGGTCCGCCGCAAGACGCTGCGCCGCTGGCTCAACGACCTGCTGCCGGAGTGGGAGGCGAGCGGCATCGAGGAGTTCCTCGTGCTGACGGCGCACGGCCACGCGCCGCACCAGGAGGCGCTGGCCACCGTCGTCACCGATCGCGCGCGGGTCAAGGTGGTGGACATCTTCGCCATCGACCTCACCGCGGTGGCCGAGACCGCCGACGGTCCGATTCACGGCGGAGAGGTGGACACGTCGCTGATGCTGTACATCGCGCCTCACCTGGTGCGGATGGACCTCGCCCGCGACTGTATCTTGCCGGAGACCGAGCGCCGGCGCTACCGCCGGGGCACGATGATGGTCCTGCCCGCGGCCTCGCAGGGCTCCGTCGGGGCCCCCACCCTCGCCAGCGCGGAGCGGGGACACGTGATCTACGACTTCATCCGGCAGCGGATCCGCGAGCGTGTCCTTGGGGCCGCCGCCCTCGCACCGGCGGGTGCGCCGTGACGGTCTCGGGTCGCTTCGTCCTCGCCGCCTTCGCCCTCCTGGCGGCCGCTCCGGCTGCGGCCCAGGAGTTCCTCGACCACGGGGTCTTCGTGATCTCGCGCGAGGGCACCGAGATCGGCCGCGAGGAGTTCGCGATCAGCGCGACCCCGGGCCGCCAGGGCCGGCCCGGCGTGCTGGCCGTGGCGACCGACCACTACCGCGACCGGGAAGCCCGCGCCGCGCTCGAGCTCACCAACGCGCACGTCCCCGTCACCTACCAGGTGGATGTCTACGCCGCCGGCCGCCTCACCGACCGGCTGAGCGGCCAGCTCGCCCGCGGCCGGTTCGCCCTGCGTCTCGTCGCGCCGGCGGGCGAGGTGGTCCGCGAGTTCCCCGTCCCCGCCGACGTCGTCGTGCTCGACGACGACGGCTTCGTCCAGTTCTACTTCCTGCCGCGCCCGGCCGGCGATTCCACCGAGCCGGTGCACGTCCTCAGGCCGAGGCAGAAGGCCGTCGTGGCCGGCGAAGTGCGCGCGGAGGGTGCCGACACGGTGACCGTGGGATCGGCCGCCGTCTCCGCCCTGCGCTACGCCCTCGACCTCGCCGGGGGCGAGCGGTGGGAATTCTGGTTCTCCCCCTCGGGAAGCCTCCTCAAGGTCACGCTGCCCGCGCGCGGCATCGCCGCCGTCCGTTTCAGCCTCCCGACCCGCTAGCCCGTAACGCGACAGAATCGCCTCCCATTGCCGCGGCACGATACTTGACCGCGGTCAACATCACTCTAGGTTGCGCTTTGGGCGCGCTCCGACGCGGCACGTGGCCGCGTGAAACCGGCGGCCCGGGTGTGACGTAGGGCACGCAGCGATAAGACCAAGACAGGGGCGAACATGCGGGCTCGACTGATTCTCGGATGGCTGGTGGTGCTGACGATGGTGGCGGCGATCGGGTACGCGCAGACGCCTCCGGCGCCGGCGCCGGCCCCCGCCGCTCAGGCGGCGCCGGCGGTGAAGCTGTCGCTGGCCGAGGCGTTGGACATCGCCCAGCGGAACAACCC
>DATKNX010000148.1:0-2452 GCA_035541085.1 Gemmatimonadales bacterium | reverse complement strand
CTCGACCGGCGCGCGGCGGGGAAACGTCACCGTCGCGGAGCTTCCGGTCGGCGCCTGGCGGATGGCCGTCAGACGCACATCCGCTTGTGCCGCAACGCCTACGCTCCACGTCGGCCGGCCCGCCCGGACCGCCACGCGGCGTGCGCCGGCATCGTCCGCGCCCGCGATCACCCGGCGCGCCGGCCGGGCGAACTGCGCGAAGGCCTCCTCGAGCGCATCGAGACTCCCATAGCACTCGAGGTGGTCAGCCTCAACGTTGTTGATGACAGCGACTTCGGCGGAGAGCGCGAGAAACGACTTGTCGTACTCGTCCGCCTCGACCACGAAGACGGCGTCGCCGCCGAACCTGGTGTTGCCGCCCCACGAAGCGACGCGGCCGCCAGCGATCCCTGTCGGATCCAGACCGGCGGCCGTCAACGCTTCGGTCGTCATCACCGTCGTCGTGGTCTTGCCGTGGGTCCCGGCGACGGCGACGACGCGACCAGGAGCGATTGCGGCAGCCAGCGCCTCGGCGCGGCGCACGATCGGGATTCCAAGTGCCCGCGCCCGAGCGAGTTCCGGGTGGTCGGGAGGCACCGCCGACGTCACGATGACCGCCCTGACCCCGTCCACGTGACTGGGGTCGTGACCGGCCAGCACCACCCCACCCGCTCGCCTGACATCGGCCGAGCTGGTGGCCGCCCCCGGACCGTCCGGCTCGCGATCGCAGCCCGTGACCGCCACACCCCGGCGCCGTGCGAGGAGCGCCAAAGCGCTCATCCCGGCACCGGCGACCCCCATGAAATGAACGGGGCGAGGGTCGTCGGCGGCAAAAAGCTGCATTAACGGGGGGCTAATATAAAATCCCGCCTAGGCTTGCGAAAGAGCGTAAGCTACGGTTTCGGCACCAGTTTGAGGGCCTCGGCCGCGATCACGGAGGCGGCCGACGCCCGAGCGCGGCTCGCCATCCGCCGTCCGAGTTCCGCCATTCTTGCAGGGTCGGCGAGGAGGCTCGCGACCGCCTTCCCGAGCACGGCACCGGTGAGATCGGTCTGCTCGAGGAGCACGGCGGCGCCCGCACCGGCCAAGGCCTGGGCGTTGGAGAGCTGGTGTCCGGCGGCCGACGTGGGCAGCGGGATCAGGATCGCCGGGAGCCCCCACGCGGCGAGCGAGGCGACGGTGCCGCCCGAGCGCGCGACCACGAGGTCGGCGGCGGCGTAGGCGTCGGCGACGGGGTCGATGAACGCCTCGACGGCGATGCGGCCCGTGGCCTTGAACGGGGCGAACTGCTCCAGCGAGCCTGCCCCGCACTGCCAGAGCAGCGACGCGTTGGCCGGGAACGCTCCGGCAACGAGCGCGTCCGCGACCGCACGGTTGATGGCGAGGGCGCCCTGGCTTCCACCCGTGACGAAGACGAGCGGGCGGTCGGGCGCGAAGCCGAGCTTGCGCTTCGCCTCCGGCTTCGAGGGCAGCGGTGAAGGCGGCGGCGGGATCGGGTTGCCGCTGTCGAGGAAGACGGTGTCGGGGCCGCCCTTCAGGCGCTCGCGCGCCTCCGGAAATCCGAGGTGCACCTGCCGCGCGCGCCACGCGAGCCACCGCGTCGCGAGGCCCGGAAACGCGTTCGCCTCGACGAGGACCGCGGGCACGCCGCGGTTCATCGCCTCGAAGACGACGGGCCCGGCGACGTAGCCGCCCGTGCCGACGACGAGCGCCGGCTGCTCGCGCGCGATGATCGCGCGGATGCGCCGGATCGAGCGCCAGAGGGCGAGCGGCAGGCGGGCGTTGCGCCACCAGCGGCGACGCCACAGCGGCTCGAGGGGCAGCAGCTCGAAGCGCCACGGGCGGTCGGGCAGCACGGACGCCTCAAGGCCGCGGCGACTGCCGACGAAGAAGGGCGCGACCGACGGGTCGAGCCGCACCATCTCCTCGGCGATGGCGAGCGCGGGCATCAGGTGCCCGCCCGTCCCGCCGCCGGTGAAGAGAACGGTGGTCACGCGGTCAGGCTCGCTCGCTTCGTCACGGCCCACAAGCTACGACCACCGGGGCCGTGAGTCGAGCGCCAAATCCGGCGGGTTGGCGCGCGCTAGCGGACCACGAAGCTGATGGTCGCCTTCCCCGCGTCGGCGCCCGCCACGAGATCGCGCACCCGCAGCCGGAGCAGGTACCTGCCCGGCGGCAGCTCGGCCGGCGTGATGTCGAGCGTCTCGATCTCGACGCGCGGGTCGCTCGCGCGCCGTTCGCGCAGGAACTCGAACCGCGTGGCGTGCGGCCAGTCCTCGCGATGGAGATCGCGGTCCGGCGCGCCCGTGCGCAGCAGCTCGTACTGCACGTGGTAGCGCACGGCACCGCCCGCCTGCGCGAGCCCGTAGACCTCGGCGTAGCTCCGGATCGTCGAGCCCGCGTCGAAGACCAGCGTGCGGCGCAGGTGCTCCAGCATCGCCGCCCGGTCCGGCATCAGCGAGTCCCAAGCCGG
>DATKNX010000147.1:0-6266 GCA_035541085.1 Gemmatimonadales bacterium | reverse complement strand
ATCCGCCGCTGGGCGTTCAAGCACCCGCAGCCGGCCGACTTCTTCCGCACCATCGAGAACGTGAGCGGCCGCAACCTCGACTGGTTCTGGCGCGAGTGGGTGTACACGACGGCGCGGCTGGACCAGGCGGTGGATTCGGTGACCGGGCCCGGGAGCCGGGGACCGGGGTCCGGGCCTCGAGGTCAGGGGTCCGGGGCTGTCGCGCGCGGAGCGAATATGCGCGGTGAGCCTCCCGCACCCCGTGCCCCGGAACCCGGTTCCCGGGTCTTCCTCAGCAACCGGCGCGAGATGGTGATGCCCGTCGAGCTGAAGCTGACCTACGACGACGGCACGTCGGACGTCGTGAAGCTGCCGGTGGAGATCTGGAACCTCGGCGGGCGGTTCACCTACGCCGTCCCCGCGACGACCAAGCGCGTGGTCCGGGCCGAGCTCGATCCGCGCCGGGTGCTGCCGGACGTGGACCGGGCGAACAACGTCTGGCCGAGAGGGAGATGAGACGAGGGTGTAGGGTGTAGGGTCTGGGGACGACGCGCCTACACCCTACACCCTACACCCTGTTTCTTTCAGTTCGGCACCACCGGCAGCAGCACGTAGCTCGCGTGATCCCGATCGTGGAAGATCGTGTTGTGCGCCACGCGGGACGTCGTCGTCTGGCCCAGCGCTTCCCCGGTGTTGGGATTCGCGTCGTACTTCGGGAACGCCGTCGACGCCACCTCCACCCGGATCCGGTGGCCGGCCTTGAAGGTCTGGCAGGTGTTCCACGCGTCCACGTCGTAGCCGTAGACCCGCCCCGGCTCGATCGGCGACGGCCGGTCCATCCCGTCGCGGAAACGCGCGCGCACCATGCCGTCGATCAACCGCTCGACGAAGCCCGTCGGCCAGACATCGAGCAGCTTGACCATGAAGTCCGTGTCGCGCCCGTCCGACGCGGCGAAGAGCCGCGCCCGGATCGGCCCGCACACCTCGAGGTCCTGCCGGAGCGTGTCGCTGGTGAACACGAGCACGTCGCTCCGCTGCTCCACCTGCGCGTAGTCGTCCGGGCCTCCGATCTGCGCGAACGACGGCTCCGTGATGAAGGGGACCGGGTTCGCGGGATCGTCGGCGTAGCCGTCCGAGGGCTCGCGCTCCGGAGCGGCGGTCGAGAGTGAGCCGTCGCCCGCGCTCGTCGCGGCGTGGCCGCCGCTGTGCAGGTACCAGCGCGTGAACTGGGTGCGCGCGATGGGCCACTCGTTCTCGCTCACCCAGGCGTTCGCGCCCATCACGAAGATCCGCACCGGCGGCTCCTGCATCACGCCGTTGTCCACGCCCTTGAGCCAGTAGTCGAACCACCGCAGCTCGACCGCCGCGAGGTCGATCTGGCCCGTGGGGCCGAAATCCACCGCCCCCAGCTTCGACGTGGAGTTGATGGCGTGCGGCCACGGCCCCATCAGCAGGTGCTGGCTCGCGCGCACCGCCGCGGGCCCGCGCGTCGTGACGCCGATGTAGTTGAGCGGCGTTCCGACCTGCTCGTCGTCGTACCAGCCGGAGATGTTCAGGACCGGCACGTCCACGCGGTCGTACTTGTTCTGGTAGCGCAGCGGCTCCCACCAGTCGCTCAGCTGCGCGTGCCGGATCTCCTCCCGCCAGACCGGGTTGGGCCGGCCCGCGGCCGAGTCCATCGTGAGCATCGGCAGGTGCCGCTGCACGGCCGACCAGTCCACCGCGTCCATGTTCTGCAGGACGTGGCCCGCCGTGAAGTGGTACCAGCTGATGTCCATCGGCAGCGGCAGCCCGGTCGGCCACTCGACGAACGGATCGGACGGCGAGACCATCGCGATCATCGCCGTGAGGTGCGGCGGCCGGAGCACCGCCGTGAGCCACTGGATGCGGCCGTTGTACGAGCCGCCGACCGTCCCGACCTTGCCCGTGGACCAGGGCTGCGCCGCGCACCACTCCACGGCGTCGTAACCGTCCGGCCCGTCGTGGCGGTACGGCACCCACTCGCCGTCCGAGTCGCCGCGGCCGCGCACGTCCATCGCGACGAACACGTAGCCCCGCGAGGCCGCCTCCCGCCCCATCCGGAGCGAGCCCGTCTTGGTGTACGGCGTGCGCGAGAGAATCACCGGGAACCGCCCGGCGGTGTCGGGCCGGTAGACGTCGGCCGAGAGCTCGACGCCGTCGCGCATCTTCACGCGCTGGTTGAAGTCGATCCACACCTTGTGCGTCGGTGGCGACACCTGGGGCGTCGCCGCAGCCGCGGCCGGCGCCGCCGGCTGCTGAGCCGTCAGGAACGCCGGGGCCAGCAGCAGCAAGGCCGCCGTGCGAATCGCGCGCATCTCCGTGCCCTCACTGAGGATGTTCGACCGGAGCGGACGAGAGAACCAGCGGCTACGCTACGCCGCGGGCCGTCACTCCGGCAACACCCCGGATGTGACCTGGGTCATTTGCGCTCCTCGCGATATCGAAGCACATTTGTCGCCTATTTTCAACCCACTCCGAGCTAGATCCGTGAGGGCGTCGGCCGGCCCCGGCGCCATACGCTACGCTGCGCTCGCCGCAGCGATGGCGATCCTGGGCTGCCAGGGAGAAACGGCGCCCCGGGGGCCGCGGCCCGTCGCGTTCGCCCTCGCCCCCCGCTTCCAGCAGATCACCGCCTCCTTCGTCCCCTTCGACCGGGTCCGCCTCACGCTGAGCCGCGGCACGAGCGTCGCGCTCGACACGACGATCAGCTTCCCGGCGAGCGCCGACAGCATCGAGCTGCCGCTCTCGGTCGTGATCACGGGCGCGACGGAGACGCTGACGCTGAACCTCGCGATGATCGACGCGGCGGGCGACACGGTGTTCCGCGGCGGTCCCGTGCCGGTCACGCTGTCGGTCGCGAACGGCGCGCCCGCTCCCGTGCCGGTGGCGGTGCGGTATACGGGCGTCGGCGCCAACGCGAAGAGCGTCCGGATCGGGACCAAGACGGTCTCCGTCTTCTTCCGCGACTCCGTCACGCTCACGGCGACGGCGCTCGACAGCAGCGGCCAGCCCATCCCCGGCACGCCCATCGGCTGGACGTCGCTCGACACTTCGCTCGCGAAGGTGCCCGCCGACACGGCCGGCAAGGTGGTGGCGGGCCTCGTGCGCGGCGTGGCGCACGTCCGCGCGGAACTGCCCACGGGCCAGGCCGACACGGCCCAGGTCACGGTGGAGCCCGTGCCGGTCGCGATCGGCATCGTCTCGGGCAACGGGCAGTCGGGTCCGGTGGGCGCGGCGCTGGCGCAGCAGCTCGACGTGCGCGTGAAGGCGGCGGACAGCCTCGGCGTGTCGGGCGTCGTGGTGAACTTCGCGGTCGCGACCGGCGGCGGCTCGGTTTCGACCACGAGCGACACCACGTCGTCCACCGGCGACGCCACCACGACGTGGACGCTGGGCGGCGTGGTGGGCGCGCAGTCGGTGACCGCGACGGTCGCCGGCGCGCCCACCCTCACGGTGACGCTCGGCGCCACGGCGGCGGTGGGGGCGCCGAAGAAGCTCGCCTTCCAGGTCCAGCCCTCGAGCGTCTCGGCGAACGTGGCGATGGCGCCGGCCGTGCAGGTGGTGGCGCAGGACTCCTTCGGCAACGCGACGACCGCCTTCACCGGCAACGTCACGCTGGCGATCGGCACGAACCCGGGCAGCGCGACCCTCGGCGGCACGCTGACCGCGGCCGCGGTCTCGGGCGTGGCGAGCTTCGGCACCCTCACGCTGAACCTGCCGGGGACGGGCTACACGCTCGTCGCCAGCTCCGCAGGACTCAGCAGCGCCACGAGCGGGACCTTCAACGTCACGGGCGGCGTGCCCACGCAGCTGGCGTTCGTCCAGCAGCCGTCGAACGCCGCGAGCGGCGCCGGGATCAGCCCCGCGGTCACGGTGCAGGTCCTCGACGCGAACGGGATCCTGGTCCCGACCGCCACCGACGCGGTGACGGTCGCGATCGGCACCAACCCGGGCGGCGGCAGTCTGAGCGGCACCAAGACGGTGACCGCCGCGGCGGGCCTCGCGACGTTCTCGGGCCTCAGCATCGACAAGGCCGGCGCGGGCTACACGCTGGCCGCGACGGCGACCGGGCTGTCCGGGGCGACGAGCGGCGCGTTCAACATCACGCCGGGTGCCGCGACCCAGCTGGCGCTCGCGACGCAGCCCTCGGCGGCGGCGCAGAGCGGCATCGCGTTCGCCCAGCAGCCGGTCGTCCAGATCCAGGACGCCGCGGGCAACGCCGTGAGCCAGAGCGGCATCGTGGTGACGGCGGCGATCGCCACCGGCGGCGGCACGCTCGGCGGCACGCTGACGGCGACGACGAACGCCGCCGGGACGGCCACCTTCACGAACCTGGCCATCACCGGTGCCGTGGGCGCCCGGACGCTCACCTTCACGGCGAGTGGCCTCACGGCGGTCACGTCGGGCACCGTGACCCTCGGCGCCGGCGCGGCGACCCAGCTGGCGCTCACGACGCAGCCCTCGGCGGCCGCCCAGAGCGGTGTCGCACTCTCGCCGCAACCGGTGATCCAGATCCAAGACGCCTCCGGCAACGCCGTGAGCCAGAGCGGCGTCGTGGTGACCGCCGCGATCGCCACGGGCGGCGGGACCCTCGGTGGGACGCTGACGGCGACGACGAACGCCGCCGGCGCCGCCACCTTCACGAACCTGGCGATCACCGGCGCCTCCGGCGCGCGGACGCTGTCGTTCTCCGCCACCGGCCTGACGAGCGTCACGTCCGGCACCGTCGTGGTGGGCGCCGGCGCGCCCGCGCAGCTCGCGATCGCGACGCAGCCCTCGGCGAGCGCCCAGAGCGGCGTGGCCTTCGCCCAGCAGCCGGCGGTCCAGCTCGAAGACGGCTCGGGCAACCCGGTGAGCCAGAGCGGCGTGGTGGTGACGGCGGCGATCGCCACGGGCGGCGGGACGCTCGGCGGCGCGCTGACGGCCACGACGAACGCCGGCGGCACCGCCACCTTCACCAACCTGATGATCACCGGGACCGTCGGCGCCCGAACGCTGACGTTCACGGCGAGCGGCCTCACGGCGGTCACGTCCGGCACGGTCACGCTCGCGGCCGGCGCCGCGACGCAGCTCGTCATCACCACCCAGCCGTCGACCACGGCGGCAAGCGGCGCGGCGTTCGCCCAGCAGCCGGTGCTCCAGCTCGAGGACGCCTCGGGCAACGCGGTCGGCCAGAGCGGCGTCGTGGTCACGGCGGCGATCGCGACGGGCGGCGGGACGCTCGGCGGCACCGCCACGGCGACGACGAACGCCGGCGGCGCGGCGACGTTCACCAACCTCGCCATCACGGGCCTGGTGGGGGCGCGCACGCTGACGTTCACGGCGACGGGCCTGACGGCGGCCACCTCCGGAACGATCACGATCACCGCCGGCGCGGCGAGCAAGCTGGCCTTCACGACTGAGCCGCCGGCGAGCGCCAACGCGCAGGCGGGCTTCGGCTTCGCCGTGACGGCGCAGGACGGCGGCGGTAACACGGTGACGACCTTCACGAGCCCGGTGACGGTGGCCATCGCAACGAACCCGGCGGCCGGAACGCTGTCGGGCACGCTCACGCAGAACGGGGTCGCCGGCGTGGCCACGTTCAGCGGCGTCTCGATCGACAACATCGGCACCGGCTACACGCTGAGCGCGAGCGCGACGGGCCTGACGTCGGCCACGAGCAGCGCGATCAACATCCTGGCCGCGCTCAACGTGAACGCGTGGATCAACGGCGCCGGCGGCACCTGGTCCACCGCGGCGAACTGGAGCAAGGGCGCCGTGCCGGTCGCGACCGACACGGTGCAGATCAAGCAGTCGGGCACGTACACGGTGACCGTGGACGTGGCCGCGGCGTTCGCGCGGATCGACGCCGGCGCTCCGACGGGTACGCAGACCGTGGCGGTCCCGTCGGCGACGCTGACCGCGGGCAACGGCGCGTTCGCCGCGAACACGGTTCTCGATCTGAACGGCGGGACGATCACGGGCGCCGGGACCCTGACGACGGCGGGCGCGTTCAACTGGACCGGCGGGAGCCTCGGCGCCGCGGCCGCGGGTGGCGGCATCAGGGTCCTTTCGGGCGGCACGCTGAGCATCTCGCCGGCGGCGTCGGTCAACTTGCAGAACTACACGCTCGAGGTGGACGGCACCGGGACCTGGACGGGCACGGCGTTCATCAACAGCGGCAGCGGCGCGATCCTGCGGGTCGGCACGGGCGGCGTCCTGACGGTCTCGGGCGATCCGACCTACAGCAACAACCTGGGCGGCGCGGCGCCGGACCTGGACAACCT
>DATKNX010000146.1:0-7355 GCA_035541085.1 Gemmatimonadales bacterium | reverse complement strand
ACCTCGCGCGCCGCGCGGTAGAGCTCCGGCCCGCTCAGCTTCGGCATCAGCACGTCCGACAGGATCAGGTCGATGCGGCGGCCCTCGGCGCGGAGCAGGGCGAGGCCCTCCGCCCCGTCGGACGCCTCGAGCACGGCGTAGCCCAGGCGCTCCAGCACGCGGCGCGTGGTGCTCCGCAGCTCCTCCTTGTCCTCCACCAGCAGGACCGTCTCGTGGCCGCCCACCAGTCGGTCGAGGTCGGGCGTGCGCGCCGCCGCCGTCGCCGCGGCCTCGGGCGAGCGCGGCACGTAGACCTTCACCGCGGTGCCGACGCCCGGCTCGCTGTAGACGTGGACGAATCCGCCGTGCTGCTTCGTGAGCCCGTAGACCATCGCCATGCCGAGGCCGGTCCCGGTGCCCGGCGCCTTGGTGGTGAAGAACGGCTCGAAGACGCGGTCCACGGTCGCCTGGTCCATCCCCGTGCCCGTGTCGTTCACGGCCACGCAGTAGTAGGACTCGGCGTCGATCCACGGCACGGCCTCGGGATAGGCGCCGCGCGTCGGTGCGCGCGCCACCTCGATGGTGAGGGTGCCGCCCTTCGTCATCGCGTCGCGCGCGTTGGTGACGAGGTTGAGCAGGATCTGCTGCATCGCGCCGCTGTCGGCCCAGACGGGGCACGGATCCGGCGGGGCGACGACCCGCAGATCGACGTTCTCCGGCAGGATGGGCCGCACCAGCTGCGACAGGTCCGCGACCACCTCGCGCAGGTCGAGCGTGGCGAAGCTGAGGTCCGCCCGCCGACTGAAGCCCAGCAGCCCCTTCACCATGCTCGCGCCGCCGCGGGCCGCGTCCTGCACCTTCTGGAGGTTGACGAGCAGGTCCCCCCGGTCCTGCGGCAGCGCGGAGGCCAGCAGCTCCGTGTTGGCGAGGATCACCGCGAGGATGTTGTTGAAGTCGTGCGCGATCCCGCCCGCGAGCTGCCCGATCGTCTCCAGCTTCTGCGCCTGGCGGAGCTGCGCCTCCAGCCAGCGGCGTTCGGCCAGCTCGGCCGCCGTGCGGATCCCCTCGATCCGGTGCAGCACCTCCATGAGCTGCTCGGACGTCGTGTACGGCGAGAACAGCCGCCGCACGCCGTCGCGCAGGGCCGCGAACAGCCGCACCATCGCGCCCCGTCCCGGCGGGCCGCCCGCCGGGCCGCCCCGGTCCAGCCGGCCGGGACTTCCCGCGGGCGCGTTGGATCCCAGCGGCGACGAGTAGACGAGGGCCCCGAGCAGGATGGGGTGCACGCTGATAGCCTATCCCGCGGGCGAGCGCGTCGGAAGGGTCCCCCGGCGCCCGCCCCGGCCGGAGCGGAGAAACGGCGCCGGCACTAGGTTTACGGCATGACCGCCGGTGTGCTGGCGCTCGCACTGGTGCTGGCCTCTGGACCGCAGCGACCGCGAGCCCAGGTGCCGCCCGGGACGTACGTTCGGGTCCGCTTCCCCGAGTCGGTGGAAGGGGGCCGCGAGAAGGTCGGCGCGGCCGTGCGCCTGCAGACGACGCAGCCGCTGGCATCGTCCGGCTGCGCGGTGGTGCCGGCCTTCTCTCCCGTGGCCGCAACCGTCGTGGCTTCCAAGCCCGGCGGGCTGTTCGGGCGCCGCGGCGTCCTGGAGTTCCACTTCGATTCGCTGTCTCCCGCGCCCGGCCGCTGGGTGCCGCTGGGCGCCGTGCTCGACTCGCTGGAGTGGGCGGCGCGCGGCACGCTGAACGGCGAGGGCCGGCTCCGCCAGCGGGGGCATTCCCTCCGCGGGATCGTGGGCACGGCGGGCGCAGCCGGCCTGGCGGGCGCCGCGACCGGCGTCGGCGTCGTTCCCGTGTTCCTCCTGACCGGGCTGGACCTCGCGCTGCGCGGCGGCGCGGCCCACGTCCTCGCGGGCCAGCACGCGGTGCTGCGCCTGACCGCGCCGCTCGCGGTGCCCGCGCCCGGGCGCTGCGAGCCCGCCGCCGATCCGTGGGCGAGCGCCGGCACGGCGGCGGTCCCGCCGCTGCCGCCGCGCGCCACCGACAAGCGCGGTGTCCAGGGGGCCGACCCGATCAACCTCGTCCTGCTCGGCGACGCGGCGGCCGTGGATACGGCGTTCGGCCGGGCGGGCTGGAGCGCCGCGCAGCGCTCCACGTTCGGTGCGCTGGCGCGCGAAACGGAGGACATCGTCCTCTCGCGGCGCGACTCCGCGAGCCCGATGAGCCACGAGTACTACCTCGGCCGAGTGGAAGACCTGCGCTTCGAGCGCGCGAGCCCGACGGCCAGGGCGCGCCATCACGTGCGGCTGTGGCGCGCCACGGACGCCGACACGCTGTGGGCGGCGGCGGCCACCGAGGACGTGGGGATGCTGGTGAGCGCGCGCCGTCACACCGTGACGCACCGCATCGCGCCGGACGTGGACCGGGAGCGCGACCTGCTGGTGGGCGACCTGCTGGCCGGCGGGTGCGCGGTGCTGGAAGGCTACGCCACGCTGCCCGGGGCCCAGCGCTCCGGGGTGAGCCTGGCGCACCAGCCGTTCGTGACCGACGGGCGCGTCGCCGTGCTGCGCGTGGGCGCCTGCGCCACCGGGCCCGCGCGCTAGAGCAGGTTCTTCACCACGAACCAGACGTTGGCCGGCCGCTCGGCCAGCCGCCGCATGTACCAGGCGAACCAGGCGCTGCCGTAGCTGATCAGCACCCGGACCGTCTCGCCCTCCGCCGCCAGCGCCCGCTGGTCCTGCTCGCGAATGCCGTACAACAAGTGGAACTCGCACGCGCCGCGGGCCGCGCCGACCTCGGCGGCCTTCGCGCGGATGCGGGCGACTAGGGCCATGTCGTGCGTCCCGAACACGGGCCGCGCGGCGCCGTGCGCGGCGCGCTCGAGCAGCGCGGCGGCGAGCGAGAAGTACGCGGCGTCCACGTCGCGCTTCCTGGGGAACGCGGCGTGGGGCGGCTCCGCGTAGGCGCCCTTCACGAGCCGGATGGCGGGCTGGAGCGGGAGCAGCGCCGCCAGGTCCGCCGGCGTACGCCGCAGGTAGGCCTGCAGGCAGACGCCGACGTTGGCGCGGCTCGCCCGGACCTTCCGGAACAGGTCGAGCGTGGCGTCGGTGTAGCGGGTGTCCTCCATGTCGATCCACACGGTGGAGCCGGACTCGGCCGCGCGCGCGACGAGGGAGTGCAGGGCGCGCTCGCAGGCGCCGGGGTCGACGTCGAGGCCGAGCTGCGTCGGCTTGACGGAGATCTCGGCCGGCAGGCCCGCCTGCCGGATGTCGCGCAGCACGTCGAGGTAGTGCAGCCGGACCCGCTCCGCCTCGGCGAGGCTGGTGACGTTCTCGCCGAGCTGGGTGAGCACGGTGCCGATGCGCGCGCCGGCGAAGCGGCGCGCGGCCTCGAGCGCGTCCGCGAGTTCCTCGCCCGGCATGAACCGGCGGACGGCGCGGCCCACGAAGCGGCGGCGCCTGAGGAGGGCCGCGAGCCGCCGGCTGCGCGACACGTAGAGCAGGGCTTCCCGGGAGAGCGACACGTCGTCCTTCCGCGGAGGGGCCGGAGGCCCGTTACCGCAGCGCCTCGGCCAACGCGGCCGTGGCGCGGTCCACCTCGGCCGCCAGCTCCGTGACGGCCGCGGTCACGAGGGCCGCCTGGGCCTGCGCCTCGTCCTCGTGCCGCTGCTCGACGGCCTCCCGGATGCCGGGCATGGTCTTCACCCCGTAGCCCGTGTAGTAGCCCGGGGCGTAGATGAGGTTGCGGAACCACGGCCGCCGCGGCAGGCCCGCGGTGTCGGTGGTCGCGCGCTCGGTGAGGTAGAGCATCCGGTTCACGCGATCGAGGGCCGTCGCGCGCGCCGCCACGTCGGCCACGGACATCGCGGCGAGCGGTGCGAGCGCGGCGTCGTAGCGCCGTGCCGCGCTGTCCAAGGCCGTCACGGCGGACCGCAGCGGGGCGAGGTCGAGCGAGCGCGTAGTGTCGCTGCGCGCGGCGACCCGCGCGATCTCGCCGGCGAAGCGCCCGTACCTGCGCGCCGCGGCGCCGAACTCGAACGGCAGCACGGGCGCGTCGGCCAGGCGCAGCAGTGCGGTCCCGACCGTGCGGGCCTCGGCGACCTCCGCGGTGAGCGACGTGTCGAGCCAGCGGAGGTAGAACGTGTAGTCGTCGTACGCGGAGTGATAGACGCCATCCGGCGTCGCGCCCCCGTAGCGGACGTCGAGCGACGCCACGCCCAGGTGATCGATGAACACGGTGTAGTCGGAGCCCGAGCCGAGCGCCCCGATCGAGAACGCCGTGTCGCTGGCGGCGCGGGTGGTGTCGCGCGAGCGCTCGCTGCGCAGGTGGGCCTGCGACGCGTCCAGCGCGCTCAGGCCGCTGCCGTTCGGGTCGGGCACGTCGCGGGCGACTTCCTCGAGGAACGCCTCGAGCGACGGCGAGCCGGAGGCGCCGAGCCAGCCGCGGCCGTTCGTGTCGCCGTTGAAGTACGCGACGG
Organism: Gemmatimonadales bacterium; assembly: GCA_035541085.1. GTDB lineage: Bacteria > Gemmatimonadota > Gemmatimonadetes > Gemmatimonadales > JACORV01 > Fen-1245. The sequence continues at coordinate 2,899 of DATKNX010000146.1, read as the reverse complement.
CCTTGTCCGCCAGCTCGGCGGCGTGCTTCTCGGCCCACTCGGTGGAGCCCAGGAGCCCCCATTCCTCGCCGTCCCACGCCGCGAGGACGATCGTCCGCGCGGGCCGCCAGCCGGTCTTGAGCAGGGAGCCCAGCGCCCGGGCGGTCTCGTCGAGCGAAACCTGCCCGGAGATGGGATCCTCCGCGCCGTTGACCCAGGCGTCGTGGTGGTTCCCGTACACCACCCACTCGTCGGGGTGCACGGCGCCGCGGATCGTGGCGACCACGTCGTAGAGCGGGCGCGTCTTCCAGTCGAACGTCACCGCGAGGCGCACGCGGCCCGGGCCCGGCCCGACGTGGTAGGTGACGGGCAGCGCGCCCCGCCACGCCTCGGGCGCCACCGGCCCCGCGAGGTTCCTCAGCAGCGGGAGGGCGTCGCCGTAGGAGATGGGCAGCGTCGGGATCTTCGCGAGCGTCTGCGCTTCGGCGATCGTGAGCCGGCGCGAGCCGGGCTCCGACGCCCAGCCCGGCGAGAGCGGGTCGCCGGGGTAGACCGGCATGTCCATCACGCTGCCGCGCTGCACGCCCTGCCACGGCCGCATCGGCCCGGCCGGATAGACGTCGCCCTCGAAGTAGCCGTCGTCCCGCGGATCGGAGTAGATGAGGCAGCCGATCGCGCCGTGCTCGGCCGCCACCTTGGGCTTGATGCCGCGCCACGACCCGCCGTAGCGCGCCAGCACGATCTTCCCCCGCACGCTGATGCCGAGGCTGTCGAGGACGCGGTAGTCGTCGGGCACGCCGTAGTTCACGTACACGAGGTCGCCGGTGACGTCGCCGTCGGGCGAGTAGGCGTTGAAGCTCGGCAGCTGGTCCGCCTGGCCCGACGTCGGGTCGCCCGGAACCGCCGGCTCCTTGAGCAGCGCAGTGTAGTGCTCGGGCCCGAGCAGCTCGAGCGAGCGCGTCACGGGCCGCGGCATCAGCGCCTCGAACTGCTCGATGCGGGCGTCGAGGCCGAAAGCACGGAACCGGGCGAGGATCGTCTCCGCGACGCGGCGGCTCCGCTCGGTGCCCGCCTCGTGCGGGAAGGCGCTCAGCGCGACGAGCTGCGCGCGCAGCGTGTCGGCGCTCGGCACGGCCCGGAGCGCGTCCTCACGGGCGCGCTCGCCGGCCAGGAGCGCCGTGGGGAAGCCGCGCAGCGGCGGCTCCGCGGGCGCGGCCTGCGCCGGGAGGCGCGCGGCGAAGGCCAGGGACGCGAGCGCGAGAAGGGGCGGGATGCGGCGCGTGAGGTTCATGTCTCCGTCCTCCGATGGCTACTGGGCGCTGAAGCGGTCGAGGAACGCGCGCTCGTCGGGCGTCAGGCTCTGGGCGCCCGCGACGGCCACCTTCGCCATCACGCGCTCGTACTCCTCGCGGTTCACCGGGTGCAGCGCGTCGGGCTGGATGCGCTTCCAGCGCTCGACGTCCTCGCCGGACGTGCGCGGCGGTGCCGCCGCCCTGGTGCGGAACCGCGCGGCGGGCGAGCGCACGTCGAGCCAGCGCAGGTACAGCCAGCCCCCGGCGAAGCCGCCGAGGTGCGCGAAGTTGGCGATGCCGGACTGCCCGGAAAGCCCTTGGTAGAGGGCCATCATCGTCATCAGGATCACCAGCCAGCGCGCCTCGATGCGCAGCACGAAGAAGAGGTAGATCGGGTCGCGCGGCCAGAAGTGCGCGTAGCCGAGCATCACGCCGAAGATGGCGCCCGACGCGCCGATGATCGCCGCGGTCGGCGTCACCAGCGAGCCGAGGGCGCCCGCGATCCCGCTCACGAAGTACAGCGCGAGGAAGCGGCGGCCGCCCAGGCGCGCCTCGAGCCGCGGGCCGAAGAAGTACAGCGCCACCATGTTCCAGAAGAGGTGCGAGAAGCCGGCGTGCAGGAACATGTAGGTGACGACGGTCCAGGGCCGCACCACGATGAAGGCGGGCACCAGCACGAAGGCCTGCACGACGCCCGGGGCGACCTGCTCGACGAGCAGCATCGCCACGTTCGCGAGGATGAGGAGCGAGACCCAGGGAGTCGTGGCGCCGCCCTAGCCCGCGGGCTCGATGGCGTGGAGGCGGCCCACGTCGATGGTCATGACCTCGTCGCCGCGCGGGTGGCTCAGGATGTCGCTGAACTTCGCGCCCCACACGATCTCGTCCCACTTGTAGGAGGAGCGCGCGTGCACCGTCTGCGCGAACGTCTCCTCGACGCCCGCCAGCAGCACGAGGAACTCGCCCTCGCAGCGCCGCAGGTCGTCGCGCGTGAGCCCCTTGAGCGGGCTCGCGTCGGTGATCGGGTGCACGATCGTCCACGAGAGCGGGAAGAAGACCACCGAGCTGCGCTCGAGCTCGAGCGGATAGTAGCGGCGCAGCCGGCGCCCGTTCACGTCCTCGAACCGCGCGAACATCACCGTCGCCCTGAGCTCGATGAGCTGGCTGGTGCGCGCGTTCGCGATCCGGAACTCGAACGCCGTGATCCCGCGATACGGCGCGATCACGGCGGTGCGGCTGAACACCACCCTGGCCGTGGGCCGCGAGAAGCGCGCGAACAAGAGCCCGGTCGCCAGCGCCAGCCACAGCAGGCCCACCAGCGCCTCGAGCGTGACCACGAGGTTCGTGGTGAGCCCCACGGGACCCACGTTCCCGTAGCCGATGGTCGAAAAGGTCTCGACGCTGAAGAAGAACGCGCGAGCGAAGCCGGTGCCGTCGCCGCCCGAGAGGCCCCCGGGGCCGCACGCGAGGTAGGCGAGCCCGAACACGCCGTTCAGCACCACGTACGAGCCCGCGAGCATCCCCATGAACCGCGTCCACGACGTGGTCAGCAGCAGGTGGTAGGGGCTGAGCGAGGAGCCGAGCCTGAGGCCGCGGCGCGCCACGTTGAACGAGCCGTCCCGGTTCAGGAG
>DATKNX010000145.1:0-8354 GCA_035541085.1 Gemmatimonadales bacterium | reverse complement strand
GCCGAGCAGCAGACCGCCGCGCGCGGGAGGGCGGATGCAGTACGACGAGAGCGGCGGCGCCTCCACGCCGGCCGCGAGCGCCTTCTCCCACACGGCCCGATCGTCGACGCCCTCGGGCAGCCACGCGAGCGCGAGCATGCCGGCCGCCGTGTCGCTGAAGGTCACGCCGTCGCCGAGCAAGCCGGGCGCGGCCTCGAGCAGCGCGTCGCGGCGCTCCTCGTACAAGGCGCGCATCCGGCGCACGTGCCGCGCGAAGTGGCCGAGCCGGATGAACTCCGCGAGTGCCGCCTGCTCGATGCCCGGCGGCTGGCGGTCGGATACCGCCCGCGCCTCGCCGAAGGCGTCCACCAGGCCGTCCGGCACGATCAGGTACCCCAGGCGCAGACCCGGGAACAACGTCTTGCTGAACGTCCCCACGTAGATGACGCGCCCGCCCTCGTCGAGGCCCTGGAGGCAGCTCAGCGGCCGCGACGCGTAGCGGAACTCGCTGTCGTAGTCGTCCTCCACGATCCACGCCGCGTCCGCGTCGGCGCGCTGCAGCAGCGCGAGCCGGCGGGCCGCGCTCATCGTCACGCCGGTTGGATACTGCCTGGACGGTGTCACGTAGATGACGCGCGGCGCCACGGCACCCGGGCGCGGCAGCCGCAGGCCTTCGGCGTCGAGCCCGACAGGCACGACGCGCGCGCCGGCCCCCACGAACACGCCGCGCGCGGCGGGATAGCCGGGATCCTCGACCCAGACCGCGTCGTCCGGGTCCACCAGCACGCGCGACACCAGGTCCAGCGCCTGCTGCGCGCCCGTCGTCACGAGCACCTGCCCGGCGGCGCAGCGGGCGCCGCGCGCGGCCGAGACGTGCGCGGCGATGGCCTCGCGCAGCGGCAGATGTCCCAGCACCGATCCGTAGCCCGAAAGCGCCGCCCCCGACCGCCGGGTACACTGGCCGAGCAGCCGGGCCCAGGTGGCCCAGGGGAACGCCTCGAGGGCGGGCACGCCGGTCTGGAACGGCCGCGCGGGCTGCACGAGGCTCCGGCCGGCGGCGAGCGGCAGCGCCGCCAGCGCGAGGCTGCGGTTCGAGCGCCGCGGCGCGGGGCTGCGCGGCGGTTGACCCGCGGCGCGGTCGGTGCGGCGCTCGCGGAGGCGCGGGGCGCCGACCGTCAGGAGCGCGTCGGGCAGCCGGCCGTTGACGAACGTTCCGGCGCGGGGCCGCGCCACGACGTAGCCCTCGGCGCGCAGCTGGGCGAGCGCGGCGTTGACCGTGTTGCGCGAGACACCGAGATCGGAGGCCAGCAGGCGCGTGCCCGGGATGGGTGCGCCCGCCGCGAGCCGCCCCGCGACGATGGCCTCGCGCAGCGAGTCGCCGATCTGTCGGTACGCCGGCGTCGCCGCGCCGGGATCGAGCTGCACCAGCGTGGTGGGAACGCTCGAGGCCGTCCTGGGGCTCATGGGTGGCGCCTCATTCTGGTACCATCGTCATAGTGAATCTGGAGCTTTTCATAGTACCAATGATTCGCCAAGATAACCGGCGGAGCACGTGGCGCACAGCGCCGAACCTGCGAGGAGACCGTCATGGGCGAGAGCGAGGCGAGCGCGGCGGGGCCCGCGCCGCGGGCCGCGAAGATCCGGGCGCACCCGGAGCGGGACCGGACGGGCGAGGCGCCGCGCCTGCTGGAGGCGGGCCTGGTGGCGCACGTCGGCTTCGTCGAGGGCCGCCGGCCCGTGGTGATCCCGATGACGTACCAGTACGCCGCCGCGGAGCCGGGCATCCTGTACCTGCACGGCGGCGTGAAGGGGCGGCTGATGCAGCACCTGGCGACGGGAGCGCCGGTGTGCGTCACGGTCACCGAGGTGGACGGCCTCGTCTACTCGCGCACGGCGCTCAATCACTCGGTCAACTACCGCTCCGTCGTGGCGTTTGCCCGGGCGGCCGCGCGGCAGCCCGACGTGGCCGAGCGCGAGCGGATCCTGGCGGCGATGATCGCGCGCTACTTCCCGGGCCGGACGGCGGGTGTGGACTACGCGGCGCCCACGGAAGCGCAGCTCGACTCGACGGCGCTCGTGGCGCTCGAAATCGAGGAGTGGAGCGCCAAGGTCCGCACCGGCGGGGCCAACGGGCCCGGCGACGACGATCCGGCGGCTCCGGGCTCGGCGGGCGTGGTGCCGCTCGGCCGCGGTGCGCCGGCCTCGCCGGCGCGCCAAGGGCGGGTCTGACGGCGGCGCTTCACGTGCGGCGGGCGCGCGGTGTTTCACTCCGGGCGGCGCGAGCGGGGGGCGGCGAGTGCGGGCAACGTCGTGGTGCGTGACGGCGGTGGCGGTCGCGGGCCTCGTCGCGGCCGGACGCGCGGAGGGGCAGGCACCCTCCGGCTTCGTCCTGGCGCGCTACGCCAGCCGCAGTGCGCTCGCCGTCTACGCCGGGTACCCCGCCGGCCCGGTGCTCGGCATCATCGCGATCATCCAGAATCCCCGCACGCAGTACCGCGAGGACATCGTCGGGATCGGCGAGCCGCTGCTCTCGTCCGAGACGGCCGACCTGACGGGCGTGATCGCGGCGGCGAGCACGTCCGACGGCTGGTTCACGCAGGCCTATCTGCTGCCGTCCTGGCACTCGGGACGCGTGTCCGTCTCGGGCACCTTCGAGTACTACGAGCCGCTGCAGCGGACCGGCGTCCGCGAGCTGGACGTGACGCCCGCTACCGCGATGGTCGCGCTCTCGCCGCGGTTCGGCGTCGGCGCCAGCTGGGTGGCCGCGCTGCCGGCCGGCCGGGCCGCGAGCCACGCCGCCGGACCGGCGCTGCGGGTCTGCATCCCGCGCGGCACGCTCCAACTCGACCTGCTGCGCGGCCTCGCCAACGCTCCGAGCGAGCTGCGGCTCACCGTGCAGTGGCTCTGGCGCTGAGGGCCATCGACCGGCCCCGCGGCCGCCGCGCCGCCCGATCTCGCAGCCAAGCCCCCGTCCGACGTTATCATTCCCCCGGTTCCGCGTTCCGCTCCAACGCCGAGGCTTCCATGACCGACCTGCAGTATCCCGTGGGCCGCCACACGAAGGTGATGTCGCTCGCGCCGGCCCAGCGTGCGGAGTTCCTGGGTCAGATCGAGGCGCTGCCGCAGCTGCTGCGCCGCGCGGTGGCGGGGCTCGACGAAACGCAGACCGATACGCCGTACCGGCCCGGCGGCTGGACGGTGCGGCAGGTGGTCCACCACGTGCCCGAGAGCCATATGAACGCGTACGTCCGGTGCAAGCTGGCGCTCACCGAGGACGTGCCGACGATCAAGCCGTACGACCAGACGCGCTGGTCCGAGACGCCGGACGTGCGGGGCCCCATCGACGTGTCGCTGGCGCTGCTGGACGCGTTGCACCGGAAGTGGATGCTGGTGCTGCGCGGGATGAGCCCTGAGCAGTTCGCCCGGCAGCTCAACCATCCGGAGAACGGGATGATGTCGCTGGACAGCGTGGTCGCCATGTACGCCTGGCACGGCCGGCACCACACCGCGCACGTCACGACGCTGCGCGAGCGGATGGGGTGGCGCTGAGCGGCGGCCGGTGCGCGCGGGGAGCGCTCGCCGCCGCCCTCGCGCTCGGCGTGCTCGCCGCCCTGCCGCCGCGCGCCGCCGCGCAGGATTCGGCGACCGCAGAGGCGGCCGCGATCCGCGACGCGTTCCTGCGCGCCTGGGACGGCTACGTGCGCAACGCGTGGGGCCACGACGAGCTGCGGCCCCTGACGCGCGGCTGGCGGGACTGGTATCCGGCGTCGCTCCTGATGACGCCCGTGGACGCGTACGACACGATGCTGCTGATGGGGCTCACGGCGCAGGCCGACAGCGCCAAGCGCCTCATCCTCGACTCGCTGAGCTTCGATCGCGACTTCCCGGTGCAGGTCTTCGAGATCACGATCCGCGAGCTGGGCGGGCTCTTGAGCGCGTACCAACTGGACGGCGACCCGCACTTCCTCGCGCTGGCCCGCGACCTCGGCACGCGGCTGCTGCCGGCGTTCGCCTCACCGACCGGGATGCCGTTCCGCTTCGTGAATCTCCGGACCGGCGCCGTGAGCGGGCCCGCGAGCAATCCCGCCGAGATCGGCACGCTGATGCTGGAGTTCGGGACGCTGTCGAAGCTGACGGGCGAGCCGCGCTACTACGAGGCCGCGAAGCGCGCGGTGACGGCCTTGTTCGCGCGGCGCTCCGGAATCGGCCTGGTGGGCAGCACCATCGACGTGCGCACCGGCGCCTGGGTGGACACCGACAGCCACGTCAGCGGCGGCATCGATTCGTACTACGAGTACTTGCTGAAGTCGTGGCTGCTCTTCCGCGATCCCGACTTCGAGCGGATGTGGGACAGCAGCATCGCGTCGGTGAACCGCTACCTGCCCGACGAACGCCCAGGCGGCTACTGGTACGGCCACGCGGACATGAACACCGGCGCGCGCACCCTCACGCACTTCGGCGCGCTCGACGCGTACTTCGCGGCCGTCCTGGCCAAGAGCGGCGACACGGCGCGGGCGGGCCGCCTGATGCGGTCCATCTTCCGGATGTGGACGACCTTCGGCGTCGAGCCGGAGGAGCTGGACTACGTCACGATGCGGGTGGTCGCGCCGGGCTACGTGCTGCGGCCGGAGGCGCTCGAGTCGGCCTACTACCTCTACCGGATCACGGGCGACACGCGGTACCGCGGGATGTCGCGCACGATGGTGGACAGCCTGTTCCGTTACTGCCGGAGCGGGACCGGCTTCGCCGCGCTGGCGAGCGTCTTGACCAAGGAGCCGCGCGACGACATGGAGAGCTTCTTCCTGGCCGAGACGCTGAAGTACGCTTACCTGACGTTCGCGCCGCCGCCCACGCTGGACTTCGACGCGGTCGTCTTCAACACCGAGGCCCACCCGCTCCGGCGCACCTGGCGCTAGGCGGGCGGCGGCCGGCTCCGGCCGCTACGGCTCCCGCCACCGGGCGCCGTCGCGCGCGATGAACGCGTCGGCGATGCCCGGCCCCCACGAGCCCGAGACGTAGTTGGGGAAGTCCCGCGGCGCCTCGGCGGCCCACGCCTGTACCACCGGATCCACGAGTGCCCACGCGGCCTCGACCTGGTCGCTGCGGGCGTACAGCGTCCCGTCGCCGACCATCGCGTCGAGGAGCAGCGTCTCGTACGCCGAGTGGTCGGTCGAGCCGAAGGCGGTGCCGTAGCCGAAGTCCATCTGCACGGACGTGGTGCGCACGTCCACCCCGGGGATCTTGATCTCGAAGCAGAGCGACACGCCCTCGTTCGGCTGGATCCGGATGACGAGGACGTTCGCGGCGAAGGACCGCCCCGCGTCCTGCTGGAACATCAGGTGCGGCGGGCGCTGGAACTGGATGGCGATCTCGGTGGCGCGCCGCGCCATGCGCTTGCCGCTGCGCACGTAGAAGGGGACGCCCTGCCAGCGCCAGTTGTCCACGAGGAACCGGAGGGCGGCGTACGTCGGCGTGGTGGAGCGCGGCGCGACGCGGTCCTCCTGGCGGTAGCCGGGCACCGCGGCACCGTCGATCGCGCCCGGGCCGTACTGGCCGCGCACGGCGAACTGGTCGATCGTGGCGGCCGTGATCGGCCGGATGGCCCGCAGGACCTTCACCTTCTCGTCACGCACCTCTTCGGCGCGGAAGGCGACCGGCGGCTCCATCGCGGTGAGCGCCAAGAGCTGCAGCAGGTGGTTCTGGAACATGTCGCGCACGACGCCGGCCTGCTCGTAATAGCCCGCGCGGTGCTCGACGCCGACGGTCTCGGCCGCGGTGATCTGCACGTGATGGATGTGCTGGCGGTTCCAGATCGGCTCGAAGATCGAGTTGGCGAACCGCAGCACCAGCAGGTTCTGCACCGTCTCCTTGCCGAGGTAGTGATCGATCCGGTAGACCTGGTGCTCCGCGAGCCGCTTGAGGACGGTCTGGTTCAGCGCGCGCGCCGTGTCGAGGCTCGAGCCGAACGGCTTCTCGATGATGACGCGGGCCCACGGGCGCTGCGCGGGGTCGTCCATTCGCGGCACGAGCCCGGTGGAGGAGAGCAGCTCGACGGCCGTGCCGTACACGGAGGGCGGCAGGGCCAGGTAGAACAGCCGGCCGCGCGGCTGGCCGCTCTCCCGCTCGAACTCCGCGACCCGCGCGCTCACCGCGGCGAAGAAATTCGGATCGGTCATGTCGCCGCGGACGTAGTGGATGCGCTGGGCGAAGTGGTCCCAGGTGGCGTCCGGCACGTGGCCGATCTCCTCGGACTCGAGGATGGCCTGCTTCATCTTGTCCCGGAATCCCTGGTCGGTCAGGTCCTCGCGCGCGGCGCCCACGACGGAGAAATCGTCGTGCAGCAGGCCGTCGTGCAGCAGGTGGTACAGGGCGGGCATCAGCTTGCGGCGCGTGAGGTCGCCGCCCGCACCGAGGATGACGGCGGTGCAGGGATCGCCGCGCTTCAGCGGCTCGAGCGGCGAGGTCATGGCCTCGGAGAGGCGGAGCGGGATCTCGAGCGAAGGCGCGCTCATTCGCTCTTCACCGGGTGGCCGCCGAACTCGTGGCGCAGCGCCGCGATCACCTTCGCCGCGTACGACTCCGGCTGGCGCGAGCGGAACCGCTCGAGCAGCGACAGCGTGATGACAGGGGCGGGCACGTCGAGGTCCGCGGCCTCCTGCACCGTCCAGCGGCCCTCGCCCGAGTCGGCCACCCAGCCCTTGATGCCCGCCAGGTCGGCGCCGGGCGCGAAGGCGCGCTCGGCCAGCTCGTTGATCCACGACCGCACCACGCTGCCGTGGTTCCACACGGCGGCGATCTGGTGCAGGTCGAGGGCGAACTGCTTGGAGGAGTGGAGAATCTCGTAGCCCTCCGCGTACGCCTGCAGCATCCCGTACTCGATGCCGTTGTGCACCATCTTCACGTAGTGCCCGGCGCCCGTGGGCCCGACGTGCGCGTAGCCGTCGGCCGGCGCGAGCGCGCGGAAGATGGGCTCGCACCGCTCCACCGCGGGCCGGGACCCGCCCACCATCAGGCAGTACCCCACCTCGAGGCCCCAGACGCCGCCGCTCGTGCCGGCGTCCACGAACTCGAGGCTGCGGCTCCGGAGCAGGGCGCCGCGCCGCACGCTGTCCTTGTAGTGCGAGTTGCCGCCGTCGATGAGGGTGTCGCCCGCCGTGAGCAGCGGCGAGAGCTGCTCGATGCTCTCGTCCACCGGCGCGCCGGCCGGCACCATCAGCCACACCACCCGCGGAGGCTTGAGCTTCGCGCACAGCTCGCGGAGGTCGGCCGCGGCCGTGGCCACGCCCTCCTGCGCCAGCGCGCGCGCCGCCTCGGGCGCGCGGTCGTAGGCCACCACCGCGTGGCCGGCCCGCGCGAGCCGGCGGACCATGTTGCCACCCATCCGTCCCAGTCCGATCATCCCGAGCTGCATGGTTCCCTCGCCGTCACGGGGCCACGCCGAGCGCCGCGAGATCCCGCCGCAGCGCCGCCGCGTCCCTGAAGTGGATCGCGTGCATGCCCAGCGCGCGCGCCGGCGCCAGGTTCTGCTCCCGGTCGTCGATGAACACCGAGCCGGCCGGATCGGCCTGCGCCATCGCGAGCGCCAGCTCGTAGATGCGGCGCGCCGGCTTCGCCACGCCCAGCCAGCAGGAGCTGAAGAACGCGGCGAAGTGCGGCGCGAGGCCGAACACCTTCAGCCGGTGCGCGTTCAGCTCCGCCGACTCGTTGTTGAGCGTCATCAGGCGAAACCGCCCCGTCGCCGCCAGCTCGCGCGCCACCGCGATCGTGTCCGGCATCGGCCGGCTCTGGGCCATCATGAAGGCCGTGAACTCGGCGCGCGTGAACGCGCGCGGCGCGCAGAAGACGGTGCTGTCGAGGTACTCCTCGAGGCCGAGGCGCCCCTCCTCCCACGCGCCCACGACTTCGCGGTGCCGCCGGTCGAAGTCGGCCGCGTCGAGCCCGAACCGCGCCACCGCCCGCTCGCGCGGCTCGCTCCCCCAGCCGCTGCTGCCGAGCACGCCGCCCACGTCGAAGAAGACGTGCGCGATCACTGCGCGGCGGCCGCCGCGGCGCCGAGCAAGCCGACGTCGGGGCTGAGGACGACGTACACCGGGAAGCGGGCCGCCACGTCCGACAGCCGGCCCTTGCGGCAGAACGCGGCGACGAACGAGCCGTCGCGGAGCTTCGGCACGATCCGCGGCGCGATGCCGCCGGCGACGTACACGCCGCCCGTCGCCAGCAACGTGAGCGCGAGGTTGCCGGCCTGCGACCCGTACACCGAGACGAAGATGTCCAGCGCCTTCACGGCGAGCGCGTCGTCGCCGGCGAGGGCGTGGCGCGTCACCACGGCGGCCGGGTCCTCGCTCTCCATTTCCGCGGGGGCCTCGGGACGCTCG